>NZ_CP029289.2:662500-993750 GCF_003201835.2 Acidianus brierleyi | reverse complement strand
AAAAGAGGAGTTACAGTATTTATAGGGGACGGAGTAAATGATGCGGAGGCTATAAAAGAAGCAGACATAGGTATAGCAATATCTTCAGGGACTGAAATAGCTAAATATGCAGGCGATATAATAATACCTTCCATTAATTCATTATTAACTGTATTTAGATATGGAAAAAGGGCAGTAAGTAAGATAAAACAGAACCTTATATGGGCATTTGCATACAACTCAGTCCTAGTTTCTATAGCAGCAGGTGTCCTTTACCCAATTTATCTTCCTCCAGAATATGCAGCTTTAGCCATGAGCATGGACAGTGTATCAGTAGTTTTGTGGTCAATGATTAGATAAATAATTAAGATATTCCTTTATTGCATCCTTAATAAGTTCACTCTTGTTTTTGTATCCTAGTTTTTTACAAGCAATTTCTATTTCTTTTATCATGTCCTCTTCAAGTTTGAAGGAAATAGTCCTTATTCCATCAAGATTAATTTCGTATGTATTATCCTTGAGTTTTTTTACCTCGTACATAGCAAATATAATGTATAAAAGCATTAATAAATTTTATATAGACAAGTCTATGAGATTTTTTAACTTAAGTTTTTAGACTAAAAGAGTTACAGAACGTTCATTGAAATTTAAGACTAAAAAAGCTAAGTAGAGCGTCCTCTAATTTGTTTATATTAACGAATTTCATTTCTAAAGCCTTAACAATGAATACTATTAATAAGTGAACTCCTACGGCGATTTTCACGAACAACACTCCTAAACAAGAAGACAAGCCTTACAAGAGTAAAACTTTTATAAAGAGAACAAGAAAATAACACAAGCCGAAAGTGGGCATGGGGATAAAACCCCATGTGGTAGGCTGGCTATACGTCCCCCGCGATCTAACATGTGGGACAATATCCCGAGTAGGAGTGTGCAAAAATTTAAGGGGACGTTCTCATAGTTAGCTCGCACTATCTCCTAACAAAATTAACAATACAACGCGTATTATAGAAAAATTCAAGAATTAGAAAAAGAGTATTACATATGGAAAGGAAGATAAAGCCTAAAGTATTTGCAATAGATGTGGGGGAATCAAGACTTGTTGCAACCAAGATGGAAATAAACAACAACACAGTAAAAGAAGCTGATACGAGAGAATTCAAATACAACGAGGAAGGACTCAAAGAACTTATAAAATTCCTAGAAGGATACGAAGAAGGAATAATGGAAGCAACAGGAGTATACTTCTACCACGTATACAACGTACTGAGAGACAAGGGACTAAAAGTAAACGTGATAAACCCTGAAACAGTTGAAGTCCTAGGCAAGAAGACAGACAAGAACGACTCCATAAGACTCACAATAGCCTACGCTGCAGGCACAGTAAAAGGATCGTACCAACGGGAGAAATGCAAGAACTAAGAGAAATGACAAGACACAGAGAAGGACTAGTAGAGAGAAAGACACAAGTAAAGAACGAGATAAGGAAAGTTCTAGAAACAGCAGGATACAAGCTACCTTCGAAAAGAAGACAAAGGAAATAGTGAGAAAACTAAATGATGAGAAGCTAACTGACGAAGAGATCAAGGAGTACTCCAAATTATTGGGAAGAAAATTAACTAGAATAGAAGCGTTCATCCTAAAACAACTCCTGGACCTACTGAACATTATAGAAGAACAAATCAAGGAAGTGGAGAACGAGATAATGAAGTTCCTACCCGAGGAAGCAGTAGTGACTAAGATACCCGGAATAGGCCCAATCTCTGCAGCCACAATTTACGCTGAGCTTGGAGACGTGAGCAGGTTTGAGTCTTCGAAACAAGCTGCTTATGCTGGAGTTTCTGGACTAAGCAGAGCGGGAAGACCGAATTTCACAACGGTCTCATCAAGGGGAATAAGCACTTATCCCGCGTTCTATTCCTTGTTGCAAGGTCCGCTAAGAACACGGCCCAATTTAATGGCTTCTATCAAGCCTTGTTGAAGAGGACAAGCAATTCCAAAAAGGCTACATTAGCCTTGGCCAACAAGATATGTAGGATAGTTTATCACGTACTCAAGGATGGGGAATACAAGGGTGAGACTAAGAAGACTAGGTATAGGAGAGGAGGTGGTGAAGGCCCTCAAGTTGACCCCAATCAAGTAGTTCCTTCGGCTCTTCAAGCTATCGCCTAGCCATGTTAGAGGCAAAGCATGTGGAGCCTACCACGCCCTAACCGGTAGACCCAAAATCATATTACAAATACAAACTCAGTATTAAGCCTCATATTTTTTCTTCATAAGGAATATATTTCATTATACTCATAATCAAGAGCATTAAGAACAATGTATTAAATAATCAATGTAAATAAAACGGATTCTATCATACGCATCTCATCATTTTCTAATATTATGATAATATTTCTCAGTTTACTTTTAGAAATATAAAAGATCTAATATAACACTTAAAAATTTCTAAAAAATATTGCAAAATCAATTATCTAATTACATTAAATTCACATAAATAACTAATAACAAATAAAAATTATTTTTACTAATAAGATTTTGGGTCTACCGTCACGGATGGAGTCTTCCGTCCTCTTTGAATCCCCTGTTAAGATAAAATAGCAGTAGTTTTATAGATAGAAGTTTCCTCATAGATCTTTTATCTAAGAATATTAATAATTACTAGTGAGAAATAGTTAGCACCTAGACAATAATAAAATAGTATTTATTGATAATGTTAAAAACAAATAATTTAATGTTAGATTCCGCAGAAACTATTTTAGCCAGATATTAAATGTTATTATATGCCAATAACTGTTAACGTTTTAGATCTAGTAATAGATCTTAGCTTAGAGTTGTTAGTCATCTTAGTCATTGCATGGTTAATATATGAGATACTTAGTATGCCGAGGCATATGACATTAGAAGAAATAGAGGCTCAAATAGATCTAGAACTTAAGAAAGATTCTACGGATATCACTTAACATTGAATAATTTAAACTAGGCCAATCAGATATTAACGTATGAATTCCTACTTCAAACTTTTAAAAAATAAGTCTATATACTAAACATATGAATATTGCAGTAAGGCTCCTTTGGAATAGCGCAGTACCAAAGATGGCTATTGAGGAGGCCAGGCTGACCAAATATAAGCTCTTCATATACAGGGACGCTGGAGGTAATTATGATTTAAATGGAGTGGATTATGAAATATTAAGGAGAAAGGGGGAAAGAGGGTTTCTTACTCCATTATTTTCATATTTAACATCACTTTACGCCAGTCATAGAGGTAAAGATGCAACAATAGATCTTGATTTGATAGTCCACGCAACAAGGATAATAAAAGGTTTTACTTTGTTTCATGACCAATTTGCTGGAATAACTGGATATTTGAGGAAAATATTTTACGATGAAGATTACGCTATTTATTTACACGAAACTTCGTTAACAATAAAAGGATTAAAATATCTGTTACCAAGACAGCTTGAAAAGAAGATTTTAGATCATTCAAAAGTTATAATAACTAATTCCTATTGGAATAAGCAAGTTTTAGAAGAAAAAGGATACAAATCAGAAGTCATATACCCAGGCTGTTATCCCGCTAACAAAATAAGCTATAATAGAGATAAAATAGTCCTTAGCGTTTCTACATGGGATTCTGGAAGAAAGCCAGAATTATATGGTGAAATTGCCAAAAAAATAAATGGAAAATTTATTATGGCAGGCTCATGGGCTAGAAAAGATACTATGGACGATTTTATTGCTAGGTATGGTAAATACGTTGAAGTTACAGGAAAAGTAAGTGAAGAAAAATTGATTGAGCTTTATTCAAAGGCTTCAGTTTTAGTAAGGTTCGGATTCAATGAAAGAGGGCCTGGAATGGGCGTTTTAGAGGCTATGGGATATGGAGTCCCAGTTGTAGTTAACGAAGGGTTAGGAAGTAAAGAACTTATAAAACAAGGAGAAAATGGATATGTAGTAAAAGACGAGAATGAAGCTATAGATAGAATAAATCAAATCTTAGAGAATCCTTATCAATTAAGTAAAAATGCGTGGGAGACAGCAAAATCTTTATCTTGGGAAAATCATTCAAAGAAACTTATCGAAATTCTTCATAATTACTGAGCTTTATTTTTTGCTTCCTACAATTGTTAAAATAATCCCTATTAATATTGTAAAATACGCATAGTCTCCTAAAGTGTTAGATAAAACATGAATAGACGAGGAAAATATTGCGGATAATATTATTAATAAAATTCCTGTTGATACAAAGGATTTACCTAAGGCTAATATTTCTCTAAATATCATTCTCTCAATCTCCTAAAAATTACATAAAAACTAATTACAAGAACTGATGTTAGCATTAAGACTGTACGTTGTGGATCGCTTCAGAATTATACAAAAATTTTTAAGTAATTATGCAGAGTATTACCCATGGAAAAGAAGAACACTAGGGATTGGAGTACGACGAGAACGTGGTAACAAGATACAAGCTAATGTTCCCCTTCTACGTCTTCGAACACTGGTGGGAATTACTCCAGGAGGAGAACAGGTATGCTAAGACCAAGTACAAGGCACCAAAGGAGTTCAACGACTTCCTAGCATTCCTGCACTTGTTCTTACCTTACAGAGTAGAAGGAGTACTAAGCGCACTAGCAGAAATGAAGATAATACCGACAAGCCTAGATTAACAATATGGGAAAGGGTAAGAAACATGAACATTAATTTCCCTGAAGCGAGTGACGAACTTGAAGTAGCTGACGGTACTGGAATAAGCACAACAAGGGGAGGACAGTAGTAGCAAAGTGGGGCAAAAGGAGGGATTCAAAATTCCTTAAGATTGAAGTAGTTATGGAGAAGGACGAGTTCAAGATAGTAAGCGCTGAGGTGACGAGTAATGAGGCCGAATCTGCTTCAAAGTAAAGGACTTGAAGGAAAAGGGTAAGGAAGTTAAGAGGTTCTAGGTAAGGCTTATGATGGCGAGATTTATAATCTTGGTGTTGTTGTTCCTCCTAGGAAGAACGCTTTAGGCGTGGTCATCCTGCTAGGCGTAAGGCTGTGCGCGAGTTCAAGAAGTTGGGTTATGAACGTTGGCGGGATGAGAAGGGTTAGTTAAGGTGGTTGGTTGAGTCCTTGTTCTCTGCTGTTAAGCATTTGGTGAGTCTGTTAGGGCTACGAGTTTTGCTGGTTAAGTTGTTGATGCTAAGCTAGTTTGGCTTATGCTTGGATGATGTACATGGCCAACCTTGTTGTTGGTCGAGCTAAGGGCTTTGAGGTCAAGAAGTAGTATAGTAAATTATTTAGGAGAGATATTATTTTCTATAGAAAACATATTTTTACTGTATCATCCTATTGAAATATATTGAACGAACCCACAAAGCAATTAATGGGATAAATCTTATTTTTACGGGGTTAATAGTTGGATTTATAACATTTTTAGTGCTTATAATTACTAATAACGTTATATCACTATTTTCATCATCTCTTGATATTATACTTTTCATAGATTTTGGAATATCATTCATAACAGAATTTTTAGGTTATGTATACCTCAGCATAGGAATTCATGATTTAGGTGAAATTTTCAATAGCGATCTATACAAGAGACTTTCTATAATATTACTTTTTTCCGTTTTCCTGTTTCCTCTATTAAGCATAACATATGCGGCCCTCTGGATATTCACTAAAAGGTTAATAAGAACTAGATAGTACGTAAGTAATCCTCATATTCCTTAGCAGTCTTATCCCAATCATACTTTAATGACTCCTCTAAAGAACTTTTAGAAAGCTTATTCATTACACTTTCATCCAAAATATAATCAATGACCTCTGCAGCCTTATCATAATCCTTATAATCAACCAAAAAACCATTTTTACCTTCCTTTATTATTTCTGGCATAGAACCAGTCTTATAAGCAACTGCGGGAGTCCCACAAGCATTTGCCTCAACTATAGTCATTCCCCAACCTTCTATAAAAGAAGTTGACAAAATAACCCACGACTTCTGATAAAGTTCGATTTTCTTCTCCTCATTTACTCTACCCAAATATTTTACTCCCAAAGTTTTTGCAGCTTCATTAAAATCCTCTGCTAGATCTCCTCCACCAACAACTATCATTTCCGCCTTATTTTTCAATCTTTTGAATATTTCTAGAGAATCAAATGGATTTTTGTAGTTTTTCATTCTACCTATCCATAAGATTAAAGGCGCTCTTGATTTTTCTCCAGGCTTGTACTTTTTATGATCTACTCCATTATGTATTACCTTTATCTTATTTTCCTCAACGTGAAGTTTGTTTATTAGATCATTTTTAGTAGTATATGAAACTGCAATTATATTATCATAATTTTTAATATTTTTCTCCATATTCCTAACAATATAAGCCATTATAGGGTTCAATTCAAATTTCAATACGTCTTGGTGAACATGATGAACTAACGCTATATTCCTTTTATTAACTATATAGGAAAAGAAAGGTACTGCATGAGCTACGCTATCAATAACTATATCATGTTTCCCAGCTTCAAGAAACGAAAATAAGTGAATAGTAAATTTATTACCAGTTCTTTTTATTTTCATTCCGTCAAGTTCCTCAGAATTAGGTCTTCCATTAACATTTTCCGATAGCCAAGTTACCTTATTATTTTTAGCTAATCTTTTACCTATTTCATAAATAACCTCTTCAGCTCCACCTGCTTGGGGATGGTAAATATCCCTATGATTAATGAAGAGTAAGTCCATCATGGACTTTACTGTAGAATACATTTTAATGTTTTCTCACTACGTCTGCTTTATGTAAAGCTTCAATTTTATTAGAATAGTATTATAAGAAAATAATTTTCTAGAAAATAACAAGTTTTCAACTATAACATTTATATTGAATTTAATATTAGATCAATATTTTTAATATGTTAAATATCATCTATGTTATCGATAAATATCAAGTTATTCAAATTTTTATCCTTTAACTCCTTTTCCATTTTAAATAATGCAGAAATTCCTAGTCCTTTAGCCGTTGCAATGGCAGATGCATCAATTATAGACAGAGAATTATTACACTTTATTTCGACTATCTCGTCCGCAAAATCAAGTGCGTTCACTATCTCAAAGTATCCTGAATCTAATAGTTTCTTAACAAGTTCTCTAGCCTTGTCTATTCCATATTTTCTACATACTATGTATGTTAATTCAATTAATGTTAAATTAGTAATTATTGGCTCTAATTTTCCACTATTAACTAGTTGTATAAACTTTTCTCCTAATTTAGAGTCTTCTAAAACTTCAACTAATACTCCTGTATCAGCTACTACTTTCATCCTCTATTCTAGACCTCTCAAACTCTTCCCTAATTCCTCTGGCAGAGCCTAAAAGAGATAAAAGCAACTGTGAATTCTTATTACCTTTTTTATTCTCTTCGTAAAGAGTTATTAAATATCCTATTGTCTCGTTTAAACTAACCTTTTTACCTTTACTCAACTGCAACTCGGCAGAGATTTTAACTAACTTTTCTTTCACGTCTTTACTTACTCTTATAATTTCGCTCATAAATAAAAACTTAGAGAGAATGTATATAAAGTTTACTTTGTATACTTGGTGAGAAAGCCTAGAATGTGCCACTGAAATATTTTAAAAGAAGGTAGAAAGAGTACTTAGTTAAATAATGGTGTAAAAGACGCTTTGTGGATTGCTTCAATTTTTCTCTAACGTTAAACTTACTTTTAATTCTACTGCGGATTTAGAATTTATACTGAAGAAGTGAGTTTAGAGCCTAAGAAAATTCAACTAGCCCACAAATCAGTCCCCATTACCTTGTTATGCAGAGAGAGAATAACGTTCAGACTATTATTAATGCAAAAATATTATTTCTAATAGAGTTCAAGACGAAATTGCTAGAATATGTATAAGTAGCCTATTCTGGGAATTGGCAATATTTATTACTTATAATTCAAGTAATCCTAGGAATTTCCTGAGTATTAACCGTCCTGGAAAATCCTTAACGCTAAAAGTTGAGGAATACTCCTTACTGCTTTGTTGAATTCTTCAGTTTTCTCAACTCGTTAATTTTCCTTAAATTCAAAATCAAGCGCAGATTTAAAAGTAAGTTTAACGTAAACGTGATAAAAATTGAAGTAACCCACAAAGATCTAGTAATGTTGTTAAGGCAGCACAGTCATAAGGTAGTTTTTTGATCAGTCATTTTTTGTTAATTTCTGCAAACGCATTCGACAATGCTTGATCAAAAGTCACTAGCCTCTTAATTTTTAGCCTCTTCGAGAGGGATAAGGTAGTACAATCGGTAAAACTTAATTTATTAAACTTGTTGAACAGCTCCCACGCTGTTCTAAAGTCCTCATCATTAACTCTTATAATGTCCAAGTTCTCTAAAATATTCTCACCCACCTCTATGGCTGTCCACGGAACCTTAGCCCTTAAAAATGTCACTATCTCGTCAAAGATATAGTCTGAAATTACCAGCTTGTCGTTAGTATCGTCGAAGATCTTCAGAGCCTCTTCGTGCCTGGAATCCCTCTTATTATAAAAAGCTATTAGGAAGCTCGTATCAAGGATTATCATATATTACACTGTCGACGTCAATATTACTAGTATCAATACCCCAATCTTTTATAGCTTCCTTCATTTTTTCATAATTTTTCATTTTAAACTTCTTCATTACATAATCAAAAAACGACTCCTTATTATCAATGGCAAAGGATATGAGGTAATCTTGCAATTCCTCCATAGTTAGCTTAATATTTGACTTCAGCAAGATCTCAGCCCTCAAACTCTCAAGATCAAGCTTGGTTTTGTCCTTAACTTTTATTGTAGTAGCCATAAATTAAAGTATACTTTTCTACTAAATATACTTTTCCACCTTACTTTCAACAGTGCTCGAGATTTTGAGCAACATGCTTTGTGATAGCTCCAGATAGCGATTCAGGTACCCCTAGTAATTCACTTTATTTCTATAAGATTAGAATAATTGATTGTAAACTAAGAGGAAGTAACTAATGGAGGCTGAATCCTTTTTCACGTTAATAGAAATCTTTTTGTCTGTTTATAATAAATTTTTGTTGATAAATAATGATCTCTCACGCCGATGTGGGCTATGCCCAAAAGGGTGGGAGTGATTACGGAGATGTGAGGCCCGTGCCGTTGGGCTCAAAGGAGTCCCATGACCCATCTACCGTTAAGTTTGGTAGGTGGTTGAGGGCTAAGTCCCTACACTCGATCATGATTGAACATAAAATGAGTGAAATGAAAGTGTAGGGGCAAACGGAAACGCTTAGAACTCCTACGGCGATTTTCACGAACAACACTCCTAAACAAGAAGACAAGCCTTACAAGAGTAAAACTTTTATAAAGAGAACAAGAAAATAACACAAGCCAAAAGTGAACATGGGGATAAAACCCCATGGGGTAGGCTGGCTATACGTCCCCGCGATCTAACATGTGGGACAATATCCCGAGTAGGAGTGTGCAAAAATTTAAGGAGACGTTCTCATAGTTAGTTCGTACTATCTCCTAACAAAATTAACAATACAACGCGTATTATAGAAAAATTCAAGAACTAGAAAAAGAGTATTACACATACAAAGTGAAGATCCTAAAGTTAACCTCTATCAAGTGGTTTCCTCGGCTCTTCAAGCTATCGCCTAGCCATGTTAGAGGCGAAGCATGTGGAGCCTATCCATCTCCACGGATGGAGTCTTCCGTCCCCTTTGAACACCTGAATCTGATAAAGTATAAACCAAGACAATTGCGAAATAATACTTGAAGTATGTCCCACAACCTTAGCATAAAAGTATGCATCTTTAAGCATATTTCTAGGTAAAAGACTACTGAACGAAACATGTCCAATAGTATTGGAAATTTCTGCAACTATTATTCTAAGATAAAAGATTATAATAGCAAGAATTATATTATTAGTTATTAAGAAAAATATAACACCTAACACTGCAATTACTGTCAAATTTTTGAATATCATTAACCCTTTCCATTTTTCATACTTGTCACTTATCATTCCGCCTATTGGTGCTGAAAAAGTTCTTACCAAAGGCCTTCCTACAGCTATTACAGAAAAAAGTAAAGGATTATGAAGATAAAGGTAAAACGTCCATAATAAACTCATTTCTATAAGCGGAAAACCAAAGTCAGAAATGCCATATTGAATCAAAAGCCTTCTGAATTCCATGTAATCAAAAGGAGACGGCATACTATCTTAAGAGAAATAACATATATTTAAAAAATATGGATATAATACTTTCTGTTTTTACTAAAAAAATTTATTTTTTCCTTAAGAAAACAATAATTCCTACTACTATTATTATAGATATTATCCCTATAATAGGAATATAGTTTATACCTAATACTTCATCTTCACTAATTGGTTCATTCACTAATATTGAACCCCCATTAGTCTCATTGTAAGTTCCTACCCATTTAGCTGTTTGGAAGAAGTTTACATTAGCTTTAAGGTAGATTTCAGACCCTTTAGTATACCATTGGCTAACTGATCCATTAGTATATTTTATTGTAACTAAGAATTCCTCTGTATATGCAGGGGAATAATCTCCAGAGTGAGTTATAGTTATTGAATTTTCGTCTGCAACATACCTCGTTGAATTATTTATGTATATTGTGTTTGGTAAAATAATTGATGAACTAGCGTTGTACCATCCAGTAATTGTACCATTAGGATATTGGACAGAAATGAGATACTGCTCAACATAAGAGGGATGAATATTCATTGGAGAATTTACAAGGAATTGATTCTGCGTTAATAAATATCTTACAGTCTGGTTTATTTGAATAATTCTAGGAAAATTAGTATATTCGCCTCTTAGATACCATTGACTAACTGTCCCATTAGGATAATTTATTGTAACTAATATGTTTTCATTGTATTCGCATATTATTGTAATGTTATCAAAATATTGGAAACTTGGTAAATCATAATTAACAGGAATAGTTTCATTCACTCCGTTGATTGTTAACGTTATTTTATAAAGTGTGTAGTTTACTGTATCATTAGGAATAATATATAAAGGCACATTTATAGGGAAACGACTATTTATATAAAATCCATATACTTTCACTATTCCTAAATTATTCACAACATTTTCAAACTGAAGATATGTAAATCCGGGAATTGAAGGAGTAAAATTATTTGTTAATAATCCATAATCTCTCTCTCCTACAGTAACTATAGCATTATTATTTTGTAATGAAACATGAAGATTGCCTGCTGCCTCTGCAGTATCAGAACCAAACGTGTAAACTGATGGAAAAGTTTTAACTCCAGAATTATTATACATTAACGCAAGGTTAGCGTTAAGTGAAGTATAATTAGTTATTTCCCCATTATATTGTCCTCCGAATACTAGTTCAGCATCATATAAATTCTCACTACCTGTCAATAGATTAGGGTCAACCAGAATATAGGAATTTACTAGATTAGGTACTGAAATAAAAACTCTATCGTAATATATTACGTTAGGAGGAATTAAAAATCCATTTTGCACACTAACGTAGCCAAACGTTACTTCAACTCCACCTTTAACGTTAGTAGTATTAATTATCAAATATCCTGCAAAAGGATAATTGTAGGAAAAATATGGAGTAGCGTAAGCATAGTAAGATCGTCCATTATAAATATTGATGGATCCATTACCACTAATTAATGACGGATTAATTGACGCATTCACTGCAGAGTCATTCCAAATATTATCTACATAAAATGCTGTACTTTCATTTGTTATGAAAGATATAACATTTTGCAACCATAAGCTCTGATTTCCATTTTTAGTTATTAACTGTAAAACAACATTAAGTTGTAACGACGCACCATAAGGGTCAGAAAATGTAGAATTATATGCTTTTATAGAAGTTATATTATAGAATCCTAAAATCTCGTGAGTTTTCACTGTATACTCACTTAGCTCACCACTATTATTGTAAATTCCATAAGAAGCTATGCCTGTTGGGTTATAAGAAGAATTCATCTCATTTTCCAAGAACGGTATAGCGTTTTCTGCTAAAGTATAAATACTAACACCTACGGCTATTGGTCCATTAAGAACAACTATGTAATTACCTGGAGGTAATGGAATATAATATTTTCCGCTAGTTATATTTTTAACATAAACTGCATATGTTTGTTCTCCATTATGCCAAGCATTATATTGGCTGGGAGTAAAAACTATCAATGTACAAGGTTGTGAGAGATCAGAATCAACTACGATCATATAGTCTGCTTTAAGCGTTATATTTGAATAATAATATAATGGAGACGGTGAAGGAGGAATGGTATTTTCATTAAATTCGGGTATAAATGTGTCATGAACTGCACTTTGTAGAGTTAAAGAAAATTGAGGTATTATAGAAAATAGAATAATTGATAGTAGAAATATACATTGAAACTTCATCGATCTTTACTTAGTGATTTTTTATATAAAGTTTTCTTAGCAAACTGCATTTTCTGTTTTGTATTGTTATTTTGCTGCTTCTAGGAGTCTTGTGGAGAAATAATTTTAAGTTCTTGTGTGGTTATTTTGCGATGGGCCCTTAACTTAGTTTGATTGTAGAGGATGCTTGTCATATGGGCAATATATTTTTAATTAATAATTATTTCTTGTTCGTCTCGTTTTTACCTTTCTTCTTGACCTGGCAATACTAAACGTAAAGTATCTTGTATAGACAAACTCTCTTTTCTGTTCTTCAAGTGTTTATTCATAGTTTTTCTAGATATTCTATAAAATAAACTATTTTTACTCTCACAATAGCAATTTATCTCTTTCAAAGGAATTTAGTCATTTTCAGTAAAAATACTGAAATATTACTAATATTTCCTTTCTATATACTCTCTAAATCCTTTTTTCATTGGATCTTATTAGGATAAATATTCTCAACTTTATACTTCTTTAGGGCTTAAAGGTAAATGAAATTAGTTTCCTACCTATTAGTTTACGTCTATATATAGTATTCTGTGTAGATGTGCCTATCTTTAATAGATAGAGAAACTTTAAAAACTATAAGATAGAAATTATTAAATAAGAGCCGCAGACCGAATCCCCTTCTACGCGGGAAGGGGATGTGTAGTTGGCGGCAGTGATTTTATTCGTATATAATTTGCTAAATTATCTGCTAATGTTATCAAAATGTATTCTACATCCTTTTTATCCATGCTTTTAGCATTATTTTCTAGTAATGTTTTTCTATTTCCTAAGATATTATGCCTATTGCGTTTATTTTCCTTTTTAAACATTCTAGATAATACTGGAAAGTAAATCTTAGCGTGTAACATGTCGTCTATAATTAGTTCCTTAATTTCATATAATTCTTTTTCACTGGAGTAAAATTTTTTATTTATTAAGTTATAAATTGGCTTATAAACGAGTGAAGATTTTCTTTCATCTTTATATTTTACCTTCTTATGTTTTATTATAAGGTTATAGTAATCTTTTTTAACTCCGTCTATTTCACTCAGATTAATAGAATTACCGTAAAAAATCAGAGATGCAGCAAAGCCTCCCCGTCCTAAAAATTCGCTGAATATTCCACCATTTAATATTTGTGTATAGTTGTATTCTCTATATTCATAATATTTAAATATTTTTCTTAAATATAATTTTTTACTATTTTTGTAACTTATATCATTATATCTTTTAAGATGACCCGATGAAGAGAAATGATAAGTAATAGGAATACAATATGCGGGATTACAAGATTCTTTTAGACCAACAATACTAATAACTGTAATACTATTGCTAAAGCTTAGATCTATGGCGATTTTCCAAAAATCCATAACTACAGATATACATTAAATTCTCATATTTAATTTTTCATTATATATTTATAATGCATATTCTAAGATTCTGAATTATGCATATACTTAATTTTTACTTAATCTTTAATAATTTCTATTTGCCTTAAATTAGCAGTTTTACGTAAATTTCTATTACTTAAACATTTCATTTTAATATATAACGAGATAAATTTTATTAGTTTTAAGATAATAATATTTTAGATTTTTATGATAAATTATTCAACTTTTCTTATGTCATATTAAATTATTTTTTTATGTTATGTAATGCTGCTAAGATTTTCATGAAAGTCTAAACTAGATACAAGCTAATGTTCCCCTTCTACGTCTTCTAACAGTGATGGGACTTATTAGCAGAAGAAAACATGTACCAAAAAATAATTATGGTAAAAAGGAAGTAGGCAATAATTATCTAAGTAAAATAATTACATTATTATTTGTAAAATCTGTTACAAGCATTTCAGATATGTTCTTTAGGAACTGAATAGAGATTAGTAGAGAGAGTGTCCCAAGTGCAAATAATTGAATAAATCTATGTAAAGGTTTATAGATAATAATTCAAAAGATATTGTGAATTACTGAGAAATTTTGAATTTTCGCTTGAAGCAAAAAGTCGCGTAATACTTAAAGGGAACCGGGACGATGTAGTACCGATTCACATGAAGCATTGGATAGAATACTACAACGGCCCGGTCCCCTATGAACATTTATCAGCAAGGCATAAAACACTTGTGAAAATGAACTACATGCTGATCACGTCTGAAGTGCTGTCGCGTCTCTCTGACCTCTTCATATCGAGAGCGTTAATAGTTATGATTGTGTGGACGTGCTCCTACAGGGACGTGCGGAGCTACTACGAGTCAGACGTGGTGGTAAGGTGGTTCCTAGGCGAGTACAAGTCTAAGTCGGAGATCCATAGGAGGGCAAAGAAATTTAGGGGAGAGGTAAAGACTCTGTTCAAGGAGTACGCCAAGGAGTTGGAGGGGAAGATGAGTAGACTTGCTGACTACTTACCTAGCAGTGCGTTATACGGAAAGGTTGGAAAGCTGTGGATCGTGGATTCCTTCCTAATCGAGGTACCCTTCGGGAAGAGGAACAAGGAAACATTGGAGAAGAAGTTTGAGCTAGACCTAAGGCAGAGGAAGTACAGGGAGGCGGCTAACACGCTCTTCTTTTACATTAAGTGCAAAGCGAGGAGGAGGTTCAAGGGAGAGTTTACAAAGAAGAGGAACAGGAGTTCGGCTTCAAGGTCTTCAACCTCATGTCGCCTACAATGATAGTTCACGAGATTCAAGTGGAACTGGCCAATTTTCCGGACAATAAGGTTGGCTTCTCTCGCAGCGGTTATAAGGTAGTGGATAGGGGCTTCGTGGGGAAGTCCTCAACTTGGTTGATAGGTTTCTCTAGTTTCAGCAGTGGAGTTCTTTGGGATCTTCTTGAGGAGGTATTGGAGGCCTTACGCTACTGAAAAGGGTATGGTCGAGTTCTTTGTCTACGTTATCGCGTTGATTTACAACTCCTACATCTACACTTCTGTGTTATCGCGTGTTCCGGAGAGTCAACTCGCCCACTAACTTGTACCGCGAGAGTTGATCAAGGTAGTGTGGACTATGTTGGAAATTCTGTTTTTCTCTATACTTGATTATTTTCCATTACAATATAAGCTTAATCTCTCGTTATACTGAAAGATATAATTATATTTTATTCTTAATTAATTATAAAATTGTTTTTCTATCATAATATATTTATTCAATTATTTGCGCTTGGGACACTCTCTCGAAGAGGCTAAAAATTAAGAGGCTAGTGACTTTTGATCAAGCATTGTCGAATGCGTTTGCAGAAATTAACAAAAAATGACTGATCAAAAAACTACCTTATGACTGTGCTGCCTTAACAACATTACTAGATCTTTGTGGGTTACTTCAATTTTTATCACGTTTACGTTAAACTTACTTTTAAATCTGCGCTTGATTTTGAATTTAAGGAAAATTAACGAGTTGAGAAAACTGAAGAATTCAACAAAGCAGTAAGGAGTATTCCTCAACTTTTAGCGTTAAGGATTTTCCAGGACGGTTAATACTCAGGAAATTCCTAGGATTACTTGAATTATAAGTAATAAATATTGCCAATTCCCAGAATAGGCTACTTATACATATTCTAGCAATTTCGTCTTGAACTCTATTAGAAATAATATTTTTGCATTAATAATAGTCTGAACGTTATTCTCTCTCTGCATAACAAGGTAATGGGGACTGATTTGTGGGCTAGTTGAATTTTCTTAGGCTCTAAACTCACTTCTTCAGTATAAATTCTAAATCCGCAGTAGAATTAAAAGTAAGTTTAATGTAGTCTCTTAGAAAAATTGAACAGATCCACAAAGCAAATGGGGACAAAATATTTAAATATCTTGTTTCAAAATCATAAGATTATAAACTTAGGAAATTTCTTTTATAGAGAACCAATGATTAATTGGTAAGTATTTTTTCACTTTCTTCAAGCATTTTTCTTACCTTTTCTACTCTCGGTATAATGTCACTTACTGAAAGCTTTGCCTCATGAAAACCCCATACGTGAAGTGAGTACCCAGCGTCCCAGCCTGACAATACCCAGTCCCCCAATTTCTGAGAGAGCTTACTAGAAGCTGACACTAGGAGGTAAGTATACCATCTGCCTTCCTTCAAGGTTTTTTGATATTCTTCAAGATTGAACTTCTCAGACAAAGCCTTAATTAGCTCTTCCGCAACTTTATAAGCCTTCTCAGAAGCCTGAATAGCATCACCCTTCTTTAAGTACTCCTCACATTCTTTCATATACTTCTTAGCAAGATCAAGCCTAAGCTTTATCTCCTCTTTAGGGTCGTTCTTGCTTATCAAGCTTATCAACACGTCTTCAACGTTAATTCCTATATCTTCGGCCTTCTTTATTAGCTCCTCCATATGTGAGAATTGTGATGGATAATTAATAAATTATTTTATTCTAATAATTGCTTACATAATTAGTACAAATAAAGAGAAGCCTTCAGAGCCGTCTAAAAGTTTGAAACTCTCGCCTGTTGATTCAATTATTTAACTATTCACTAAATATTTTGTGTAAAATAAATGAGTTTACTCTATTGAAAGGAATTATTAGAAATTTATGCAAACTGCTAGTTGAGTAGGCAATTGAGCTTGTGTTTAATTTGTTAACGATAGCATTATAAACTTTTTAAATTAAACGTTGAACTTGGAGTTCGTCCTTCTCGTGTTAATTTAATAAAATTAAGCTGAACTATGGCGTATTAATTCTAGAAAATTTTAAATAGGTACTTTTAATTAGAAGTTAATTGAGTAGCGTAGCGCTATAGATGAGGGGACACCTGGCGTAGCGGCCACGTGTTCCCGATTATTCAACTTCCGCAAAATATGTCCAGGTCTTAATTCCCCATCCTTCTATCTTTCCTGTCTTTGGATTTTTATCTAGTTTACTGCTAATTATCTCAAATATTTTTTAGTAAGGAAATTTTTCACTATTTTCGTTAAGTACATGTTTCCTTATAATGTAGCCAGCAAAATCTGATATTTGTAAAGCATCATAATTAGCAGAATTTGCAAATAAAATAGGTTTAAAGATTCTCCCTATAGCTGACGTCCTTGTTATGAACGCATTATTGAGTAGCTCATCCTCCATAATTTTAACTACGTTCATTTGATCCTTTGCCATTTGATAATCCTTATCTACATTTATCTGATCGTGTACAATAAGTATCCATTTGAATATTCTCTGTCTGCTAGTTTAAGTACTCTCTCAAATAAATGTCTATAAGCTATTCTCATCACATCTATGCTCAAATTTTTATCATCTATTACCTTGTATGTGTAATATGTTACACATGATAGAAAAACAAGTGTTAGCAAAAGTTCTTTCAGCCTCTTTAAGCGACTCAGAGATACTTAACCTCTTAGGAAAACTTAAAGAAAATGACAGCGAATTGGAAAGAGAATGCGGAATAAGTAGAAAAACACTATATAATTGGAAGAAAGGAAAAGTAGGAGAAATTAGCAGAGAAACTAAAGAAAAGCTAATCTACTTCATTCTAAACAAATACGATAAAGAAGGACTAATGACGATAGCTGGGGTAAAAAGGTACTCCTACATCCAAATCCTACTAGAACTAATGAGAGAGGGACTAAACGAAGAAGAAAAGAGAAAACTGGAAGTAATAATAAAAGACGATAAAGTATCAGGAGGAGAAGTAGTTATCCCAAACTCTACTCCAGCCTACTCGGATTGTTCGTCCAATTATAACAAGACAACAAATAGCAGTCTTCTTTCGCTAAGTCTCCATTAAAGGTTATTAAGACAGAAAATTTTACATATAGTTGAAGAACATGTTAAATGTAAGTATCATAATATAAGGTACCTCATAAGAAAACTCACAATTTTAACCTTTGCAATTTCTACACTTATTGGAAGAAATCTGCCTATCAAGTACCTCTTTACTTCCACGGCTCATCTTCCTTAAAGAACTTATCGTCTATCAGTGGCCTCCACCACCACTCATTACTAACATACCACTCATAGGTCTTCCTCAAACCATCCTTCAGAGGAGTCGTTTCGTAAGAAAGGGAAGTATTCATACAATACCTCCTATCATGCCCCGACCTATCGGAAACAAACCTAATCCTAACCTCCCTTCCTATGACTTCCCCTAACAATTTAAGTAAATCAAGATTGGTAACCCGCTGTTTCCCAGGAATATTATAAACTTCCCCCTTCCACTCAGCCCTATCTAGTAAGTCAGCTATTATCCTCGCAGTATCTTCTACGAATATCTAATCTCTCTCTGCCTTCCCGTCGCCGTAAACGGGAACGTGCAAACCTAGCAAAGTCCTAATAATTGCCTTTGGAATAAACTTCTCAGGAAACTGCCTAGGTCCGTAATTATTAGAAGGCCTCACAATTATAGCATTAACGTTATAAGTCCTAACGTAAGTCTTAACGAAAAGGTCTGCAGAAGCCTTAGCTGCACTGTACGGTAGACCCAAAATCATATTAGAAAAAATATTTCTGGTAGGATAATATCGAATTTATAAAAGATAAAGAAATTTATAATAGTGTAAAGAATTGAAGAAAGGGTTTAAGGTGAGGGAGATGGAGTATTACCACGTGAGATAGGAAGATGGTAACACCCGGTCTCCCTCACCAAACATTCAACAAATAGGATATAAATTACTTTCCATGTTGAACTTCCAAGGGGAAAAGGTAGATGAGGTAGCGAGAACTCTCATCTCCGCGTGTTTGTGGAACGACTCTGTAGAGAACAAGTCCAGAGCGTATGACGTATCCCCACAGACCGTGAGGAATTACGTAGAGAAACAAGGGATGGAAGTGATTGAAAAGCTATTGGAAAGAGCTAGGAAAATATCCTTAGAAGTACTGAAGGGAGTGAATGAGATAGATCTTTCAATAGACTGGACAACCAAGACGTGGTATGGGAAACCAGTGAAAGGGCTCGGGAGCTCTGAAAAAGGAAACTCGTGGAACTACGCAACTGCAACAACCAAGTATAAGGGGAAAGTACTTTTACTTGCCTTTATTCCGCAAGTGAACGGTATGACTAAGGACGAGATAGTGAAGATCCTCGTGGAGCAAGTAATGGCAATGGGATTCAAGATAAGGTTGATAACTCTTGACGCTGGTTTCTACACAGTTGATGTGCTCAATTTCATTTCACAGTTTAAGTATATAATTGCTGTTCCATCTGGGGACGTGAAGGTGTTTGAGGAGTTTGACGGGGATTACACAACTAATAGTAAGAGGCATAGGAGGGATGAGCAGGTCAAGTTCAGGCTTCTCGTGTATGGCAAGGAAAAAGTGAGGAGAAAGAAGAAGAGTCTTGTTTATTTTGCTAGGGCTACTAATCTAGATCTGCCCAAGAGGGAAGTGTTGGATTTGTACAATAAGGTAAGAGGTCCTATAGAGACCTCTTATAGGAACATTAAGGCTTTTCTTCCATTTACTAGTTCTACTAAGTTTGTTTTCCGCACGTTGATCTTCGTGCTGGCCCTTGTACTCTACTCCTTATATACCATATTCAAGGGGGAGGTGGGGAGAGAGGAGTTTAGATTATTATTAATTCTTTTATTTCCTGATTTATTCAATCCAGAGAATTTTACATTTAATGTAATTGAAACACTTATTTACACTATAGATTTATTTTTAAGGAGGTGATTTTGGGTCTACCGAGTCTAGCTGGGGAGGAGCGTCGTTAGCGTCACTAAGAGAAAGTTTCATAAAGAGATATTTAAACTTTCATCATCCCAGCCCATTCTCGAGGCTTTCAATCTTTTGTAAAGGCAAATTCATTTAAAATGGCGACACTAGGATCTAATTATTAATTAACCTTTATTAGAATTGACTCTAAACTTTAATTATGACTGAGTTTCGTTACGCTTCCGCCTCGCTTATTACTAATTCTAGTAAGGATGCGATTTTGAAGGTACTGTCTAATGATAAAGTAAACCTAAAATTGCCTTTAATTTCTGTAAGTGAGTCGTTGTATCCTAATGTCCCTGTTCCTTCTTCCCTTCTTACTACCATAACTTATGATGACTTGCAATTACTGATATATGAGGTTTCCTTTACAGAAAAGAAGAAAATTATTTTGCAGGCAGCATTAGGTAAAACTACTGATGAGAAAGTTGAGGACGCTATTTTGAAGTTATCTGAGCTAGGAAAATTGTTAAATATAGACTATTTAATTGAGGTTATGTTAATTTACGTCTTGGACGTAGAATTACGCGGATTATCTAAATATAAAAAGGCAGGCTACGTGTTATTGGACTATAGTAACGAAGGCGACTTAAGAGAGTCAGAATACTTATCGTCAATAAATGTTTTGCCTTATGTTCTCGACTCGAGGAAATCCTTAGTCGAAATAATTTATAGGAATAGGCAAGTAAGCGTAGATGTAATTAAAAGTCTAATACATGAGATAGAGAAGATAGTAAGAGGTGATGAAAAATTAGCTTAAGCTTGACTAGAGAAAAGTTGCGCGAGATAGAGTCTTTAAGATCTACAACTGAAATACTAAATAATATATTATTAACGGCTACTACATATTTACAATCTTCATATCCTATTAGTAGTGTATATGCTCCACCTTTCAGAGTGTTGCGTATAGATTATGATAATGAAGGGAATCCAATATATTTTACCACATTCGACGACTGGTTGAAATACGTGAGGGACTCCGACTTAGAGGAGATAGTTTTACCTGACATTAAGTCATTAGACCTGGAAGAAGTGATGAAAGACCTTGGTTGGGAATATAAAATAGAAATAAAGCATAACCTGACTCCTGTAGACCGAGAGACAAAGATCCTTTATTTAAGCGACTGTAGATTGGTAAAGAGAGTAGAGTACGTTGTTCTTTCATTGACTCTGATTAACGGCTTAGGTGAAGAAATTATTCCAGTATGCGGAGAGTTCACAATGGATAAATACAAGGAGCACCTCTCACAACAACTGTATTGGCTTTCTAAGTAGTGGTGAAATTGAAAGTACTCGTTGATACTAATATAATTATAGAAAAGAGAAATAAGCTATTTAACTTACTTGGGAGCTATGATCCAATATATTCGGATCTTGTTCTTGCAGAAGTTATGGAGGTAATAAGGAAAAATGCACTTGAATTTCTGAAGAAAAATAAACGGGAAGTTGCAAATAAATATTTTGCGTTTGGTCGAGAATTTTTGAAGATATTATATCAGCAAAACGTTCAATTGGAATATCCGAACATAAAGGATTTTGTTGAGGCATTTGAAGTAATGAAAGATAAAGACGTTGATGCAGTTGATGCGATCCTTGCTGTAATTGCTAAAAGGCAAGGAGTTAATGTTCTATCTAACGATAAGGATTGGGATAGGCTAAAGGATTACGCGAAGCGCGTAAACGTTTAATAATATATGTAGGGCAAGATAACTGTCAATAACTACTTTATTTGAAAATAATAACTCTTTTATCTCTTTAGTCACAAAAATCTATATAAAAATTAATAAGGTTATCTATACTAGTATGGTTTATATAATATTAATAACTCTTACCTTTTAATTCTCGCAATTTTTGTGAATTTCAAAGTGTAAAAATTCAAGGTAAAGTTCCTCCATCATTGGGTATTAATTATATTACAAATTTGAGGGTTAAGGGGTGTAAAGCCTCGCCGTAGTCAACAGTTTTCGATAAACCGTGAAGTTTATATTACTTTAATGGTTAATATGAGTAAAGTCACACCAGACATGGTTTTCCCGAAAGGTGTGGCTAAAAGATTTGCGGGTTTCCCCACATTCACGGGTGTGGGTTGGGGTTATCCCGCTAAAGGGGCGGAGGGGTAACGGAAGTGACTCTGGTGAAGCCCAAGGGCTGAGGATTAGATATAATTTCATGAAAATTCAATGAAGTCCAAACCCCGGTATGTGAACCTCTCTTTTTTCACGTAAGCGATAAAAGCTTTTTGGTAATTCTATTTGATTTCTATGAAATCGGCGATAATATTTCTTATGACATCCTCTTCAACTATTCTAAATAATTCTTCTGTAAACCTTTTAGATAGATAAAGCAATGTAGGTTCTCCAGAAAGTAAAAATATCGATAAATAAAAACGTATTTTGCCTCTATCACACATTGAAAGATGACCTACTTTCTGTTGTTCATATTCTAATACTCTGAGTATTACATCATTAATTTTCTCGTCTATCCTTAGTTTTTCCAACAATATTGTTTCAATACAACCTTTAAAATCATTATTTTTATCGCCTATGACTACTAAAACATAACATAAGTTATCCTTACACATTTTTATATACGGTGGAGAATAATCTAGTACTTCTATATCCTTCTTGAGTCTATCATAAACACCTTTATATCCTTCCTCGTCTCCATCTATTACAAAACATACATTTCCCTTTTTCAAGATAGACATAGAGGAAGACAAGTACTTTTTAAATTCCTTAATCACCTCTTCCTTTCCAAATTTTACTACTTCTACATTGCCTTCATTAAAACCTAGCTTACTAAGAATGATCTTTTCAGTAGCACCTTCTACAAATATTCTATCACAACTTATAGCCATAGGTTTCACACGTATCCTAACCAACTAAGGGGTTTCTCAAATTCAGAAATTTCTGAAAGCTTGTACGTTTTATAACCTGCTTTTGATAGATAAATTACTTGAGCCTCAGAATCGTTAAGTACTTTTCCCGCCATTTTTACAACTTCATTTACGTGAGTAGTGAAAATTACTTGAACTCCCTCTTCCCGCTTTATATCATTCAATACTTCCATTACAAGATCGGGATGAAGGGAATTTTCAATTTCATCGATTAAGAGGATGTCAGATGACATTAGGGCTAGTTCTATTAATTCCCTCTTTAAGAGCCCTCTGCCCATAACATAGGCGGGTAATCTATCATAATATAGCTTAAACTGACCATATTCATCCTGTAATATTTCAAAATTGGATTCTATTTTTTTATTTTTTCTTTTCGCAATACTATAAATTCTTTCCGGATTACCTGAGGAATCAAAGAATGTAGAAATGTAAAGAGGAGAATATTTAGTATTGACCCTTTTTATATTCCTTACAGTTGGCAAAAAGAACGGTCCAGATAAATTCTTAGTTGTTAAGATTCCAGATTTTATTCTAATTTCAGCTACTTTTTCATTATTTATTTTAACATCAATACTGTTAGGGTCAATCTTCTTAAATTGCGTTGTTACATCATCAAGTCCAACTTTAGAGTCAGACAGAGTGGAAAATGCTGAAAGAATATCTCCCCTACTGTTTAGCATATAAATGAGAGAAGTGTGTATATCATTATCATTTATATCTGATTGGAAAAGAGTTGACATAAAAATTGATTCAAGAAAAGAAGTCTTACCGCTACCGTTCTCCCCAACGACAATATTAACCCTCTTAAGCCTAGTAGCAATTTTAAGTCCCCTAAAACCCTCTACAACTACCTCACTTATATTCATACTTTATATCTTTTCTAGGAGTTTTAAAATGTTTTGAAAGATTATGACGTTATCCAACATGAGCAAAATTGGAAAATTATCTGATAGTGTCGGCATTAAGCTATTTATATTTGTATTATGAGTATTACTTATGGGTAGGAAGCCTGTATTTAGGCAAGACGTTTCTTGTCCCTCTTGTGGTTCTCATCATGTTGTTAAGTGTGGTAGGCCTTTGGGTAGGCAGGGGCAGAAGAAGTCAAGAAAACACTTGTAACAGCAGCACTAACAAAAGATTCAGTAGAAAACAAGGCAAAAGAGCTTGGCATATTACCAAAAACAGTTAGAAACTACGTGGAAGAACAACCACAAGTAATAGACCAAATGCTAAACGTGATCAAAACAATTTCCGTTAAGGAACTAGGTGGAAGAAAACGTGTAAAAATATCAATAGACTGGACATCAATAGAATACAAGGGAAAACCCGTAGAAGGACTAGGAGGGTCAGAAAAAGGCTACGCGTGGAATTACGCAACAGCAACCACAAGAGTAAAGGGAAAAACACTAATACTAGCATTCACACGCGTAGAAAAAGGAATGACTAGACTAAAGATAGTTGAAAGCCTAATACAACAAATACTAGCATTGGGCCTAGAAATAGAATTAGTAACACTAGATGCCGGTTTCTATTCGGTAGATGTGATCAACTACTTGTCAACTTCATCATTGGAGTACCCGTGGGTAGGGATACATAGGAATTTTGATGGAGATTATACTGTAAAGTTAAATGGTAAGAAAGCGACATTTAGGCTAATAGTGCATCAAGGTAGGGAAAAGGAGTACTTGGCAAAGGGGACAAATCTAGATGTAAATAGGAGTATTGTTGTGAAATGGTATGACAAGGTTAGGACGCCAATAGAAACATCGTACAAGTTGATTAAGTCTTTCTTAATCTTTACCTCATCAAGGAGTTGGCTATTCCGCTTGTTCATCTTCGTACTAGCAATGTTAATCTATACACTATACTTGCTCCTCAAGGGGACAACGAGCAAGGAAGACTTCCGCTTACTCCTAACTATCTTGCTCTTGCAAGATAATATTACTATTTTGCAAGAATATTTAGTTAAATTATTTTATCCACTTTTTAACTCCCTTGAATTATTTTCGTGGTGATGAATTTGGGGTCTAGGGCCTTGTAGTCTGAGGGAAGCTTGAAAACTTTTTAAAAACATCCCTAGATATTCCACTAGGTATTCCCCTTGGGGGAACTCGCCAACAGGCACGTGTCTGCCACCCTCGACAACACGCGCGTTGGCCTTGAGTTCCCCCACAGTATCCTCTAACAGCGTTTTAGAGTTAACATACCAGGAGTTAAAGACCTTGCCCACGACATTGAACTCTTCCTCAAGTTTTGGTAGTATTTTCAAGTATGCTTGTATTTTTGTCTTGAATTCTACTTTTTCTCCCCTTTCCTTTAATATTTCTACTACCTTTTGTGGTATGTATGGTATTATTGAGAGTATGTATGTTTCGTTTGTTTTCAAGTCCTTTACTGCAATTATTAGTATCTGCTGGCTCGTTGTGTACTTTGCGGTAGTATACTTGTGTTGCGTTTCTTGATACTGGTATTGCGTATTGTTTGTGATCGTGTGTGTCGTCTATTATGAGTATGATTGGGTGGTCTTTTACTATGTTTTTTACTGCTTTCATTAGGTTTGCTATCTTGTCTAAGTTTTTGAGTAGTGTCATGTAGTCCATGTTTATCTCTTGTGATATTTCGTATGTTCCCTTGCCTATTATTCCTCCTAGTAGTAGTCTTATTGCACTGTCTTTTCTTATGTCCTCTAGTGGGGCAAGTGCAGCATCATTTGAAGCTTGGTAATACGCGTCGTTGCTGAGATTTTTATTCACACGATATTTTCTAGGTATTTCCATAAAGTTACTGGTTGTGGATGATTATAAGGGTTATGGTGGGAGGTGCTTTGTGGAGTTCTTGAGTTTTTCTTAAAAGGAACGTATAACTAACTTTTAACCCAACATAAGATTTAGATTTTATTTTTATCTCTCTAACTTAAGATCTAAGAAAATTCAACTAATTCAGCACCGATGATAGCAAAGCTTATATATGTCTTCCATAAAAGAAGATATAGTAGTGGCGCAATATGTTAAATAACGCACGTATTTACGAATACGTCTTAGTATATGCACAATACTTTTCCGGAGGGCTTATGAAGGAATTAGTTCACCGTATTGCTGAAAAAGAGGGTAAGAGCTTAAGGGAAGTAATGAAGGAAATGGGTATGAGTACTGGGACTATTTACAAACCACTAGGTGAAGATGCTAAGAGGAAAATATTGGAAAAGGCGTTTGAGGTGCTAGACCCTGAGGAAGTCCTACTCGAAATATTTTACGATATTAGAGCAATTTATGGTAGGGTTATTAGGGATATACTTGAGGTTGCAAAAGATGAGACTAAAGAAGAGATTTTGAAAAATTACAACGATATAGGCATAGAGAAAATACCTAATATTGAACAATATCGGAGTATAGAGGAGCACAAGTATGCCTCCGATATAAAACTATTCTTCTATACAATTCCGTCCAATAAATTAAGCTATCTGTTAAGTACTGAAGTACAGACTCTTAAGCCCGAATTAATAACAGCTTATAGATGAGGTAACCGGGTTGAAGATATTAAGTCAAAGTTTCGCCGTTGTATTAGCATGGCAAAAAGGGTTAAGCGTATTTTCTTCAGCTTTACGCGACTATTTATCGCTCATCATTAAAGATTCTTCAGATAAAGAAATAGTTATAAAGGATATAAGTGAGGATAACGAAGTGCAGATTAATGCAATTAATAATAATATAAATGTTAACATAACAATAACTTCTTACCCGGCCGTGATTTTGAATTTCAACCAGTATGATGACGATGTATATAAGGTAGTAGATATTGTGGAGAATATCATATCTGAAAAATTTGAAAAGCGTAACGAGGTCACGGAGACGTCATATGTGGGCGTTTATAGTATAGACGGGAATATTTATGAAATTATTAAGAAGCACGTAGATATAAAGCAATTATTTGACGATATGTCACCTTTTTCCATTAGGTTATATAAAAGCGACAGTTATTTAAATGAGAATTTAGTAGTGGAACCTTATGCGAGTTTAAGAAACGCGGTTTATGTCAATTATATTGCGAATTGTAAAGACCATAACATCTGCATCGAGAATACAAGAAAGAGGATTAGTACTTTGGTGAAATTTTTTGAAGGAATGTGATTTTCATGCTGATCTCAACTCTAAATCTAATAGGCAACGCATAAATGAAGTTAGAAAAATAATAGAAGCTATTCTCAGAAACGTTACCAGTGATAAAAACCTATTGAATAGGTTATCAAACCTTAAATTTGAAATAAGTAAGCGTGAACGTGTGGCTGCTTATCTTATAAGTAATTACAAAATAGCTAAGGAAGAGCTTGAAAACGTAAAGGCTTGTTATATTGGAGGTACTATATATTTTTCAGACGATGTTTGTATACAAATTGCTCTTCACGAGTTTCTTCACTCCATACAAAATGAGAAATGGGATCATGTGAATTTAGTGATAAAGGAAGGGCTCATTGAGTTTATTTCCGCATTAATATTGTATACTAAGAAGAGTGAAAACGAATATGCCAATAAAGCATTTACATGTATGTTACGTAAAAGTAATACTCCATGCAGCATCAAACAGCGATTAGGATATTCTAAGGGGTATGCGTTTTGGGCTTCAATATATCTAAAGCTTTTAGGCAACTGCAAAAACGAATGCACTACGCGGTTGCTTAACAATTTTTTACAACTCTTAACAGAGTTTAACTCGAACGACGAGATGTTAAATAGAGTCTTAGAGAGGTTACAAAATAAAAATTCTAGTTCAGATATTTGTTATATTCTTGATAAAGACATGAAAGATCTATGTGAGCAAATCGAGTGTGACATGAGCTATAATATTTTCGATGACTAGGAAATAATTTATCGTTGTTCTCAGCACAATTTCTTATTTCGTCATTTATTAGATACTATGCAAAAACTGTGTTTACCCGTGGCGTAACTTATCCTCTAATTCCACCACGGGCACCCCTCTCAAGGGATCATACGCATTCACCCTTAAGTCCTTGGGGCTGGTCGAGGGAAACGCCAATACCCTCCCATCCACACTTTTATCACTCCCACCCTCGTGAGCAGTGCCCGTCATCAGTTAGGGAGATCATCAATAAAAACCATTTGTAATACTATATAAACACAACTTGTCAAAACGATATTTAGAAGTGATTAAAAATAACGAGTAGTTACGTAGAAGCGTTACAGTCTCTACACTCCTCATTGTAGGCTCGTTAAGAGGGCTACTAAGGCTGTCAACAGGAGTTTAGAGATGATTAAGTATTCGATAGCCTTAGTCTTTTGGAAGAGAAGGTTAGTTCCAGGTTAATTGTTTAGGTCAAAAATGAGTTAGGCTTAACCTAGTACCTTGGCCTCCATGTAGTATTCTCAGCCTAGATAATATAAAATTTTGTTGAGAAAAATTTATAAATCAAAAAACAGATTTTTTATTTATGACAAAAAAAGATATTTTAGTAATATTGGCAATTCTTCATATCACAATTAGTACAATACACCTTATCGTAGCTTTGAGTGAGCAGGAAAAGAGTAAAAGATTTTAGTAAAACTAAAGAAGAAGTTATTTTTATATTCTATCATATAGAAAAACATTAATTAATAAAAAGCATATTATCTTCTTGTAGTATGTGTTTACCAGTGGCGTAACTAATCACTTTTAATTAAACCGCGGGTAAACACTAGCTTTCACGCTTCTTATACAACTTCACCATCATAATGAATTACACCCTCCTCGATTCTGAAGTCGTCATTCCATTAAGCCTTGAGTTTATGAGCGTTTCCGTTCCTTGCGAGTTTATAAATCTACATTCATAAGACTTTTAAATGTTTAGTACGCTAACAGAAACTTACCGGGCTTCCAAACTTTACATAAATACCCGCAATATCCTCTGAATTTTTATTTAATTTTATCAGAAAAATAGGGATGTAGGTATTGTTGCCACTATAAAGAGTACTAAACTGATGTCTCTAACTCTTTTCACTTCCCTTTGTTTATAGAATTTCTCCCAATAAGAAAGGAATCCCTCTCGCAGAGTAAAGGGTATATAAGACAATCCTATCGTAAATTCCACCCTTACAAATGTTCCTCCTTTTTCTACTAACCGAAGTCATGAAAGAATAAGGAGTGCCCTTCAGCACTTTTAAACTCTTACCATAACGATAATACTTCCTCATAATATCACTCAGCTTAACGTCACCGTAATGGTAAATTAACTCGTCCCTAACAATCGTTACGTCGTTAGAAAGCTTCGAAGCCTCATAGTAAATCAATTCATGGTCTGGGAACACTACTTGACTAAATACATCACCCAAGTTTACCCTCAATGTTTCCAACGCTAGCGTTAATAGCTCCCTTTTAAAGACCCTGGGTAAAGCAAATCCCTTAATTGCCTCCGGTGAGTTACAGTACATTATGTTATCCTTATCGAGCTGAGCTGCCCTAACCCATACCGACTCCCCTAACTCCCTCTCACCAATTATAACCATGTCGTGGAGGTTTTTAGAGAGTAGTTCTAGTGCATCCTTCCTCAAAGGCCTTGTCTCATCAAGTAAAAGGGCATAATCTCCTTTACTTTCCTTATTTGCTAAATAACGGGCTTCCAAAAGTTTAACATCTTTCCTCACTTCTTTGAAACCGTATTCTCTAATCAAATCACTTATCTCATCCCCTCCAGAGTTAACTACAACTACTTCATAATCTTGAAAGGTTTGGAGCCTAATAGACTCAAAGACTTCCCTTAAGTACTTACCGTGAAGTGAAGGAATCTGAATTGAGAACACATGAGAAGAATAAGGAATCAGAGATAAATAGATTTTTACAATTTCCCAGTTTTTTGTAGTATAGTGTTGATTGTGGCATTCCTATTTCGTTATTTGCACTCCTGGAAGATATACTGCGAGTGTAAGGTCTTCTAACTTGTACTTTCTAGGCTTAAGATTTATTCTTAGAGTTAGAAGTGATTGTGCAAGGATTACGAGGTTCATTGTGTCTCTTCACAACAATTTTGATCTTTTTTAAAATATTTCTATCATTGCATTTTTCAATTCTTATTTTATTATTATTTATAGCAATTTTAAACACTTCAATCTTTGATTTCGCGTTTGCACATATTACTTTAACTGCCATGTAGTAAATCCTTTGAGAAGGAAAATTGAAAAGTATTCTTAAAATATTCCCTCCTTGGAGAATTTCTTTCTTAATATCTTCTTGACATTCATTAACCTTAAAGAGACATATATCTACTGCCTCGTAAGGAGGTAGATTAGATATATTAGGTGGAAGTTGCTGCTTATATTTACTAGAAATATCTTTCCAAATATCATCCCTACTAGCTTGCTGTTGAGTATCTTGAATTATAATATAAGGCTCATTATTTATTACTTTTACTCCAAATAAATCTAACTGTCTACCAAGCTTGCAATTTTCCTTAACACCGCATGGAATGTTTATAATAGTCTCAAATCTCTTATATTTAGATGAAGGTAGATTGGACCATTTAAGGGTATAAGGACCTAAAGGGGATTTCTTTTCTTCTAGCTTACATACATCTACTCTGTCCTTTTCACGGCAATAATAATTTATTTCGTTTTTATTTGAATCTCTCCAAAATATCCACATGCGCCCATAACATTCGTAAGCAGTATTAGTATCAATTATATGGCACCTTTTATCATTTCTTACCCTTACGTGTAGAGTTTGACCATCCTTTATATCTAATTCAGTCTCATCTATGTCAATTTTCAAATTAGGCTTGGTTAATTTAGTGAAAAGTAATGAGGCTATGATTCCCGATATAACACCAAGTATAATTCCAGCTATAATTTGTTAAAAAGACCTTCTAGAAAATTTAAAATATTCAAATTGGAAAATATTGACTCCATGTAAATTAAAACGGTAATTAAAAAATAAAAGCCTAATCTTAGCTAATATGCCCTAAAATTCTCATAAGAACATCTGAGATTTAAATAGCTCAAACTAGAAATATAATATAAACTAAACTTACGCTCGACTCGTTATTCAAAGTTAGTACTTCTGTAAGACTCTCTAGACATTATAACATATATTTAATGTTAATTATTTATTGTTCTTCTTTTCATGAATTAATTTATTAATATCCTTTAACATTGATGAAAGATCTTTTCCATAAATAGATAATGTTTTATCTATTATGTTTATTACTTCAACGATGCTATTTTTCTCAATTTTATCACATATATAACTAAAATTATTATCTATATTTTTTATAAATACCACTAATTTTTCTATAAAGTCTAATGAAAGCATAGCAGAATTCATGAGTTGTTCTAAATTCTGTAATATATACTGTGGTATCCTATCTTTTATAGGTTTAAAATTCTTAAGATCGGGGTATCTTGAAGCTTCTGCATAATTACTTAGCACCAAATTTAATAATACTAATATTTCATAAGAAATAATCGCAGAGGAAACACTATTAACCATACTACGTAAATATTTATCGTATTCTTCTTTAGTTTTCTCATCAAAAATTGTCATTATATTATTTAAAGAGTTTTGCAAAATATTCTTAAGAGAATCATATAAATATATAGATAATATATTAGATACGATAGGATTTTTAAGATTATAATACTCAATGATCCGTTTTATATGTTCTTCTTCAGCATGTTTTTGACCCAAGTAATTTTTTAATTCTTTCATTTTAACATATATTATATTTTTTATGACAATATTGGTCATATCGTCTATTAAAGTACCTAAATTCTGTGATATAGTATTTAATGTATATATTAATATTTTTTTAAAAACTTAAACTCCTTATCAAACTCTTCAAATTCTTCAAAAAATCCACTTATTGTGTCATGAGAATATTTTTCTTTTAAAAACTTTTCAATATCGTCAATCTTCAGCTGCTTAATGTAATAAGTTACGGTATATACTAAGGGATAGTAGGGAGATGATTGAGTTAGCTTACTTTCCATGCACTCTCCTATCTTTTCAGGAACGCTTTGAAATAAATATTGCATAGCACATCTGAAAGTTTTATGAGCTTTCTCAGTAGCTTGCTGTAAGTAAAATAAGGATTGTTCTATATATTTCCCAGCATAAAGTAATCTTGAAGCTTCCAGATCTCTTTTAGCCTCCTCTAAAAGCAAGTCAGCACAAGAAACGTAAGCGTTGGTCATTTTTATCCCATGAATTTTAGATCTTAGAAATTATTTGAAAATACTTATGTAGCCTTCTTTTCACAAACTTCTTTAAAATGACTCTTGATATCATTTATATCGGTTATTTTAGCTTTAAAACCACAATACTTCTTTGAAATGACTCCTAATTCTTGGTTATCATATATTATCTTCATAGGGTTATCTCCAACTACACTAAATTCAAAATTATAAGTTTCTTCAGCATCTTTTCCTACATTCCACATAGGTCCCCATATTGTAATTAAGATTTCTATATTGAAATCTTGATTATAAGTTTCCATGAAAGCCCATGAAGTCATTAACGCTTGTCTAAGATCATTAGGTTCCCCAGGTGCTTGATTTCCGACAAATACTAAACTAGGCCCTTCCAAGGAAAATTTTGAGTTATTTGATTGATTGTCAGTATACCGAAAATTTTCTGTTATTTCTTCCACTTTTATTTTTTGTATTATTTCCCGATGTTTTTCGAAGTAATTCAAAAGATTATTTATTACTGACATACGTTATCCTTTGTTTGTATAATATATATGACTTCTCTTCTTAATAATAAGGTATTACTGTAGAGAGACTTAAAAAATAGTATTACTATAAACTAGACTCTCAACAATATGCATAACTTCCTTAATAATTAAACCTTACTATATAATAAATTTCAAAATTTTGAAAGATAGATGAGTATAGAAAAACCTACTTAAAAACTGAATTTAACAGTACATAATTTTTGTTAAGTTAACGTCCTGACACTTTACAAATAATCTTTAAATTTACTTTACAGTTCAATCTATTGTAAAACTCTTATAACTTTATATCTTTTCTAAAGCTTATTAATTTACTGACATATTAAAAATATAAATACTACTTCCGGATAATCTTCTTTAAAGAACTTATCTGAAATTATTGTCCTTCACTACCTCTCATGGGTTATATAAAGCTGTGGCTATAAGAATTTGCCTTTTTAATGTTATATTGAAAATATTATTAGAACTCCTTAATTGCGTTGCTCATAATCTATGTTTTCATTTCTGCTTTAAGAAAGTCCAGAAAGTGTAAAGAGATTTCTTTACCGAATTTTTTACTACATCACTCCATTTCATAAACCTTACATTAAACCCTTTATCCCTTAACGTTGCCGGTATACTAATAACGTTTTCATTACCGTGTAATTCCATGGCAGTTTCCCTAACAGAATTCAACCAATTACCTTTAATTAACCTACCTTCTGTACCTTCAATATCCATCTTAACCACAGAAAACTTACCTAGTGACTCTATGGTAGTCGTAATAACCTCTACCCCCTCATTTGATACCTTACTCCCTACCCTCTCATCGGATATCCTAATTTTTATCCCATCTTCATCGTAAAGTGCCTTATTGACCAGGATAACGTTTTTTAACTCGTTAACCTCAACGTTCCTCTTCAGAATTTCGAAAGCTCAAGGTAACGGCTCTACAGCTACTACTTCCTTAACTTTCCTAGCAATTTTCACTGTAAAATCGCCTATAAAAGCTCCGGCATCTAGTACAGTGTCTTCTTTCTTGAACCTTAAGAAATCGTACTCACCTACTATGAACGTTGAGTAATAAACGTACTCGTATCCTATAGGTATCTCTATCCTTAAACCTCCGTAACGGAATAAACTCACAGTATGAAATAGGAAAAGTGAGATTTAAAGCTATAAGATAAAAATAAAATCAGACGACAAACTAAACTTTAAACTCTTTTTCAATTCCCGTCTAGAAAAGACATATCCATTTTTGTTAGCTATGTAGGGCTTGCTAATGTAATTGGATAATCACTGCAACGTATATCTAAGATTGTCTCCTTGTTTTACGATCCTAAACTTCTTCTTTTAGTCAGCAGTTATGAGATTTCTCGTTAAGTGTAGCCTTGAAGTCAAGGCAAAATCTAATAACCGCTGTTTTAGTCTTAAAACTTTTTAGTATATGTTAAGCTACTTTAACCTAATATAATGCTACTCGTATAGCATTTATTGGAAAATCCTTATTATAATATTCTTATAAAGGGCTCCATTAATATTTATATTTAATTTTATGATATACCATAAAAATCTAATATGTATATAATGGAACTTCAAAATTTATCTCCACATAATTTTGAAAATTATTTAACTCTAGAATTTTCCCTAAAATGCTACTCGTAAAACTCCTATATTGTGTCTTTTACCAGAAGTTTAATAATTAAAAACTTATATTAGAGAATATGGAGTATATCCCGCCTAAACGACTACTTGAATTAATAAGACAGTATAGTATAACTTTCGCAAACTGATATTCAGTAATGCTCGACATTTATTTTCATAGAGAGAAAATAAAATGTAAATTAAGAAATGGACAAGTCTTATATTTAAAACCTAATGAAGTAGTTTTGTTAGCCGGACTAAGGATCACTGAGCTCAATGAAGATAGTGTGAAATTTCAATTTAAAGGAAGGGAAATTTATTTGAGGGGTTAGAAATTAAGTTACCCAGGAGATTCTTTCCCAGATTATTGGAGGATAAATGTTAAGAAAAAAGTGTTAGATATAAGAGCTGGTATTGGTGATTCCCTAATTTACTTCTCACTGGCAGGAGCTAAAGAAATTGTAGCAGTAGAAATAAATAAAAGGAAAGTTGAAATTATGCGAGGATTTAAAGATAAACGGCGTTAATAATGTAATTATTGTAGATAAAGGTGTTGGAGCAAAGGATGACGAAAATACAATTAGTTGGGAAAGTTTAACTAAAACTTACGGTTCCTTTGATACGGCAAAAATTAATTGTGACGGCCATGAAAGAGTTATAGCTCCTTATAATAAAAGGAAATTCCAGAGGCATTTATAGAATGGGATAAAGAATATACAGATTTGGTTAATAACTTACACAGAAATGGTATAAAGTTAAGGTTGAACATACGTTAAAGAACTTAGGATTTATATATGTGATAAAATAATATCTTTAACATACGTGATAAACTATATTAAACTAGAATTCCATGTAAAGTTGATGGTAAAAGTAAGTGTTGCAATTCCTACGTACAATAGGAAGGAAAAACTCAGAAGGCTATTAAACTCACTTAAAGAATCTACCTTTAAGGATTTTGAAGTTATAGTTGTGGACGACGCTTCTACTGACGGTACTGAGGAAATGATAAAAAATGAATTCCATTACGTAAAATACATTAGACATGAGAAACCTACGTTAGTAGCTAAGTCCAGAAATGACGCTATAGAAGCTTCTGAAGGGGATTACATATTCTTTATAGACGATGATAATGTAGTAGAAAGAGATACAATTGAAAAGTTTTTAAATTATATTGAAAAGCATGAGGAAGTTGGAACGATAGCCCCAGTCACTTGCTATTACTCGTCTCCAGATAAGGTTATGTATGCTGGCGCAGTCTTCTCTAAGTTTATGAGAAGGACAATTTCCTTATATTCTGGCTTCCCTTGCAAGAGCTTAGAGGGGAAAGTGATAGAAGTAGATATATTTGCTAACAGTTACATGTTTAGAAAGGAAGCAATAAAGAAAGCCGGTTTAATTCCGTGGAGGAGAATACCTTGGAATGGGGAGGATGGGTATTTACAATATAAGATAAAGAAACTAGGATACAAGAACGCGACTTTAGGATCTGCAAGGGTTTATCATGACGTGGATATAAAGGAGGGGGTTAGAAGGTATAATGAGATGAGATTGTATTATGCAATTAAATCAAAAATAGTTTTTCACAGAGATCTTGATCCTTTACCCAAAAAGGCGACTTTCTTCATGTCTCTTCCAATCTATTTAACGTATTGGATATACGTCGCAAACAAAGCAGGAAGAGGAATAAGAGGAGTTAAGGCAGTAGTGCAGGGTATGGTTGATGGGCTCTTTAACGTCGAGAAAAATAGGTATATCTAAGCCTATTTTAGCTTCTAATAATATAAGGCTTATTTCGGTCCGTCAATTTTCCTTAAATTATTACTTACTGCCAAACATGTTACTGATTTTCAAACTTGTTTATACTTTCTTTCCTATAACCAATATTCTTGATCCTAATGATTTATCAATGGTTATAAGGAATTTTTCTATGTGGTTTAAAAGGCTATACTCTTTAGGCCAATTATTTATTACAGTATATGCTTTTATGACTTCAAATCCATTATCTTTCAAGAACTCAAGTAACGCTTTATAACTAAACACCCTTATATGACCAGCAACACCTTCTCTTAAATTGTATTTCTTTGGTCTCCCATAGTGTTTATTGGTAGATACTTCTGTACCAAGAGGTTGATACCCAAAAAGTAATAATAGTCTATTTGCTAACGAGGAAAGATTAGGAGTAGATATTACTAAGAAGCCATCCTTCCTTAAAACCTTCCTTATTTCGGCTATTGCTTTATCCGTATCAAATAAATGTTCTATTACGTCTATTAGTAATACAACATCAAAAAAATTCTCATTGAATATTTTGCTTAAATCATATACAGTAGCATTTACAAATTTTATATTATGTAAAACTTTTTGTATATACTCAGGGGGTATATATAAATCCACACTATAAGCGTTACTTATCTTCACATATTGGCTTATAGAATACAAGGTCGCTCCAATTCCCCCTCCTACGTCTAGGACATTATTAATACCGCTTGGAAACAACAATTTTAATTCTCTCATTATATAATATAGCATCCTCTTATTTTCTATTTCGAATTTACGTATTCCTAGTTCTTCTTCTAATGTACCCTCATAAACTCTACGCTCCCTTGAGTAAAAATCCCTAAATGATTCGTCCATTACTTATCATTAAAAAAAATAATCTAAAAGCATTTCTGTTTATCATTCCTGTTAAATTATGTTTTTATAATAACTCCTTAATCTACCTGATATCTTAGAATTTTAGGTATTCATTGGAGATAAGTATGTAGACAATATATCTTTTAGATTATCGACTTTCAATTAATAGAATAATAGAATTTACTTTATATTATTAAATATAATTCTAATATACGAAATTTAGTGATTTAGGGTTTTCTCAATAAATATAAACAATAATTAATTTTATTTTGATGCAAGAATTGTACCATTAACTGAAATATTTAACGGCAACTCATTATGCTTATAAATTCTAATTTTGGTAAATCCATAAGCCTCAAGTTTCTCAATCAAATAATTTAAATCCCCAATCCTCTTACCGTTGATTACTGTAAGATATTCTATTCTAACAGTCTGAAATTTTTGTATAGCTTTATCGTTAATAACTTGGAATTCTGCCCCTTTTATATCTAAATCTAATATATCTGGATTGGCAATGTTAAACTCATCTAAAATCGTAGAAATGCTTACACTTCTTACCTTTACCTTCTCCTTGTAATTATCATAAGCAGATATACCTCCATTACATTTTGTTTGTGGAAATTCTATTTCACCATCTTCTCCTATAGCCCAATTTTTTAATACTATTCGACTAGATAATTCATGGTTTAATCTAAGATTTTGCATAGCCATATTATAACAGTCTAGCTGAGGTTCAAAAGCGTATACGTAAGCACCTTTTTTAGCATAATATAATGCAGTCTCGCCCACATATGCTCCAGCATGTATTACGTTTTTACCTTCTAAATTATAATCTATAAAATGAGTATCATATAAAATGGATATCCTACAGAAATGTTTCCGCAAATATTATATTATCAAATCCCTTAAGCGAAAATTTTATTCCATCTGGTGTAGTTAGTGTATAATTATTTTCATCTATTTTCCAGTCATTTCCTATATCCACACCGTATTTAATTGAGAAAAGATAAAGAGATAGTATATCCCTAAAGTTCTCTCTATCTACTCTAATACTATGACCGCTTGGAAACCTTATCTTACCCTTCTTAATCAAGAAATGTAAATTATTTGTAAATCCATATTTATTGCTCAAAATAAGAAAAAAATAAGACAATTTATAAAATAATTCTCTCGACATTACTTTCTACCTTCAAAGGTTTATTTGAAGCTAATATATAAATAATAATGTTAGTTGATAATGTTTAAATTTCAACTTTAAGTGCTTATCAAATAATTAAATGTATATATCATCGAATAAAATATCTATTTATAAAATATTTTCTTATACTATAAGGTAATTAAGATACAAAATATAATATTATAAGCAACCTATTTCTAAGGATTAAATCTAAAAATTTTGTAATATGTATATCATAGTTTGTACTATTCTTTTCACAGAGAATTCTATGTTTTAAATACCAAAATAATAAACCTTCTCTTAGGCTGTAATCGAAATAGCTATCTCTGAATACAGAATGTAATAAAATGAAGTCTTAGTAGAATTTCTTGGTCATAGATTGCACAAAAGGATAGAGCTCTTTCTCGTTTTTAGTACAATCTTTTTTGTCAGATACTCTAAACTTAGTAAATATTCTAGGATCTATCACTAGGTATCCCTTTTCGGTTAATGAAATGTAAAATAACGTATTATCTACTGCAAGATTAATTCTAGAAATTAAATCCATCCATGATCTTAATACACTAGCTCTTATCGCCATTGATGAAAGATTAAACTTAGCTTCTGTCTTAGCTATTTGCTTCCATATCTTTCGCTTATCATTACAAGCTAATATTATATTATGCCTATAGTCAGAAACAATCTCATTTATTTTTTTATCACCAACAATTTCAAACATATTATGATAAAAAATTATATTGCTATCTTTTTCAAATATCTGAAAAATATTAGAAAGCCTAGCGGGCAAATATATGTCGTCATCCTCAAGAAAAGTTATAACGTCACCCGAACTGCTTTTAACTCCTTTAGATATTTTCGCCCCTAATCTAAAATCATTCTCTATTATTGAAATTATATTGTATTGTTTAGAAAGCCTCTCAATTTCAGAATCTATAACGCTATCTTTATAATTTTTTACTATTATTATTTCTAATTTATCTTTCGATAAATTATTATTTATAACTGAGCTTAAAGCTTCTAGAATATATTTTTTCCTATTATGTGCTGTAATTATTACGGAAATTTTATTAACATCCATTTTAACTACTAGCTAGAGTACTTTAAACTTTATATTCTCTTCCATATTAACTATTGCGTTAATACCTAGTTGAGTTGATAAGATTCTCTGCAAGCAGACTGAGTTAGACTGCTTATGAATTCGATAAAAATTACACACTTTAGCCTATTTTTAAAGCGATTACAAAATCTGCTCTATAGTTATTATTCTTCACAGTATCAACATTAAGCTATAAGCGATTAATTATACTAAAAATGTTAGTTAGTTTACAGTTTTTATTCGAATTAACTTTAGTAACATAATTTCTAGTCCAGTGACGACATTATGTTATTCCTTAGCGATTTCGAGCAATTTATTTTTAAACTTTTCTAAAATTATATTTTTATCAAATAATTTAGCTCTCTCTATAGATTTATTTGAAAGAATGTCGAACTTATACATATTATCTAATATGTTCATAAGATTCTCAAGTTTTATAATAAATTCATTATCACTAGAGGCAAAATCAACGCTTTCTATACCTCCAGAAATCTCTCTTAGAACTGGTAAATCTCTTGCTAGTACCAAATTACCTGACGCAAGACATTCCAGAAATGTTATCGAAAACGTTTCCCCGTACGTAGGTAAGATGCAAATTGAAGATTTTGCCAAGAGTTTAGTATATTCTTCTCTATTTAACTTGCCTAGATATTTCAAATTTTTAGGTAACTTCATAGATGGTTTATTTCCAGTAATATATATCGTTAAATCCTTTTTTACTTTGGCAATATTTAATAATGTGTTTATACCTTTTTCCCTGGTTACTGCACCAAGCGCTACAATTAAATTTTTGTCTTTTTCAACTCTTTTGAACTCACTTAAATCTACGAAATTAGGTATTATGAACACGTTATTGAATCCTCTCTTTATGAGTATTTCGTAATAAAATCTTGTAAGTACGTGGTGATAACCAATATTTCTTATTTTATAGCTTAGAAGTCTATAATAAACGCGTTGAATATAGTTCCAATCGTTTTTCGCATGATAACCAAATATGATTTTGTTAATATTCTTGATATTCTTAAGAATAGGCAATTGACTACCAATAAATGAATTAAAATAGTAAACTATCTCAGCTTCTTCAAGATCATTTTTTATATCGATATAGTTAAATAAATGTAAACCAAAATATTTTTTTAAGGGTATAACTTTATATTCGAAACTTGTTACTACGTCTTTTATGTGACAACAATTTGTGGTTATAAGTTTTGCCTTAAATTCACTACTTCTATTTAAGTATTCAATAACTTGAGATTCCCATACCTCTCCTCCTCTTCCCACACTTAAATGAGGAATATTAAAGAATACTACCTCTACTGCCATGCCAATTACCTCTACTTCAAATTAAATATTCTTTTGTTGTCGTTATCTAAGTCGCCAAAAATTCCATACTTTATTGCTCTTAAAACATATTTTAACGTCTCTTTTAACCCTAAACTCTCGTACAAATATAATACAAAGAAGGGTAAGTACTTGGAATAAGTTATCTCGACCTTGCGGCGAGTTAGTAGATATATATTATTCCTCAGAATTATATAATATCTCATTGGATTAGAATAAAAGGGATAATTTATCAAGTCTTTTCCAGTTAGCTTAGACAACAAATAACTAAGATATCTAGGAATTCTTCTCCTATATTTTTTATAGGTCTCTCCAATCCTGTACTTAAGCATTTGTTTTTTGTAGGCAAGTATGTAATATCCAGCTCGTCGTAATCTAGTGGCATATTCTATGTCTATACTATATAGAAATAAATTTTCAAGAAACTTATATTTCTCACAAACACTATTTTTAACAATCATACCACTTCCTACTATATACTTAGCTAAATAGAAATCCTCATTGATACTAATGGTTTTAGTCGCAGTATCGCTATTAATTGAAACTATTGCTGTATTATAATAAAGTTGAGCATCATTTTTTAACTTTTCTATAACCTCATTAACACTAAAAGGTTCTAAGGGTAATGAATCTTGATCAAGAAACAATACCCATTCTGCCCCTAATTCTTTAGAAACTTTACAGCAGATATTATATGCTTTACCTAAACCAACATTGTTTTCTAAAGGTATTATAGTGTTCACGCTTTGTAATAAGCTTAAAAAGTTTTTATCAGAGGAGTTATTATCAATTAGAATTATGGGGAGACGAGCGTTTTTTAGGATATGAATAATCTTGAATACTATTTCAGTATCAGGATTATATGTAACTATGCATACAGAGATAGACAACGTATCTAACAACAAAACTTATTAGAACTACTTAAAAAGTTAAGGGTAGAAAAATGAACATCAACAGTATGTATAGGCTGATTCACAATAAGTATTATTTCGTTCTTCTGTCAAGTACATTTTCCGCATTAATAACTGAACTTATTTTATTCCATAAATATGTGTTTTACAGTGTAGGAGATAACGCATTTCCGCTTAGCATGTCCTTTTTTTACAATTATCAGCCCTTCTTTACTAATGTTAATGGCGGATCGATTGGAAATAATATTATATTAATAATATATGGTTTCTTTTATTTTCCTTTTTTTAATAAATATGGAGAAATGGTAAGTTTTTTAGTAACCACATTCATAGGTAACTCTGCGCTATCTCTATTGATATATAAAAATATTCAAAGATATAATATTAATATTAGCATATTTTCATTTATTGCGACAATAGGAGCGGAGATATTTCTAAATTCTGGACTGAATCTCTATTATGAACTTCTCCTACTACCTAGTACATTTATACCCATTCATGCAATATTCCCATGGATAATTTATTTTATAGATTCAATAATAATGGATAATGACAACCTAATAGTAAAATTTCTGGAAATACTTGCAGCCTCATTACTACTTATAATTTTTATAGGATCTGTATTAACTTTAGTAGTTACAACTTATGTGATTATTGGGATATTTTTTATAGGGTTATTATTCTCATCAAATCTCAGGGTAAAGAGAAAGCTGATTCTTTTAGTAGTTAGTGTGATAATTCTAGTTTCACTGAATATCATATCATTACTTCCTTCTTATTACGGTGCAGTGAGTTATTTTTCTTCCCACGTAGGAGAAGCATACTATGTGAACGCATTAAAATTCTACATGCAGTCATTTAATGGCTCAATTTTTAATGTACTAACTTTAACATATTTACCTTCTAATACTATTTCCCTAATTCCCTATTACTATATTTTCATTAGTGGTTTATTTGTAACGTTACTAGTATTACCAGCTATCAGTCAAGATAGAAATATACCTAAGATCTATTATATTAGTTTAATGACTTTTCTTTTACTGTCAGCTTGGTTAGCTGCCCCTTATCTCTTCCCATCTTATATTAAATTATATTCGAGTATACCCTATTTATGGAGTTTAGATATTCCGTGGCTTTCCTTTACATATTTGATATTTGTTTCTCTATCTATAGCATTGGGAAACGGACTAATCTCTATCAAAAACAAGCTACTCAGAATAATATCAGTAGTTTTATTATTGCTAATTCTTTTTGCACAAACTTATCCTTATTATAATGGTCAAGTGTTAACAAATTCCGCCACCCATACAAGTTATGCATGGGATCCGCCCAATTACTTATGGGAAGTCTCAAACATCATAAATGATGGTCCATATAAGAATCCACGAATCTTAGTTTTTCCCACAAGTGGAGTTTATGTTGCATATAATTTTTCTTCTAATAATACGTACGTAGGAGCAGGATTTTGGCAAACATTATTTAATGGGAATGTATATGCGTCATATTTCCCATATAACTGTTATTCATTAGAATGGTTTATTACTATTTATCCATCGTTTAATTTATCTTCTTATCAACCATTTTTAAATGCCGCAAGATTATTAGGAATAAACTATATCGTTATTACCAAAAATTTTATTCCAAAATACTACTTCACTACTAATTACATAAATAAAGTGGAGATAAAAAAGCTAACTAGCACACTTCCTTCCTCCTCAATTATTTATAATAATTCACAAATATTGGTATATAATTTCTCATCCGAAACTATAGCAGTTATCCCTAAATATATTATTTTTGTAAATATTTCTAAACCTTTATGGATTAATGTTTCGGAATTTCATATATTACTTTCTGCCTTAAACTTAAGTTTTGTTAATTACTCCTCAGCTGCTTTGGTAAGCTCTAGCTATGAAAAAGAAATCACTGAGTCCTTACAGAATTATACAATATTATATAGTTCTAGCGATATTACAGTTATAAAGCTAAATAACGTTCCCAGACTAGAAGTAGAGAATGAAAATCCCAGCGTGATCATTATAAAAATAGCTAAAGATGATTATAATTCACTTATACCTGTTCTGATACGAGAAAATTATCAATCTGGAATAAATGAGTATATAAGTAGTTATAATAAAGTAATACCAGCTTATTCGAATGAGTCATTTATCATAATGAGTAACTCGTCTACTATCATAATCAGTTATAACGGGAAAAATGTTTCACAATATATGTATCTAATTTACTTTTACTTGTTAATAATTATAGCATTCATATTAATTCTAATGAAGAACAACGTTTTTAAGTATTGTTTTATTACTAGATTTTTTGATGCAAATGACTTGCAAAGAAGATCCAGATAGACTCTATTTCAGTGATAATATTATTGATATAATAAAATTCTATTATTGTTTTAACGACGCTGGCGATTTAATTAAATGGTCTAGATCTAGACCTTCAGCTGAAATAAACATAGTTGAAAAAGAAGGAGACTCAGAAATAGTATTTATAGTTCCTACGCCAGATATTAAAGACAAACTAACAATAAATCTACTGGAGTCTATTAAAAATTTTCACGCAATATTAGTTGAGAGTAAGGGTAAATATTTTAATTATGCAAGAAGTGTTAATAAGGGTATGGCGATAGCATTAAAATACAATCCAAGATGGATAATTATTTCTAATAATGATATAATTATTAGAGATGATATAATAAAATTATATTTAAAGCTCCTAAATATTGACAATAAGAAGGTTAATTCAGTTGTAGGCGCTGGAGGGTCACATGTATTCAAATTATGTAAATTTACTTTCTTATCAAATTTATTATTTTTATCAAAATATAAACAAAAATTTGCTATTCTAAAAAAATTTAATTCAAAATTTTATTTTTATCAATATAGAAATTTTTTCGATCTAATTTGTAGACCATTAATATGCGTAAAAAATATTGCTTTCTTCGGAGAATTTCTAATCATAAGTCCATATTACATTTTAAGAAATAATGGGATGTTGTTTGATGAGACCTATATTAATGGAGTAGAAGATATGGATGTATTTTTAAATATATTAAATACGAGTTCATATAAACCTATATATTTTAATATAGAACACTTGCATGGGAGAACGTTAGGAAATAATGATAAAAGATATCTTAGAAATTATATTAATATTATATATTTAAACTATAAAATTGAAAAGAATATTATAAAAATTAATAAGAATAATATAATATTATAATTTTATTTAATTTTTATTAAATATTTATATATTTAATGAAAGAGGATTTAGGGAAATTTGAACCAAGTTTTTAAAGAATGAATTATTTGACGCATGGAAAGTATTGTCATTAAGCTACAAATCCTGGAATTTGCTTCCTCATCATAAGACTATTACTAGAGAATACTCGATTATCTCCAAACTTCTATTAACAGCCTTAGTAGCCTTCTCCAACGAGGAATCAATGCAAAACTAGAGAACTAACAAAACTAAGTATTACGAGAATAAAGTAAAAGAAATAAACAAGTAATGGAAGAAACAAGATAAGCCCAAGGCTTTCAATGGGATAAAACCCTAATGTAAGCTCGCTATGAAGCCCCTAGAACGATCTAATAAGAGAGGAGCTAAAAATCCCGTGTGGATGATTTTAACCAAATTACTCTAGGTTCTAAACTTAGTTAACAGTATACAAAGAAAAACAGGGTATTATGATCACAAAGAAATATGTAGAGGCACAAAGTTGACACTCATAGATTCCAATTTCCCACCTCTGTTAGAGGCGAAACGTGTGATACCCATTATTTAATAGATTAATGAGAATACTGTAGACACATAGATAAAGCCCAACACTAAAAGTAAAAATACTAACAAAAGGCTTAAATAAAGAAAATTATATGAAAAGATCAATGGGATTAATTAGCAAACTAGGCAATTCTATGAGGTTTACGCGATTATTATTACGATTTGTTAACAATTGGTTTGATATTTTGTATCTTACAGTGACCAATAAAAGAGTTAATACTCTAGAAGTCGAGCTGAAAGACAATCATAAGATATTTTTAAGGAGTGTTTACGATCTATATGTTCTTCTTAACTTTTTAGAAAGAGGATGGAAAGTTAAGGAAGCATATGAGAATAACATTATTTTATGTAAAGAAATATGTTTAAATATCAGAACTACGAAAGGAGCGGATATTATACATTTAGACGAAATATATGAACGGAAGATCTACGGCAAATCATTTAGAGGAGTTATTATAGATGTAGGTGCTTCTAATGCAGACTCTTCTATTTTTTTCGCAATTAACGGGGCAGAAAAAGTTATTGCACTAGAACCTTTTCCCGAGTCTTATGAACTTGGAAAATACAATATAAAAATTAATAATCTAGAAAATAAGGTATTTTTATTACCTTATGCATTAGCTAATTATGAGGGATATACAGAATTTATTATTTCTTCAGACAAACCTAATGTAAATACTGCCAACCCTTCTCCTTACATTATTGGATCTGGAATGAAATTTGAGCAAAAGATTAAAGTGCCTACAATATCTCTTATATCTATAATTAAAAAATATAATATTGATACTATATTCTTATTTAAGATGGACTGCGAAGGATGCGAATACACCGTGTTAAGAGATCTTCCCGCAGACATATTAAATAGGATAGAAAATATAATCTTAGAGTTTCATGATTACCCTAAGGATCTTCCAGACATTTTGAGAAAATCAGGGTTTAATGTAGACTATGAGGATAAACCTATAGGGATTTTAAAGGCATACAAAAATGATAAACTTATTATTCAATTTAGCTAATTTTTGGTACTAATAGTAAAATGTATATAATTATAAATGATAAAAATTATTTTATTTAACACCTCAATATAGTTTTTAATTGAGTAAATAGCCATATAAAATCTATCTTTAAACACAAAGCTTAACTACTTTTTATACCTAAACCTTTAAAAATTTCCACAGTATTTACACTATGTGAATCCATTAAGTGGGGCACTCAAATTCCTTTCCACAACGTTATTTAACTCAGTTCTTGCATTAGCATTCTTCCTTGTAGCGGGACACTTAGCTACTCCATCCTTTGTAGGAAAAGTGGCAATAATTCAACTTATGGAGACCATTACTGGAGCATTTTTCTCTATCCTTCCATTTTCACTGGTTACCAGAGAAGTTTCACATTCTTACGCTTCCTCTCAAGGTTATGATAAGCTCGTCTACACATCCCTTTCTTATTCTCTCCTAGTATCTCCCCTCCTCCTTTTCCTCTTGTTCTTTCCGTCATATTTATGGATGTCTATCCCCTATTTCGTGATCTATCTTTTCACAAACTATCAAGGCCAATTGTTAACAGGTTTAGGTAAGTTTACTGAAGTTAATGTAGGTAATGCAGTTTTCACTATTTCCAGGTGGGGTTTTTCAATCATAGCAATTTTCTACCATAGTGTAGAGCTCCTAATATTGATTTGGACTCTGGGGGCTGTAATGAAAGTTGTGTACTATCAAATTTACCTCCCATTCAAGTTCTCTCTTGACAAGACTACGTTTAAGGAAATTGCAAAGGTAGGTTTTCCTATATACTTAACCGGTATCGTTTATTTCATTTCTGGTCAAGGGGACAGGGTAGTTACTGCTTTCCTTTTAGGCTCCTATTACTTGGGTATATACCAGTTAGTAGCCTTAGCTGCGGTTGTTCCATCAATGCTTATCTCATCTTTCTCTTCTTCTCTTCTCCCTTCCTCGACGTATTATTACGCTAAAGGGAAGGACATGAAAGAGATTTCTTCCGTGAGTTTTAGAATTGTTACTCTAATTTCTCTACCTTTAGCTATTTTAGGTTACGCTATTTCCCCTCTTTTCATTTCGAAGTTTTTCCCACAGTACGTTTTAGGAATTCCTTCAATGCAGTTGTTAATTCTGTCCTTAACTTCAACGATGCCGTTACAGCTCTTATCCACTTTTATGATTACCGTAAAAAAGGATTATAGACCTTTCATAATTATAGGCATAATTAGCGCAGCAGAGGTTGTAGGAGTGTCTTATTATCTTATTCCTAGGATAGGTATCTACGGAGCGGCGATTGCTCAAGCTTTTAACGCGATTATTACTTCACTTCTCTACTTACTCTTTTCTCATTTCCAAGGTGTATTCAAACTGGAAAGGAGGGAAATTGCAGGCCTTGCGTTAATAGGTTTATCTTTTTTAGCTTTCATAAATTGGGAAGTAGTATTAATAGTAGTTCTTTTGAGTTTCAAATTGTTAGGAATAATAAGTAATGAAGAAGTTAAGGTAATTGAAGGCTTTACTCCCTATAGTTTAAAGAGGATAACTAGGATTCTTTATTTAATCGCGAGATAGTGAAAGAGTTTGATAATTAAGTTTCTACTAGCCAACAGCTGCTATATAGTGAGCTTTGTTAAATATTAAAATCAAAAGAGAACATTATACGACAAATAAGAGTAGACAAAACTCCTTTGATATTTTACAGTTTATACACTCTGTTATAAGATTAATAAGGAGGTCATAGGGAAATTCCTCTCATTCTCTTTCCTCGCCTTACAATTTTTCTTAGTCCTCCTCTTCTCAAATTACGTTAAGTTAGCAATACCTTACATTTTCCTTTACAAAAATTAGGTTGATAGGAGTCTTGAGCCTTTTAACGGGTATTATGAGAGGCTTATTGCTAGGGGGAAGAGCGCTACTAAGGCTACTTGTGCTCTTGCTGGCAAGCTTTCCGGCATTTATCAACAAATATTAAGTCTATTGCCCTTATGACTAACAGATCTGAGTATAAATGATCCTTAATTTCATCGTATTTTTTCTGTTTATAAAGTTGTGCTATATCCGAACCCTTACCTACTCTTTTCGGTATCTGTTGACCGGATATCTGTTCCAATTTAGAAGCGCAGTCCTCTAGTTTATTTCCTTTAAATCTCATGTTGTTCAATGCTAAGCAAACTTGGAAATAGTCTACAGTGAAGGTATTATAAAATAAGAAGTTAGCATCTTTAACGTCCTTTACGCCTAATTCCTTACCCCTCTGTACTAGCAATGGAATGTCAAACCTAAGTATATTAAAACCTATTATCATCTTAATATCATTAAGTTTTTCAAGTAATTGATAGAACCTTGAGATAATCTCTTCCTCGGTGGTATTCTCGTCGGTTTCTATGTATTTCCAAATTCCAGATGACGGGATAGGGTCACCCCAATTATATTCTTTAACTTCATCTTTAGGATCTATAGAATTGCTGGACCCAAAGTCTATTAACATTCCTAATGCTATTATCTTCTCGTCCAAAAATGCATCATTAGGCCTATAAGTTTCTAAATCTAAGTAAATTTTAATCATAAAAAGATATTCGATTCAAGCTTTATATAATTATCAATACATGAATTGTGTAGTACCTTAATACTTAATATTACCTATATAGGCACCATATGCTAACGCCTCTAACAAACCTACGGGGATAAAGAGTCTAGCGTGTCTCCCACATCGAAGTCCTTGACGTTAACTTCCTTACCCCTAGGTACTCTAAAACTCTTCCTAACCTTGTAAACACCATCCTTTATAACGTGATAGCATTTATTGGAAAATCCTTGCATTATAATATTCTTATAAAGGACTCCATTAATATTTATATTTAATTTTTTATGATATATCATAAAAATCTAATGTGTATATAATGGAACTTCAAAATTTATCTCCACATAATTTTGAAAATTATTTAACTCTAGAATTTTCCATAAAATGCTAACGTGATAACAAATGCCGGAAAGCTTGCCAGCAAGAGCACAAGTAGCCTTAGTAGCGCTCTTCCCCCTAGCAATAAGCCTCTCATAATACCCGTTAAATATCTAATATTTTGTTTCATTTTTAGAAATTTTTTATAAGGAGAAAAGGAAGGCTTTTTACATATTAAAAGCAGGAAAGCAGCTGGGCCTAGAATACGAGTCCACTACCAGTCCCACTATTTTATTTTTATCATCTTCTGTGCTTTGTGGATTAGTTGAATTTTCTTAGGTCTTAAACTAGAGAGGTAAAAATAAATTCTAAATCTTGCGTTGAGTTAAAAGTTAGCTATACGTTCCTATTGAGAAAAACTGAAGAATTCCACAAAGCACATCTTCTGCAACTAGTATTGTAGATCCAACTTCTATGTTTTCATCTTTTGTTACACAAACGTAAAATTTGTTATGCTTAGCACGATCAGATATTATAACCTTACCTATATACTTATTAGTGGGAGTCGTAGTTGTCTGTTGGGTTACTTGTTGGGACTCTTCCGAGTTAGATGTATTACCTTCTGAAGAAGAATTTGTTTTATGAATATTATCTATCTTCAATTAATCTCACCCCCATTAAGGAATTACTCTTTCGAGTCATAGTTCTTTTTATCGTATACTTCTTCTGTATACTGACTTTTCTTCTGATAATCATGAATAATTTGCTCTATTTCATTATTTGTTTCTGCACTAGAGAAATCTTTTATAAGCTTTATTTCGTTATTGCTTAATCCTTCTAATTCTTCTTTCCAACCTAATAGTTCTTTAAGAATTACTAAGATTGTTTTAGCACCAAAATTCCCATTATCAAAATTAGGTGAGACATATATTTCATTATTTTTATCTTCTATTAAGCCCCAACCTTGTATAAATTTATACGCTTCTATTAATTTTATAGGATTCGAGGACTTAGATACAATATCTTTCGAAAAGTCACTCACGCCTATTTTTTCATGTTTAATTAGCTCCTCTAAGAATTGTTGGAAAACTTGTCTATCCTCGTTAGGTACTTTGTATAATAACTCTAATAATGGAATAGAGAATTTTTGCGCATGAATTATATTTGAGGGTCCTTTTAGTAAATCCAAATAAATTCCAGGTAAGCTATATGGTGTTATTATATAACTTCCGCCCACATTAAGTAGTATTCCTTCTTGCTGTAATTTCTGAATTAAAGGTTCATATATTGAGTATTCCTTAAATACCTTTATGAGCTCCTCTTTAGTTATCATATAGGGATTACCAGTTTTTCTACTGTATTGAGCAATAACCTTAGCTATTGCTTTAACTGTTTCTACTACGGTATTACTGGTTTCGTCTCTAAATACATTTGTAAGTTTAGTATAGATCCCATATGGTACTAAATAGTAAGGAGGCTTAGATCCTATCAACCTTAGTAAATGTCCATTTTCTAGTTTTTTAATAAACTCAGTTACATAGGAGCTAATTACCCTTTTAGCTATGGACTTATCCATATCTAATATCGTTTTAACAAATGCTGACTTATTAACTAAGTCGCCTGGAATATTTTCAAGTTCCTTATACCATTCATCGGTTTTAATTTCTAAACCATTATCACGTTTCTCAGCTATTATGGGTAACGGATAGGAATATGTTGTTTGCCATAGTAGTGTTGCGGTAATCGTGTAAATAGATCTATAGAAATTTATTTCAAAACCTCTTATTTTAAGTTGTTTTTCATTAATAGGAATGCTCAACATTCCACTGTATAAAATGGTTCCTGCGAAATATGCTTCATTCAAATACTCTAAAATGCTACGTGGGCTATGAGCATTCGCTATAAACGGATCAACAAATTCAAGCAAGTTACCTTTTCTTATAATATATCCGCTCTTTATTGCACTATCTAAATATGCATCTACTTTTTGCGCATTTCCCCTTTCAGCTAAAGATGGCCAATTAACAATTCTCTTCAAATGTTCAGTTATTTCGTTATAGCTCACTGGATTTAGCATTGCGATACTAAATTTCACTAAATAGTCTCTGAAATTCGTTATCAAAGGATTGAGATAATTGACATTCAAGTCCTTCCAAAGATTTATCTTAATAAGTTCGTTAGCTAGAAGATCTTCATCTCTTGCAAAAGAAATAGCGAAACCAGCCTTAGGTTCGTATGTTTCATCGGGTCTTAACACTTTTAAGGCCGTTTTTACAAATATCTTTCCAGCAGAAACATCGGTGGTTAATTTAGTAGTATCTCCTAATAGATGCGAATAACGCTGAAGACTTTCGATTTCAGATGTTTCGTCTAAATACTGTACTATACGTAATCTAATGTCCCTTACTGCCGCTAGAGGGTTACTATTTAAAAGTGACTTTATCTCATCTTTACTAAAACCAAGTTTCCTAAGTCCATCAATAAGTGTCTTTTTACCTTTTTCCGTTAATTTCCAGCGTATGTAATTCTTACCTCTTTGCTCTTTGTAAGACTTAAATACTAACTTCGTCGTGTTACCAATAGTGAAGCCTACATAAGGACCTTTCTTGACCTTAGCTCTATTCAGTGCTTCTTTAACTTTGTTTATAACTTCACTATAAAGTTCCTTATCTTCAGTTTCGATGAGTTTTTCGTTCAATAAGCGATAAATAATTCTATAAGCGGTAACATCGCTATTAGTTACATACCTTAATATGATTTGTTCTAAATCTAGATCAATATCTCTAGCTTCAATAATATCTAAAGCTAACAACGCCTCTAGTTTTCTTTGCACGAATTTACTTATTTTCATGCTCTCATAAGTTATTATAAATCCCTCTTTTTTAAATTTTTCCATATAAGTTAAGATCATTCCCTTTATGTATCGGAATCCCCTTTATTGTATTAATTGAAAATTTATTCATATTAAGTTTAGGAACCATAGAGTAGGATTAATTTTGTCATCTTTTGACTTTGCTTTTCTCTTTAAGCACTTCGAGGAAGGTTTACCTCTTTATCTATCTTCTTCAGCAACTTTCCTCTCTTCACAAGGTGACAGAGTAACTACTGCTTATTTATTAGGCTCATACTACCTGGGTTTGTATCAATTTTCTGCTTTAGTAGCTGGAGTACCTTCAATGGTTTTAGGAGCTTTAGGAGGAGTTCTCTTACCTACAGCATCATTTTACAAGGCTTTGGGAAAGGATGAAAAGAAGATGTCTTCTATCTCCTTCCGCGTGCTGTCTTTAATTACTTTTCTTGCCGTCATTATTTCAATACCTACAGCCGTTTTGGTCGTTGAGAAATTCTTCTCGGCTTATACTTCCGGAATTAAAGTTCTGATCCTCCTCCTTTTAGCTACGACTTTGCCTTTCCCCATAATCTCTTTAACGAATTTCATTATAGCAGCTAGGAAGTCGTTGAGGCCTTTCCTCATGCTTTCACTACTTAACGGAGGTCTGGTTTTATTAACTTCTTTCCTCTTAATTCCTAGAATAGGAATAATGGGTGGAGCGATTTCTCAGATTATCGTATCGACAATCTCCTCTTCTTTCGTCTTAATTTATGCTTTAAGGACTTCAACATTCATTTTAGGTAGAAAGGAAACTACATTGTTAACTGTGATGCCTTTAATAGGGATATATGAGGTTTTCATTGATCCTCCTTATTTAGACCTTCTTTTACTATTATCCATTCTCTTCCTTTTTAAGTTTTTTAAAATAATTACTGTTGATGATATGAAATTAATACAGTCATTTTTACCTTCTAAGTTAAAATTCGTAGCTTTGATATTGAAGATTATTAGTTAAGACGAACTTAGTAACATTAAACAATTTATTGAAAATACCAACTTGTATTTTCATAATTTTTTGACTATTTTGTTTGATTAATCTTCTCTGACTCACATAAAATAACGAGTAGACTTTCTACGAAAATCCTTTTGCAGTATTACATAGCGTTAAAAATAATTTAATACAACATAAGAGGAGTAAAATTATTTACTGTAAAGCCTAAAATACTATCATCTAGAATAGATAAAACTTATTTCATTGAATTATTTCATTGCATAAAAGAATGAAAATATTTAAGTAAGAGAAATTTACGTAAACTGCTATTCGTAGAAAGTCCACAGGAAGAGCTTAAAAGTTCTAGATAGTAGTCTTATTCTTTCATGTTATCTATAAGTAGAAAGAAGAGGAATGTCTGTATGAGTAGATTTTATGGTCGTTTGACTTTATATTCTCTTTATTTAGCTAGAGGCGTCCCATTCTTAGTTGGTAAGTTTAGTTAGCGTATAGATTTTTAAAAAATCAAGCTACTCCACTTTTTAGGTAGAAGTATATGATAAAATACATATATTCATATTTGCGTTGTTGAGCAATCTTTATACTTTTTGAGTAGAATATCTAAATATTCTTAATAAATCTTGTGAAACATCATTACCATTAATTTTTATCACGCCACTATTTACGTTTTTTATCTCAGTTTCATTTCTATTTATACAAACTGTAGCATCGCACTTAGCTACGTAAATTGTGATAGTGCTAGGTATATTTAATTTATTTTCTCTATTAAGTATTGCAAATGATTTATTGCTTACGTTAAGTTCTATATAATTTTCAAATATATCTGCTAGGTTATTTAAGCCGTTTTCATTAACACTAAAAATAAATCCTCTTATATAATCGCAAGGATTTAAAGTGAGTTCTATTTTAATTTTATTGCTATAACTAGTTGCTATTGTACCAAACAATACAAATACATTATTAATTTTTTTAATTTCATTATTTCTATTATCATAATACAGTTCTTCTTTCTTACTATCTACTAGTTGTAGTTCCTGAGAATTAATCTTAATAGAATTTATATCATTATTATTTGTATTAAATTCGTAAGTTATACCATCAATTATTGGTATAAAAATCCATTTCGAAGGAGTTTTTGTACCACTCAATGTTACACCTATTTTATTTACTAATTTCCTAATTATAAGCGTTATTGTTAAGAGTATGAAGATTTATTAAATGGTAAATGGCTATTCTTTACTAATGAAAGGTCTTTTCATTTTAGCTTATGCGGTCACTAACTTACATCCTGGTGCAGGAAGAGGTTACGGAATAGTAGATTTGTCAGTACAGAAAGATCAGCTGGGCTATCCTATAATTTATTCTTCGGCTTTTAAAGGTCCTTTGAAGGCTTTGTGTGCAAGTGACGCAATTAATGATTCTGGAAGAATAAATTGCAAGAGAAAACCGGAATGTTGCTGTTTGTTTGGAAGTGAACCTGATGATGAAGAGAGCAGTAAAGGTATACTTAACGTATTGGACTTACCATTGTTTTCGGTCCCAGCACCTATACATGACGGTTTTACACAATTAAGTGTAGATTATTTAATTTCTAGAACTAATAACATTTTTAATATAATAAGTGAAATAAATGAGTATGTAGGAAGTTTAGGAAATGAAATTTCCTTACTTTTACATGAGCATGAGAGTGGTGAGGAAAGAGAAGTTTATAATAGCAAGGCTAAATTGTTCAACATAAAAGGATTTAGGATCTTAAGTTCTTTACCTTTGTTTAATGGTAAACTCGCTGTTTCTAAAGATAAGAAGGTTATTGATAAGTCTTTAATAATTTATACTAGGAATAGATTAAATCTTTTGACTAAGGTAGTTACGGAAGGAGGATTATGGAGCGAGGAGTACATTCCTATGGGTTCATTTTTCATAGGAGGGTTAATTATTGATGAGAATGTCCAGAATAACTTTTGTGGAGGCGAAATGGGTAAGCTAACTTGTGATAACTTACGCTTTTTATCTTATCTTTCTAAAGTATTTCATGCGAGTAAAATTTCTGATGACATTTATTCCTTTTATCTTAACATAGGAGGTAAGGAGAGTATTGGTAAAGGATTAGTAAAAGTTTTCTTAGGTGTTTGAAGTGGATGAAGTAGATTATGCACTAGAGATCGGGGAAAAAGTTCTTAATTTAAGTAAAAAATGTAGAGGTAAGGATTCAATAAGAGGTTTTAGGAGTAGGGCTAGAGAATTTCCTCAAATGATGCAGCAAATGGACTTAATTCCTTCAATGACTTTCCTATTATCAAAAATCGATGATTCAATTTTAATTCCTTCAATAATGTATTTTAGTCAAGCTGAGGAAAACGTTACAGAGAAATTGTGTAATGAATTTAAAGAAGAAGGTTATACTTCATATTTAATAGTAAACTTTGAGTGGATAAAGTTTAAGCTTCAAGATATCCAATTTATCGATAAATGCATTAAGTCTTCTAAATCAATTGAAGAGATAGCTTCCGATTTATTAAATAGTTATATAAAGAACGATTTAATTTCAGTATTAAAAACTCTGAAGGATAACGTAGAACTCTTGTCGGAAGTTGAAGATTCTGTACTTAATCTTTCCATAGAGATAAAGAAAATAGTAGACGGTATTTATAGCGGTGAAGATTAATGGAGATCTTTGATATAGTAGATCAACTAATTAATAAAAACAAAGTTGAGTTTATATTTATTAATTCTACACCGTGGTGGGGTGGTAATGAGTTCGGATATACTTTTGGTGATGAGGGAAATGTTACTGTTCCCTCTGCTAATACGATCGTGGGAAAGACCAGATGGTTGATGAGGAATATCATTGTCCAAATTTTAGGACTTAATAGTTTTGATGGAATAGATGAAAGGTTTCTGAAGGATTTGGGAACGTTAAACAGCAGGTCTAAAATTGCCGTGAGGGTTACAAGATGTGAAGGTAATGCTAATCCTTCATACTACTTCTCTAAAAATGAGGCTAGTTATATATTTAAAACTGCTAAATTATTAGAAAATTGGCCCACTATAAAAAATAAACAACGTGCTATTTCTAGTAAAAATCTAATTAGAGAATCGATTGGAAATAAAATAGATATTATTAAAAATATTATGAATTTTACACAAGACGATAATGAAAAAATAAAAAACAAATATTCTAAAGAAGGTATATTTAATAATTATAATAGCATATTTCAGGAACATAAAAGTTCTCTAGAGGTAGCGCTATGTTATTTATCTGAATCAGCAAAGGAATATTTTAGATATTTTCTCATACCTAGATTCATCTTAGCTCACATTAGAGTTGACAGTCCAGAAGAATATTATTACATGCAACCAGCAAAGCCCAAAAGCGTTAAGATTAAGGTAGAGGTAATAAATAATGGTGCAGACGAAGACTTCTTTAATTTTTTTGTTACTTCATTAATCTTTACGATGAAATATATGGGAATAGGGAAAGCTGCTACTAGGGGCTTTGGTAGGTTTATCCTTACGGATCAGCAAACAAGTGACTTTCAAACAGAGTTTAACAGCTTATTAAAAATAGGAACACAATTAGTCTGTAAAGAAGCGTGTAAGCCAAATTTTGATATTCCAATAATTAGAATAGATAACCCACAGATATTTTTCTTTAAAGTAAAAAGATTTGAGAAAATAACCGGCAAAGATCCTATAACTTATCTGATTGCAATAGGTAACGCTACGCTTAAGGTAGCATGGAAGATAGCTATTAAAAAAAACTATAAAGATAAAGGTGCTGCATATCATACTTGGACTTTAGGATTACCAAGAAGTCAACATAAAACAGGGTACTTGATTGATGAGGAAGAAGGTAGAAGAATATCATATATCACGATATCGCCTATTTGTGATGGGAATACTTGCGATAAAATCTACCTTATACCGTTTATATACGAAGAAAAAGAAGAATTCAAAAAATTAAGATATAAAGGAGGTCATGATAGACAACCCAAAAGCATTTACAATAAAGCAATTACACCAGATAAAAAAGAATATCCGGTAAACGCTGTAAGAGATCACGTTTATATAGCCTTAAGTTGGTTAAGATATATTTTAAGCGGTGGTGATAATGCAAGCTAATAACTGCATATTCAATGCTATTCAATATTATGTTAGTAACATGCTTAATAATCCTTACAAGAAAGAGGAAATAAAAAGAGAGTTATTAAAGAACTTAGTTTCGTGCTCTTTTTCTGAAAAGATGGATATAGCTAATAAATCGTTAGAGGAAGGAGTGAACGCCTTAAGAAGTTTAGGCTATTGTGCAATAGATATTAAAGCGAGGACTACAAAGAAACTTTACGTTGGTATTTCTGAGATTTCTCCTTTCTATCTCTTTTTCGAGACCGGATTAACGTGGAATTTAGCATTAGACTTGCCTTACATTCCCGGGTCTATAATTAAGGGAACTCTAAGGAGTTATATGATAGATCTATGTAGAGAAAATGAGGAGTGTATAAGTTACGTTTATCAGATTTTCGGTATCCCAGAGAATGAGAGACATAGGAGCGAAAATGTAGAGATTTACGTAACCGGTTTAGACTCTTCATCCTCTTTGTTGGTAGCTTTAGACTCTTATCCTATAAGTGGAGATAAATTGCTTGCCGGAGATATAATTACTCCGCACTATTTTAAAGAGGGTAAGGTGGTAAAGAATGAATATCAAGCTAATCCAACTCCTATACCGAGGGTTGCTATAAATGAGGGCATAACTTTTAGATTTGCTATAGGAATTCATCGAGATGTAATTCCTCTGTTTCAAGAATGGACAAATAGCATAGGTTATAATGGAGGCGGTTTATCATTTTTTGTTCCAATACTTTACGCGTTTAAACAAGGTATTGGTGCTAAAACTACAAGGGGTTATGGTGAATTTGACTTTGAAGACTTTTCTCTCGTCAGTTTCAATTTCACTAGACCTAAAAAGTTAGGGAAAGCGAGGGTGAGAGTTAATGGTAGACGATAACTTCTTTTTGTATAAAATTTATGCATTATTTCACGATCCTCCACATAAAATGACTGTTAATCTTAGACAGACAGGGTACGAGTTTTTCAGAGATCTCGTTAAAGAGCAGAAATTATGTGAATGCCTTACGGTAAAAATATACTCAGAGTTGGGACTAAACAATAGAGATCGGATATATAATATATGTGAGGCTGACAAGAATGAAGAATTAAATAATTCAAAACATAAAGAGGAAAATTCAAGACACAAAAAAGTAAAAAATAGATATATAAAAGCACATGAAATAGAGGCTTTATTATTTCTATCATACCTTGTTTGGGATACCAATTTTTTTAATTCTATGAAACAGACTGTTGGATCATTAGCTCTACCTATGTTAAAAAATAATGAAGCAAAAAAGGCTAAGCAAATAGTTCATAGTGCGGATATCTACGCGTCAGAGTTTAATAGGTGGGTGCTTAACTACCTTTATTTAAGCCATGTATCGGGAGGTATGGTTAAATATTTTAATTTTCATAATATATTTAATCCAGAAAAATTTTCAGAATCAAATTATGATATAAATAAGAATAATTTAGAAAAATTTAGTAATAAATTTAAAAGTATAATTAATACTAATAATATATCTTCAATCGGGGATTTATATTTCCTTATTTATACAATATATGAACCTTTGTGGATATATTATAATCTGCCAGTGGAGGTTGAAGATTCTAGGGCTCCATATTTTACTATATTCGACCATCTGTATGCTTCTGCAGCAATGGTAAACTGGACATATTTTAATGGAAAACCCAAAAAGACTAAGCCTGTAAAACCAAGCGGATTTTATGTTGTAATAGATATTCCTGGAGTACAAGGAATTATAAATTCTGCGAGGAAGGCTAGCGATTATTGGGCTGGAAGCTGGATGTTATCGATGATAATTTGGTTAACAGCGTGGCAATTAATTAAGGAATATGGGCCAGACGTTTTGCTAGCCCCTACTGCTAGATTTAATCCACTTTATTATGCTATGGTAATGAATTACCTTAAAACAAAGGGCGTTATTGACGACTCTACTAGAAAAGAAATTGATGAGATTTTGAATTCTGTGTTAGGAGATCTTAGCGGAATATATGATTATAAGAATTTTTTGAGAGAACCTATAATTCCTGCTACGATAAGCTTAATATTAGCTAAAGAAGAGAGGAGTTGCGAAATTAAGACTAAAATTCTCAAGTATTATAGAGATGCATATAATTGTATTGCGAAAGAAATTCCTAGAGGTAAAATTGAAAGCGGGCTGTGTAAAGAGTTTATTACGGCTTTTGGAATTGAAAAACTTAATTCAGGTAAAAATGAAGAACCTTTTGTTAGAGCACTAGTTAAGGAGGCTGAGAGATATACTGATATGCTACTAATTAGACCTGCTATATATATTATAGATATTGATGAAGTAAAAAGTGAAATAGAGAAAGATATTAATAATCATGAGGATTTGCATAAAATTCAGCCTAGTATATACAAGCAGCCTAGTAAATATAAGTGGAATCATAAAATGGAAAATGATCCTTGTGAACTTAGTCCGTATTTTAGCTCATATTATCTATTTCATTACATATCAACTAAATTATACAGAGAAAAGATTAAGGAGATATATAAACGCGAGGTACTGCCTAAGCCGGAATGGTTTAACAACTTGGAACGCAAATTCGATTATAAAAACGGAGGGAAGGATTGGGAATACTGTACGGTATGTGGTAATGAGCCTGCAATATTTAATTTTAGGAAAAAAGAAAGAGAAGATGATTATTCTAAGGAAACCAAATGTGAATTAAAAAATCTCGTTAATTATGATTCTAATCGGCTAGAAGAGAATGATGAAGGATTGAGTAGACTAAAGGTTTGGTTTAAGCCTGGAGAAAAATTAGGTCCTCTATGCATATTAAAGAGAGGCTTATATTATTCACTACATTACGCTGGGCTTAAAGTATTCATGAGCACGGATGATATTGCTTACAGTTATTATAAGGAAGCCATCAATCCAGAAGTTGAGAACATAGAAGGTTGTGAGAAATTTGAGGAATTCTTGAATAGTGAGGAAACAAACGTTTATGCCACATTCGGAAATCCCATAACTGCTAGGAAGGTAATTAATAAATGCTCTTCAATAACAGAAAAGAGCTTAAGCTGTCTAACCAAGGAGTATGACATAGATAGGGCAACTAAATCTTTCGTAAATACTATAAAAGGTTATAGAGACTCTTATGCAATAATTAAGGCAGACGCTGACGATATGACGGAATTAGCAAGGGCTGAAATAAATGCAGTAAAATATATCAAAATAACTAATAATATTAAAACTAATAATATAGAAAAATCTTACGATTACGCTTGTAGTTTAGCTGAAATTATTAATAATGGATATATCTTAATGTCTCCAACGTATAGAGTAGCGTTATCCACAGCAATGATGATAACGTTACTTAGGGATATAAAGACTGTAGAAGTTGATAATTACGGTCAAATAATTTATGCAGGCGGTGATGACGTTGTAGCCTTAGTTCCTATAGACAGATTAATTGATACGTTGATAGGTTTAGAGAAGAATTTTGTAAGTGAAGATGGTTTCTTTAAGGTTAGGAATTGGTATATTCCTTCAATGTCTCCTCATGGAAGATCGTTCTCTGTTAGAATTTCAAACATAGCAGATTTTATGACTAATGAAATACAAACTGCGACTGAATTACTTAATGAGGTAAAAACTGTAGAGTGGTGTAGTAATGGAGATTATAAGAAAAAGTTCTCAGTTATTATATCTTCCTCAAGGTCTAACTATGTGAGTATATTACCCATGGGAGATTTCAAGAATTTAGAGTTATTAAAGAAAATGTGGTTACTTAATTTAAGTGGTATATTAAGCTCTTCAGTATTTGAAGACTATGAAATGGGATTCAAGAAATTAGTAGACCCATTATCTGATAAAGAAAATGCACAGCTAATTAATAGGTTAATTAATTATGTGTTGATAAGAAATAACGGGAAAGATTTGAAAAGAGATTTCAAAATAAATATCATGCATGTGACTGCTAGAGATTATAAAAAAAGTAATATTTTTGATGAAATATTCAAAACTTTTAGGTTAATGAGGGGTATACTTTGAATTATAAGCTTATTTTAAAACCTTTAGAAGAATACAGAATAGGATTAAGACAAAGTAGCGGAATCGTAATAGAAAACGTAGATGTAGTATCGGCTTTTCCTTCCCCCACTACGATATTGGGAATTATAGGAAAGTTAGGTAATAGTAAGCCTTCCGATAAACATGAAATACAGGACTTAAAGGAGGCTTACAAGTCGTTAACTTCTAATGAATTAGACAAGAATAAGTATAATGCAGAGGATCCATTAATTTGGGGACCGATAATTAAGAAAGATGATACTACTAACCTCTCAGTATACTATCCCTTACTCTTTAATAAAGTAATCCTTAACGTGGAGAAATATCTAAACCTAGCGTTAAATCCATCAGACATAAATTATATGGAGATAGTGAAGGATTTACATATACAACGTAGAAGGATGAATCAAATAAATAGAGATAGTAAGGATACTATTCATTTGTTTTATCAGAAATTCTTTTCAAATGAATATATATTAGAGTACTGCGTAAATGTCAATGTTAACGATGATAAAGTAGTGAAATTAGGGGGTGAAAATAGATATTCAAAAATAGATATCATATCTAGTAAATACAACTATAGTGAAGGTAATTACGCAGTATTATTGCAACCTTTATTATTTGAAGCAGGAGATGATTATTTCGTTAAGTTTGATAAAGTTAAGGGATTTAAATGCATTGATGAAATTTATGGCATTTTGGTAGAAAAAGGTAATAGAGTGGACTTTAAGGTTAAGACGACATATTATGCTTTGGGTTATGGCAATGAAAGGAGACCTATGCTTCAAGCTTTACCACCAGGTACTCTTATTAAAGTGAAGGAAGAGTGTAAGGAAGCTAAAGCTTTAGGAATTTTAAGCCAGTTAGGCTTTGGAGCTATTTACCGAATAAAAAATACTTAAGGAATGTAATAGTATTAGAAAGTTTTATCAATTTTTATTGAGTTAAACTTGTTAAAAGAAACGAGAGCAATGAGCTTCAAGAGATTACTTTAGCTTGACAGAATAGATTTTCTACGAATAGCAGTTTACGTTAGTACTTTCAGAAAGTTTATAGCCTTAGTCTTAAGGATTTTCATTTAAATCCTAGTCTAAGAACTTTTCGAAAATACTAGCACTAATATTTGCTGAAACCTTTTTGTACGATTCTCACTTCGTGGACTTTGATCTTACCGGAAGGACTGTAATCCACGCCGGTGCTTATGTCAGAGAAACTGCACTATATTATGCTAAGAAAGGAGCTATAGTTTACGCTTTTGAACCAAATCCAGATTGTTACAAGGTAGCGGACTTAAACCTCAAACTTAACCATGAATTAGCTAAAAATATAGCTCTTAAGAATTATGCTATAGGTGAGGATGATTACGTAGAATTTCCGAAGATAAAATGCAGTGGAGCTGCCAGCGTTTACAGTAATGTTAAGGATAAAGTTAAAGTTAGAAGCGTAAGTATTTCTACGATTTTAAAAGAATTCAAGATAAATAATCCAGATATACTTGATATAGATATTAAAGGTGAGGAGTTTAAAGTTATATATGATAAAAGTTTAGAGAAATTTAAGATAATAAGAATAGAATACACAACTGAGATAGAAGGCAAAAACTAGGTAATGTGGATAATATAATAAATAAGTTGAGAGAATATGGCTTTAATAAAATTAGAGTTTATAAACATAATGAGTTGATATACGATCTTTCTGAACATGGAACAATACACGCAGTTAAATAACTGACTACAACATTAAATAAGCCCAAGTGTTTCAATAAATCTAAGTGTTCAAAGCCTGATTATTATTATTCAACTAGTCATAAGTTTAAAATAGATTATATATTCTTGGAGATGAACCAAAAAGTGTTTTCATAAATTAATTAAGTCATGAGAGACATCTGCTTAATTTATAGTCATGAATCATAATATTATATCTAAGTGATTAATTTTAGTGCTAGTATTTAATAAAAATTTTGTCTTAAACTTAAATACACCAATTATCGTCATTTATGTTCTTTATAGTGGCGATTAATATCCGAAGTATTGTTTTAGCTTTCTTATTCCTTCTTCTAGACCGATTCTAGGAGTATATCCTATTATCTCCTTTAACTTCTTTACATTAGCTACTCTATACTTTGAATCACCGGGTCTTTCTTTTTCATAAATCACCTTGGCTTTTTTGCCCAATACCTTCTCAATGATCTCAAGCAATTTAAGATTAGTAATGCCGACTCCCGTGCCTACGTTATAAGTCCCAGTTATACCTTTTTCAATAACCTTAAGCATTACATTTATTACATCTTCGATATAAATATAGTCTCTAGAGAGTGTCCCAAGCGCAAATAATTGAATAAATATAGTATGATAGAAAAACAATTTTATAATTAATTAAGAATAAAATATAATTATATCTTTCAGTATAACGAGAGATTAAGCTTATATTGTAATGGAAAATAATCAAGTATAGAGAAAAACAGAATTTCCAACATAGTCCACACTACCTTGATCAACTCTCGCGGTACAAGTTAGTGGGCGAGTTGACTCTCCGGAACACGCGATAACACAGAAGTGTAGATGTAGGAGTTGTAAATCAACGCGATAACGTAGACAAAGAACTCGACCATACCCTTTTCAGTAGCGTAAGGCCTCCAATACCTCCTCAAGAAGATCCCAAAGAACTCCACTCCTGAAACTAGAGAAACCTATCAACCAGGTCGAGGACTTCCCCACGAAGCCCCTATCCACTACCTTATAACCGCTGCGAGAGAAGCCAACCTTATTGTCCGGAAAATTGGCCAGTTCCACTTGAATCTCGTGAACTATCATTGTAGGCGACATGAGGTTGAAGACCTTGAAGCCGAACTCCTGTTCCTCTTCTTTGTAAACTCTCCCTTGAACCTCCTCCTCACTTTGCACTTAATGTAAAAGAAGAGCGTGTTAGCCGCCTCCCTGTACTTCCTCTGCCTTAGCTCTAGCTCAAACTTCTTCTTCAATGTTTCCTTGTTCCTCTTCCCGAAGGGTACCTCGATTAGGAAGGAATCCACGATCCACAGCTTTCCAACCTTTCCGTATAACGCACTGCTAGGTAAGTAGTCAGCAAGTCTACTCATCTTCCCCTCCAACTCCTTGGCGTACTCCTTGAACAGAGTCTTTATCTCTCCCCTAAATTTCTTTGCCCTCCTATGGATCTCCGACTTAGACTTGTACTCGCCTAGGAACCACCTTACCACCACGTCTGACTCGTAGTAGCTCCGCACGTCCCTGTAGGAGCACGTCCACACAATCATAACTATTAACGCTCTCGATATGAAGAGGTCAGAGAGACGCGACAGCACTTCAGACGTGATCAGCATGTAGTTCATTTTCACAAGTGTTTTATGCCTTGCTGATAAATGTTCATAGGGGACCGGGCCGTTGTAGTATTCTATCCAATGCTTCATGTGAATCGGTACTACATCGTCCCGGTTCCCTTTAAGTATTACGCGACTTTTTGCTTCAAGCGAAAATTCAAAATTTCTCAGTAATTCACAATATCTTTTGAATTATTATCTATAAACCTTTACATAGATTTATTCAATTATTTGCACTTGGGACACTCTCTTGACACCAGTTATCTCCTTAATGCCCCATCACGGCTACATTAACAAAAATTTATGAGTCAGTAATAGCCAAGGTTTATAATCCTTCACGGAGCTTGTATTATTATGAAGTTACACTTATCTAATCTAGGTCCCATAAAGCACGGTGAAATCGAGTTAGGTGACATCACGCTTTTCGTTGGAAAGCCTAACACCGGCAAAAGCACTGCTATGAAAGCGTTATTTTATTCCCTTTACTGTCCAGGTAATCTCATTAAGCTAAAGCAGGACAGCTTTGAGGTAAAGGATAATTTGTTTCTCCTACGCTTCACTATCGACAGAGAGGGAACGAAGGAAAACTACAAGAGTTTCATAAGTGATTCATTACCAGAAGGAGAGTTTAAACTAGAACCTATAAACGTTTTGGATTTCATACTTACTCAAAAACTGAGTTATGAAGAGGAGTACAGACCATCAACGTTACCTCCAATGTATTTTTCGAAAACGTGTAGTGACAAGGATATAGAACGTTTAAGGTTTTCCCTTAGTAACACAATTTACAAAATCAGCGTCAACGGTGATAAAGGAGAAGTTAAGGTTGATGTCTCTGATGTAAGTGAAACCTGCTTAAAGGATAACGAAACTCTTTCATCTATTTCCACCATTATGTTGAATATTGCAGAACAGCCAGTAAACTCCCAGTACTGCATAGGGTTTAACGAGTCTCTAAGCAAAAATGGAATCAACGGCGTTGTTTACATTCCTTACGGTAGGTCTTTCCTAGTGCTTCAGAAGTTTATATTACAAGAAATTTTGAACTCTCCCACGTCGGCATTGCCTTCCCCCTTTTCGTTGTTGGGAGAAGTTATATCTAATATAATTAGAGGATTGGTAATGGCAATAAACCCCCCGTTTAAAATTACAAGACCTAATTATCTGACGGAATACTTCAAGGGCTTAACTACATACAACGAGAAAGTATTCAACTTAATAAAACCGCTATTGAAAGGACAGATAGCAAATGATGGCGGGAACTTAGTTTACACTGAGGAAAATAAGAAAATACCGTGGGAGTACGTTTCAGCTTCAATACTAGAGATCGTAAGTTTTTTGCTCTCGGTAAAGGTGGGGAGTCTGATATTGTTTGAAGAACCTGAAACACAACTACACGAGGAATTACAACTACTAATGGGTATGGTTCTTTACGCTTTATCCTCAATTAACCGTATCGTGATTTCTACTCACAGCCAGACTATAGTTTCCACTATCGCCCACCTGAGTATGTTAAAGCCCACTAAGGAGGAGTTAAAGGACTTGTTTGAGGACTTGGAAGTGAAGGATTACGAGGCGTTAGCAGAAGCTGTAGAAAAGGCTAATGAAAAAGTTAAGGTTAAAGTATATCACTTTACCGAGGGAGAGGTTAAGGATGTGAGTATCGACTATGTCGTGAGGGGTTTGCCTGGTACTAAGGACGTATTGGAAAAGGAGTTTAGGTGGTTTTCATCACTTCATTCGAAGAGACTGTTCGGGCAAAAGTGACGTAGTTTACTTGAGTTAAGAAATCCTATTAGAGGCGTTCGAACAAAGGTGAGAGATTATGGTAAGTTTAAAGGTCGAGAAGGGAGTACTTGAGGAAAATTGCTGCAAGTTTTTCATAAAAGACGATAATGTGTTACTTTTTATAGACATGGAAGAGGTTTTTAGGGGACTAAATAAAGTAGAAGATGAGGATTTAAGAAAATTTTACACTGGTAACTTAGAGGAGATTGGCATTAATTCACGTGAGCACTGCGATGCTATCGAAATAGTGAGAGATGCAAAAGGCGAACTGATAATTAAAATCATTGAATTAACATCAATGCAGGGCAGGGATCTTCACACGTTACTAAACAAGATGAATTTTTGCATAGCATTTATAAACACTCTAGTGAGGAGGTCTTTGTATTTAAGTGCTAATAATGTGAGATACGTAACTGTATTTGTGGTTAACCCTAATGACGTTGACAAGGTCAAGGAATTTATCGAGAGAAATAGGGATATCATAACTAACACCTATCGCTGGTTATATTATTTTACCAACACGTTAGTACCGGAAGTGATACCATGTGGAAAAACTGTCCAACTAAATTAGGAAGTTTATCGGCCTAGCCTAAAGTTTGTTCAGCTAAAGAGAAAATAGATATTATGTCCATAGCATGATAATTGAGCTACTCAGGGATTAATCCTTTATCTCTCTATTGATAGTTGCTATCTTCATTGAAACAGTAGCTCTGATCGCTTTAACCCTCCTAGCCATTAAAAGAAATTAGAAAAAGAAGTATAAGGTGGCTATCCATCCCTTGAAGAGGCTTTCCACCCCTAATCCTCCTTTTTCCTGTAATTAGCTTATATTGCATTTTACTGAAGTAAGCTTCATATTACTTTGTTAGTAAGATAAAAGTATGAAGATAGTACATTAAAAGTAAAAGATGAGTACTATGAAATAGCCGAGCAGATGGTTGAAATGGGTTTGGCTAAAAACGAGGCATTTAACTTAATTATACTATACAGCATAAATAGGACTGTAGAAGAAATAGAAAGGAAAAAGAAAGTTAAAGAATTGACCGAAAAATGGTTAAAAGGAGGTTTACCTTTCGAGTTACCTACATCTAACGACGTCATAAGTGATAGAGAACAATTTTAGCCACAATTTTATCGCTGCTCTCATTTACTATAATTTCGTCATCAGTAGAGGAGTATTTTACTGTGAACGATTATGAAAGACTATTAATATTGCTCCTTTTATTATATACAATACCAATAACATCAACGACTGTATTTACTAGCTTCATTTCTGATCAAAAGTCAGCTTACTTTTCTCCATAGCATTATACTTTTTCATTAACATATTTATGGCCGGCTATTATCTAGTAAAATACGCTACAAACATCACACCTTACGTCTTATTTACGTTATCGATATGTTTACTTACGACATTATACAACTGGGATGAAATATACGCCGTTGACAACAGTTTTCGATAAACCGTGAATTTTATCTCATTTGATATCATTTAACATTCCTAATCCTTTTAAGGCTATTAAATAAGCTGAGGCTGTATGCCTATCAAAACCCTTCTCCCTCATCACCTTTTCATGCTCTTCCGAGTTTGTAGTACCCTTAGGATTAACTAACACAACGTTGAAACATAACCTAAGTGATTTAATAACACCGTGAGCTAACATTTGCCTCTTAGCAAAACGCGAAACCTTCCTATTACCGCTCTTACTCCTAGTGAACCTCCTCCTTTTCACTAGAAACAAGTCTTCAAAAACAACATAATCAACGCCAACCCTTGATAGGAAATTGAGGGACTCTGATAGAGCATTCAAACGCAAAGCCATAGCTTTCCCTTTAGTAAAACCTGGTCTAGTAACATCTGAATACCACCACGTCTTATTAGCAATAATTTCACCATCCTTGCTAATCACAACAACGTTCAACCTATCACTGTTCAAATCAAAACCGGCAATTAAACCGTAACCGTTAGGTTTTAGTGAAGAGAAGTGCTTCAGATAAAGCCAGAGCGGTACTTGGAGGTGGATCATAGGGTAATCCTTGAAACTTACTACAGCACCGTAACCCTCCACCTTTTTACTCGCTAAATCCTCTAACTCTTTAAGCAATGGTAAGTACTCCTTGCCGAAATAAGCTTTACCAAAAACCCACTTACCCCAAGGATCCTTAACCTTAATTAAAACGTGGTCTTCCAAAACGTGGAACTTAATATTTCTGTTCCCTTTATCGCTTTTATTCCCCCTACTACCGAACCAGAACCTCCTTATCCTTGCGTGTATTATCTCACCCTTTTCATCCTCCCTATCCAATAAACCGTCAGTGATTGTCTTAGCTTGCTTTAAAGCAGTTTCGAGGTAAATGTAGTTTGGTAAAACGTTGTAAAACTCCTTGGTTAACTCGTCAATACTCTTCCCGTCAAACAATTGTTTAATAGCACTCTTAACTACTTGTGAGTAAGCCCTAGCAATCCTAACAACCCTCTCTTTCTCGTTAAATAAGACTCTACTATTTATCGTAACGAATTGGAAGTTATCTAGTGCTTCCCTAGACCCTATCAATTTATTCCTCATCATCTGGTAAGATAACAATTACGATCACCTCCTTACCGTATAATTTCTCACCCTTATCCCTTAGTTTTGAAGGTATAGTTATACCATATCTCTTATTCCCATACTTATCTGTGCCATAACTTGAGACCGTTGATCTGAAAACTATTTGCTCCATAAGAGTGTTAGAAGCAATAAAATTTATAAATTTTTGTGCTAATATTTAATTGGAGGATGCCACAATGAACTCGATGAGCAATGTGAGGGGGAGGAAGGCACCCAATGAAACTCCCCATGTCCTTGAAGGGAGTGGTTTAGCTCCCGTAGACGGCATGGGAAGGGAAATAAGGGGCATGAGGACGAGAGGTTGAATACAAATTCATGAAACCTCAATGAAAGTCCGACCCCCAGGCAAGGATTGCGTATAATGAAATTTCAGGAGTAAGATTACCTTATGTCAACTATGACACAATACTGTACACTTTATTATTATATTCTGTCGTATCAGCTATTTCTATGTGGAGTAGAAATTAACTTAAGGAAAAGGGTTTAGTGCTTAATTCTATATTGTACGCGTGCTGTTACTAACTGGAACTTAATAACTGGCCTCCTTATATAAAACATTTTAGTCAGATCTGACTGGGATGTAGGCCGTTTTGTTGTAGTTACACTTCAACTAAGAGCTCTTAAGCTAGATATTCTCTATAAATATGACATTTTCTAACTTTTTATCTTTCAATTCTTTCTCTAATTTAAACAATGCTTGAATTCCTAGTCCTTTAGCTGTTGCGATAACAGAAGCATCAATTATAGAAATGGAATTATTGCACTTCGTCTCTATTATATGGTCAGCAAACTCTAACGCATTAACTACTTCAAAATAACCTGAGTCTAGCAACTTCTTAACTAATTCTCTAGCCTTATTTATTCCATATTTCCTACATATTATATAAGTTAACTCAATTAATGTCAGATTAGTAATTATTGGCTCTAGTTTACTACTATTAACAAGCTTAAGGAATTTTTCTCCTAAATCCGATCCTTCTAAAACCTCAACTAGTACTCCAGTATCAACTACTACCCTCATCTTCTCTTCTCGACCTCTCTAATTCCTCTCTAATCCCTTTTGCAGAACCTAAAAGGGAAAACAGTAATTGAACATTCTTTTGAGATTTTTTATTCTCCTCATAAAAAGTTATTAAATATTCTACCGCATCATTTAAGCTAACTCTCTTACCCTTATTCAACTGCAGTTCAGCAGCAATCTTAACTAACTTCTCCTTCACATCTTTACTAACTCTAATAATTTCACTCATAACGTAAGAATAGGAAAAGTGTGTATATAAAGTTTACTTTATATACTTTAAATATAGTGTTTATCTTATGTAAACAACACAGTTCTTGAGAGTAAGAATATGTTAGGTAAAAATGACATCTCCTAACCCAAAGGATAGACCTAATATGAAAGAAGTCAAAAAGATGTCACAAAAATTTGTGATATAAGTAGTCAGTACTAGTACCTTTGACGCAATTAAGCGAAAACTGAAGAGGCCGTGTCATCTCAATAAAAACTTCCACAAGGGCTCTAACTCTATTTTCTTACCGTTATAATCCATTATTTCCTCCATGTCCCACGTTACGATTTTGGGTTTGAAACCCAATAATGAGGAGGCTTTAGTTAAAGCACTTAACTCCCTCTCCTTTATCCCCTCCTCATCATAAGTTACCTGTATTAACTCCCCGTTTTTCTCATCTAAAAAGTTTACCTCGTACTCCTCTCCTTTAACGAAATAAACTCCCTTGTTCTGATTTTTCCTAAGCAAATGTATTGCGACTAAATTCTCCATTAATCTCCCCATATCCTTTTTTATAGAGACTTCTTGAATAATACCCATGTCAACTACGTAAACCTTCTTGTTTTCTGCAATTCTGCTCAACTTTCCGGTATACCTTTCCACGGAATAAATTAAGTAACTTGTGGTCAGGCCGTAAAACCACTCGTCAACAGTTTTATAATCAATTCTGAGCATTCTAGCAATTCTATTTAGAGAAACTTCAGAAGAGTAAAGGGAAATTACTGCTGAGGAAAAGTCCTTAAACTTAGATATCCTCTTTATCTTAAGCCTCTGTACTACGTCTTTAAACAGTATATCATTATAAATGCTGTTGACTATTTGCCTACTGTTTAGCAGCAACGCTTCAGGAAAACCTCCTATGCTCATGTGCTCCCTTAAGTAATTCTTGATCTCAGCCCTCTCCCTTGTCGTAAGCGGTTCGGAGTAATTAACTCCCTTAAACCTTAGAAACTCCTTGAAGGAAAAGGGAAAGAGCGTGAAGTCCACATGCCTTCCGGTTAGGCTTGTGGCCAGCTCGCCGGAAAGTAACTTAGAATTACTCCCGGTTAATATTATCCTTTTAGTCTTCCTCAGCCTGCTCACGAAGGGCTCCCAACCTTGAATGTTCTGTATTTCGTCAAACAGGATGTAATCCACGTTACCGTAAAGTTCGTAAATTGCTTGTTCAACCATATGCAGATCCTCAGATTTTAAATTTCTCAATCTCTCATCATCAAAGTCAACATAAGCTAAGTTTTTGTCTTTTAATAATAGGAGTGATAGAGTAGATTTCCCGCTCCTCCTAACTCCTAATATTGCTAAAACATTTGGGATTGATAGATTTGTTAGCAACTCCTCCTTAGGCACATCTCTGGGTATTGCCCTACTCATTAAGTTTTCTGCGTCTTCTCTTTGTTCCTTCAGAACGCTTTTTATTTCCTCAACGTTCACGCATAATAGGAGTTTTTTGCATTTTTAAACTTTTGGAGTATACTCCAAAACTCTTCCGATTAACTTATGGAGTATACTCCAAAACTAAATCTGAGAGTAATACCATTTAATTAATACTCTTTCTTTTAAGTTATAATGACATGGCGTACGGTAAGCAGTGCACGCAGTTTTAGAATCGAGGGTAGGATTTTCATTCCTATTAGAGAAGTAATATTTCTAAATACGATCATTTCAAGAGGTGTACATGTTATTCGATTTTAAGGAGTATGCTTAACCTGTAGGACTGTTAGGTAAGAAGTGCTAGCAACTGACTTCTCCCGCCCCTAGAACGGTAGACCCAAAATCTAATTAGTAAAAATAATTTTTATTTGTTATTAGTGGTTCATAAAGATTTAATGTAATTAGTTAGATAATTATATGATAATTTTTATAAATTTCCAAGTACCATATTAGATTTTTTATATTTCTACAAAGATAGAGTGAGGAATATTATTGTAAATTAGGAAATGATAAAGATATTTATGATAAAATCTGCTTTATTTGTATCATTTATTTAATACATTATTCTTAATGCTCTCTATTATAAGTATAATAAAATATGTTCCTTATGAAGAAAAATATGAGGTTTAGTGTTGAATTTATATTTGTAGTACGATTTTGGGTCTACCGGACTATGGGAGGGGCAATCACTATCCCTTCTTTCAAGGGACTAGACCTGGATGATAGTCCCCTCTTGGAGGGCTCTCTGGCTGCTGAGTTGATGGTGGGAACTCCCCGCTGGCGGAAGGAAATCAGCTATTTCCGATAATCTAGGGATTTTGCAGTATTTTTCCAAATACTTCGTATAATTTACTCATATTTTCCACAAATTCGTCATTTTTTACAAGATTCTTAACAATTTGTACCTTCATTTCTAGAAAAGAAATTATATCGTCTTGATGTTCCCTAACGTCTTCTAATAATTCCTTCCTTGTAATATATGCAGGATTGGATGATATACTATATCTTGTAATAGTCGATAAAGGCTCTAAATAAGAGGCTAATATACTCATATCAATAAATTCCTTTATCGACATCTCTGTCATGGCAAATGAGAAATTAATAATATAAGGATTTTTCGCCAATTGATCAAGAACAGCATCGCTTAAATTAAGTTTTCTACACGATTCTTTATCGTTATTAATACATTTTACAAATAATTGTAAATTCTCTTTCATTAACTGACTTAAATTAAATAATTTTTCACATTTTTTAACAATTTCCCAAAGAGTTTCCCATTTCCTGTTCTTAATGGAACTTGTAATGAAATTCTCAACTGATTTTAAGCACTTTGCTATTCCTTCATTTCCTAGATATCTTCTATAGTTTCGTTGAGTCAATTCAAGTAGCTCTTTAAGATTAGATTCCTTTATCGGCTCGTGTCCTAATTTCTCAATCTCATTAAGGCTCACGCTCTTTTTTATGTGATTTCTCGCATTATTAATAATCTCTTGCATTTCCCTTGGATGCTTTATTCCAAAATTGCTCATTTCTGCAACAATCATAAAGGGCAATAATATAATCCCTGCATATATCAAAAGTAATCCCTTTGATAACTTCTCAACGGCTTGTTGCAAATAATTTATCTTTCTATTTTCGTATTTTTCAAATTCTTCCTTAGTAATTGAACCTTCCTTAAGTAATTTCTCATATTTATTCCTTATATTTTCTCTAGCATCTAATGCATAATCCCAATCTACTATTCCATCTTCTATATATTCCAGAAAAAATTGAGGAGACTTGGACACGAAAATTTCGCCTTAAAAAACCCTGTCTTTTATTACTGAATTTACAGTATACTCTGGATACTTTACATAAACGTATTTAAGCAAATCATCAAGTGGAATTTTAAGATGAGTAACAACAAATTCGACAAAATTTTTATCTAAAGAACTAAAGTCAAAGGTAACTTTATCCGAAATTTTGTAGGCCTTCTTAAATCCTATAATTGCACCAGAAACAAAATCTTCCACAGCTTCTTCTTTAACCTCTACATAACCTAAATTTTTAAGCCTGTACACATCGTCTTGCAATTCTTTAGAAAAAGGGCCAAAATAATAGGGAATAAACTCGTAACCTAAATTAAAATTTAATTCTTTCTCGATAAGAAATACTAACTTCTGCAACTTTGTTGCACTAACTGAAACTCCTAAGTCCTTAGCGATCTTTAATATGCCCATTACGTAAAAGTACTTGCTGTTCACATCTATTTTTATCATATACTTTCTAATTAATCTTTCTAGAAGTCGCTTCAGCTTCTACATTGCGTAGTTCTAATTAAAGATCGCGTTACACTGCAGGGATTTTCCGACAAAAGCTACTCAAGGACTTAAGCTACGTTATTTCTGATAATTTACCATTAACTCCTCCAGGGTCTATGATATTAGGAAGTGTAACTGCATTAAAAGATGATTTAATAGTAGAATTCAATAACATTATTGGTACTATAAGTTTCTTTATTCAATCCCTAGATAAAATAGACTTAGTTGAGGAAGACTTACGTAGGATTGTTGGTAATTTAAACTTGGGCAAGATAGATTACATAGAATTATCATTAGAAATAATATTAAATGGAAAATTAAATTTAAATATAAACATGCTAGGAGGAGAAGTTGTAGGTATGGAGGTATCGTCAGAGAGGAAGAACGTTAGAATTAACTCTTACATGGCAATGGCTAACTCCTATTCCGTGCTAATTACTTATAAATTAAACTAAATTAAAGATCTAGATAACATCACTGAAGAAATAAAAAGAGATATTCAAGAACTTGAGAATAAAGGATTAAGATGACTTGTAATATTCACTACTATATTGTTTTTCCAATTTTTATACATTTTCCGTTCCTTTTCTCACAGAAAAGAATTATCTCTTCCGTTTTCTCTACTATATTTCCTACAGTATATCCAGCTAAACCTGAAAGAGCGGCAATTAATGATCCTACGTCAAGCCTCTTAAATGCTGCACCTCCTGTTACTCCTCCTGTAGCTGCACTATCTAACGTACTTTCGAGTGCATAAGTTACTACTCTGGCTATTATTATTCTAGTTATCATAATTCCAAGTCTTGAGAAGAACTCATCTAAATCGCTACAATCCCTTATCTTCTCTTCTGGAGAAGTCCTAAAGGATATTGAGACCTTGTACTTACTCCTTTTCTTAATTATGACGTCAGCATCAAGTTTGAAAGAATTCTTTAAGGAAGACTTTACATTTTCAAGACTGTTGGTACTGTAACCTTCTATAATATACCTAATGTTCTCTTCAATCATTTCATTATATTCTAACAAGAAATAAAATAAGCTTTTATTAAGTCGTATTACATTTGCTTTGTGGGTTCGTTCAATATATTTCAATAGGATGATACAGTAAAAATATGTTTCCTATAGAAAATAATATCTCTCCTAAATAATTTACTATACTACTTCTTGACCTCAAAGCCCTTAGCTCGACCAACAACAAGGTTGGCCATGTACATCATTCAAGCATAAGCCAAACTAGCTTAGCCTCAACAACTTGACCAGCAAAACTCGTAGCCCTAACAGACTCACCAAATGCTTAACCGCTGAGAACAAGGATTCAACCAACCACCTATTATCATAACCCTTCTCATCCCGCCAACGTTCATAACCCAACTTCTTGAACTCGCGCACAGCCTTACGCCTAGCAGGATGACCACGCCTAAAGCGTCTTTCCTAGGAATTTTACGAGTTCTTCTATCCCCTTATTGTTGTACTTGAATTCTTTCACTTCCTTAATTGATACTGTGGATTTCCCTTGTTCTACTAGTAGTTCTCCCTTTGTGTTAATTTGCTCTGTGATATGTCAACAAAAAGGTTAGCCATTAAAGTCAACTAAGAATTATTTAAAGAAAACTTTAAATAGGCACTATTAAATAGAAGCTAATTGAGTAGCGTAGCGCTATAGATGAGGGAGCACCTGGCGTAGCGGCCACGTGTTCCCGATCATTTAACTTCTGCAAAATACGTCCAGATCTTAATTCCCCATCCTTCTATCTTTCCTGATTTTGGATCTTTATCCAGCTTGTCACTAATTATCTCAAATAATTTTTCGTAAGGAAATTTTTCGCTATTCTCGTTAAGTATATGTTTTCTTATAATGTATCCTACAAAATCCGATATTTGTAAAGCCTCATAATTAGCAGAATTTGCGAATAAAATAGGTTTAAAGATTCTACCTATTGCAGACGTCCTTGTTATAAACGCATTATTCACCAATTCGCCCTCTACAATTTTAACTATGTTCATTTGATCTTTTGCCATTTGATAATCCTTATCTACATTTATCTGATCATGTACAATAAGTATCCAGTCCTTTGAATATTCTCTATCAGCTAGTTTTAGTAGTCTCTCAAATAGATGTTTATAAGCTATTCCCATTACATCGACGCTTAAATCCTTATCATCTTTTATCAATCTAGGAGTAACCGTAAATCTTTCTCCAATTCTTTTCTTTATTATATAATCTTTAAATACAACACTAGATATTATTCTTAAATTTAAGCTTCTGATTATTTTGGCAAATTCGTTTGCAAAATCGCGTATTTGAGCTTCAGAAAGAGGAAAATTTTTTCTTGGATGGAAAAGATCACTTGCATGAATTTCCATATTGGTAGGTAATCCGTAATTAGCCTTTAGTTCACTGATATTATTCCTTATATTATCAAGCTCTCTGTCAGTAGTTATAGTAGAAGTAACAATAAATGGATAAGGCTTGTTCGTTTTTTTGTTAAGTTCTTTGAAAGTTCCCTTACCGTTTTCATCAATAAAAGCAATTAGCACAAAAATTATATGAACAAGAGAGTTTTTAAATATTTTACTAGGTACTTCTATAGGATTAATTACAAGTCATTTAATAAATTCTGTAGCCTCAAAAGAGGAGAAGGTAATAGAAGTGAATAATCCTTGTGAAAGAAGCCTAGCATATTTCAAGCAATAAGTGAATGGAATGAGTAACAATGATAATTCTAGAAACGAAGGTACAAATTGTTAAGAATCTTGTAAAAAATGACGAATTTGTGGAAAATATGAGTAAATTATACGAAGTATTTGGAAAAATACTGCAAAATCCCTAGATTATCGGAAATAGCTGATTTCCTTCCGCCAGCGGTAGACCCAAAATCATATTAGAAAAAATATTTCTGGTAGGATAATATCGAATTTATAAAAGATAAAGAAATTTATAAGAGTGTAAAGAATTGAAGAAAGGGTTTAAGGTGAGGGAGATGGAGTATTACCACGTGACACAGGAAGATGGTAACACCCGGTCTCCCTCACCAAAATAACATTCAACAAATAGGATATAAATTACTTTCCATGTTGAACTTCCAAGGGGAAAAGGTAGATGAGGTAGCAAAAACTCTCATCTCCGCGTGTTTGTGGAACGATTCAGTAGAGAACAAGTCCAGAGCGTATGACGTATCCCCACAGACCGTGAGGAATTACGTAGAGAAACAAGGGATGGAAGTGATTGAAAAGCTATTGGAAAGAGCTAGGAAAATATCCTTAGAAGTACTGAAGGGAGTGAGATAGATCTTTCAATAGACTGGACAACCAAGACGTGGTATGGGAAACCAGTGAAAGGGCTCGGGAGCTCTGAAAAAGGAAACTCGTGGAACTACGCAACTGCAACAACCAAGTATAAGGGGAAAGTACTTTTACTTGCCTTTATTCCGCAAGTGAACGACTAAGGACGAGATAGTGAAGATCCTCGTGGAGCAAGTAATGGCAATGGGATTCAAGATAAGGTTGATAACTCTTGACGCTGGTTTCTACACAGTTGATGTGCTCAATTTCATTTCACAGTTTAAGTATATAATTGCTGTGCCTGTTGGGGACGTGAAGGTGTTTGAGGAGTTTGACGGGGATTACAAGACTAATAGTAAGAGGCATAGGAGGCTCCACATGCTTTGCCTCTAACATGGCTAGGCGATGGCTTGAAGAGCCGAAGGAACTACTTGATTGGGGTTAACTTGAGGACCTTCACCACCTCCTCCCCTATACCTAGTCTTCTTAGTCTCACCCTTGTAAAGCTTGTCTTCTTGTTTAGGAGTGTTGTTCGTGAAAATCACCATAGGAGTTCACTCAAAAATTGTTGAACATATTCATCAATAGTAACGCTTAGCTATACACTTTAAATACTATCCTTACGATTTTATCTTATGAAGCTAGCAATTAATTATATAGTGAAAGGAACTAGTTATAGACTTGTTATTAATGCAGAGAAGCTCAAAGTTTACGAGGAATTAGATAATGTACTAAAAGAAATCTGTGAAAAATTCAATGGTGAGGTGGAGGAGTATAGCGCAAGTAAAATTGTGGAAGAACTTCCCTTGGGCAAGATTATAATGCCAATAGCTACAAATGTAACTTTACATTCATCTGACATAAAGTTTTCTGACGACGATAATTTAAATTTTATAATAAAGACGCTACTAGGTACTAAAATAGGATTAGTTGCAGGCCATTTAATAGATTCCTCTATCTCAAGAGAGGAAAAAGTAATAGATATAAAAAACCCTTGTGAAAGGAAGGAGCCTAGCATATTTCAAGCAATAACTGAATGGAAAGAGCAATAATGATAATCCTAGATACATCATTTCTTTACTCATTTCTTAATAAGAACGACGCAAACCATAACAAAGCTGTAGAGCTAATGAATAAAATTATTTCTAGGAAATTTGGAAAGCCAATAATCTTCGAATATGTAATTGATGAATTATTTACTTTAATGATTAATAAGCAACCTTTTAGCTATATAGAGAAAGTTATTGATTTAATCTTACAAGACGTTGAAAAGAATATCTTTCAGATAATTATTTTAACTGATCGAGAAAATTCCCTTCATGATATTATTAGATTATTTAAGAAAATAAATGAAGATCCAAATAGAAAAAAGAAATTGAGTTTTACTGACTGTGCTATATTATTTGCGATGATTCAAAATGATATTTTTTATCTAGCTAGCTTTGACTCCGGTTTTGATGGTATATTGGAGAAAATTGAATACGGAATTTATGCACTATCTAGCGATAAAATACTAAATCTAAAGAAAATATTATAGAGAGATAGTCGTTATCCGGATTTAGATTTAATGTATAACCGTTGTGTACAAAATTATTAAATTTCCGAGACTGTAACGCTTCTACGTAACTACTAGTTATTTTTAATTATTTCTAATATTCAAATTCCAGGTGAAATATTAAGATGTGCACAAGAACTTGATAAACATTACATACCTTCACGTTACCCTGACGCTTACGATCAAGGTGCTCCTGCAGATTATTACAATAAAGACGACGCAACTAGATGCTTAGATTGCGGTAGAAAAATTTTATCATGGGTGAAGGACGTTGTGGGAGGAACTTTGTAAGGAATATTCTAATAGCAGTTTACGTTTTTCTCTTACGTTTAAACAATTTCTTTATCCCTCCAGATGCTTGATAAATACTTTTTATCAACCTTGTTATTCTCTTAGCTCCAAGGTTCAAACCCGTAAAATACTTGAACAAAAGAACAACAAACAAGGAAAAAGCCTTCAACACTATAAAACCCTTATTCCTAAGCCAAGTTAGGAAGGAACCCTTCTCCAAACCCAAGACCTTAAGCTCCCTAATCAAAACCTCCATATCCCACCTATTCTCCCAAGTAGTTATAATATCCTCAGCAGTATCATTAACGTTTGTAGAGAAGAAATACCTCCTACCATAACCCTTATAATCATCAACAACGAGTAACTTTACGGGAATACCTAGATATCTTTCCATTAACTGACACTAGTGTTTCCAGAAAAAATTGAGGAGACTTGGACACGAAAATTTCGCCTTAAAAAATCCTGTCTTTTATTACTGAATTTACAGTATACTCTGGATATTTTACATAAACGTATTTAAGCAAATCATCAAGTGGAATTTTAAGATGAGTAACAACAAATTCGACAAAATTTTTATCTAAAGTAGCATTTATTGGAAAATCCTTGTAGTCTGAGGGAAGCTTGAAAACTTTTTAAAAACATCCCTAGAAAATATCGTGTGAATAAAAACCCCAGCAACGACGCGTATCACCAAGCTTTAAATGATGCAATATATGCTGCACTTGCCCCACTAGAGGACATAAGAAAAGACAGTGCAATAAGACTACTACTAGGAGGAATAATAGGCAAGGGAACATACGAAATATCACAAGAGATGAACATGGACTACATGACACTACTCAAAAACTTAGACAAGATAGCAAACCTAATGAAAGCAGTAAAAAACATAGTAAAAGACCACCCAGTCATACTCATAATAGACGACACACACGATCACAAACAATACGCAAGAGCAATACCAGTATCAAGAAACGCAACATAAGTATACTACTGCAAAGTACACAAGAGATACGAGCCAGCAAATACTACTAATTGCAGTAAAGGACTTGAAAACAAACGAAACATACATAGTCTCAATAATACCATACATACTACAAAAGGTAGTAGAAATATTAAAGGAAAGGGGAGAAAAAGTAGAATTCAAGACAAAAATACAAGCATACTTGGAAATACTACCTATTCTTGAGGAAGAGTTCAATGTTGTGGGCAAGGTCTTCGACTCTTGGTATGTTAACTCTAAAACGCTGTTAGAGGATACTGTGAGGGAACTCAAGGCCAACGCGCGTGTTGTCGCGGGTGGCAGACACGTGCCTGTTGGCTAGTTCCCCCAAGGGGAGTACCTAGTAGAATATCTAGGGAGAACTTTCGTTTATTCTTAATTATTATATTTTTATTCGATAATATTAGTTGTTTCTATGAATATTTGTTTAATAGATCTTAATCATTTTTTAATATATTAGACTTATTTTAAAAGGAGTAATTTTGAAGTCTACCGATAAAGTCTAATCGTACCTAATTTTTGAGACAAAACTAACTTAGATAGCTCAAAAATATACAAGTGTTGCAAATTTATGAATACTCTTTTCATTAAGTATTAGCTCGAAATCCTAAACTAAAGAGGTAGTATTTCGTTTAATTTCAGTTCATTTTTAATAAATCCTTCATAGTTATAGCACCGTTATTTATTAAATCCTTATCTAAGCTTACCAATTTAGCTCCTATTCTTTTAGCTGTGACTAGGTAAGCTGAATCATAGTAAGTTAGATTATTTTTTATAGCCTCTTCTACTATTTCTTTATCGAGTTTAACTTCAATTATATTGACGAAAGATAATGCAGCGGAAAGCGCATTAAAAACAGCTTCTATACCTAATTTGTCTTTGTATTTCCATAGTATGTTTCCTAGTTCATAATACGCTAATGTTATTGTATAATTATTCTTTAGGAAATCTAGCGCTTTTCCTCCCAATTTTGTCAGATCGAAGATTGCGCTAGAGTCAAAAAGGTATTTTATCTTTCTTTCCTCCATTTCTTCAACTCCTCAACTACTTCGTCAGTATTGATTTTTGCTACCTCCTTGGATGCTAAGTCTAATAATCTTCTTGCATGCTCTTCTTCCTTCTTTTTAACCTCTTCTTCCAAAGCTTTTCTTAAAACCTCACTTACATTAATGTTATACTCTTTTGCTTTTTCTAAAATTTCTCTCCTAACCTTCGTTGATGTAGTAACCCATTCGCCCATAATTACATTCTTGAATTATAAGGTAATAAATATTTTGTAGTATGAGATTTTCTTACCTATAAATATAGGTGTGGAGGTTCCACATGCTATGTCTCTAACAAGCCTAGTATAGGTTTTTTAGTACTGTCTCGTAGTTCATGTTTGTTCTAATGCTTTACTTATTTCTCCTATGTGTTGCTGTGTCTTTTCTTAGTTTAGTGATGTTGTATCTATGTGAATTGCGTTAAGGCTTCATAGTACTCATTGATTAGATTTTTACTCATACGTAATCTTGTTAAGATAATTTTTTTAAAAGTTTTTAAGGTTAGCGTTTGCACGGATTTTCAAGTGAACTACTCCGCCCTAACCGGTAGACCCAAAATCATATTAGAAAAAATATTTCTGGTAGGATAATATCGAATTTATAAAAGATAAAGAAATTTATAAGAGTGTAAAGAATTGAAGAAAGGGTTTAAGGTGAGGGAGATGGAGTATTACCACGTGAGTAAGTGAGATGATAATACCCGGTCTCCCTCACCAAAATAACATTCAACAAATAGGATATAAATTACTTTCCATGTTGAACTTCCAAGGGGAAAAGGTAGATGAGGTAGCAAAAACTCTCATCTCCGCGTGTTTGTGGAACGATTCAGTAGAGAACAAGTCCAGAGCGTATGACGTATCCCCACAGACCGTGAGGAATTACGTAGAGAAGCAAGGGATGGAAGTGATTGAAAAGCTATTGGAAAGAGCTAGGAAAATATCCTTGGAGATATTAAAGGGAGTGAATGAGATAGATCTTTCAATAGACTGGACAACCAAGACGTGGTATGGGAAACCAGTGAAAGGGCTCGGGAGCTCTGAAAAAGGAAACTCGTGGAACTACGCAACTGCAACAACCAAGTATAAGGGGAAAGTACTTTTACTTGCCTTTATTCCGCAAGTGAACGGTATGACTAAGGACGAGATAGTGAAGATCCTCGTGGAGCAAGTTGTTGCGATGGGATTCAAGATAAGGTTGATAACTCTTGACGCTGGTTTCTACACAGTTGATGTGCTCAATTTCATTTCACAGTTTAAGTATATAATTGCTGTCCCAGCTGGGGACGTGAAGGTGTTTGAGGAGTTTGACGGGGATTACACAACTAATAGTAAGAGGCATAGGAGGGATGAGCAGGTCAAGTTCAGGCTTCTCGTGTATGGCAAGGAAAAAGTGAGGAGAAAGAAGAAGAGTCTTGTTTATTTTGCTAGGGCTACTAATCTAGATCTGCCCAAGAGGTGTTGGATTTGTACAATAAGGTAAGAGGTCCCATAGAGACCTCTTATAGGAACATTAAGGCTTTTCTTCCATTTACTAGTTCTACTAAGTTTGTTTTCCGCACGTTGATCTTCGTGCTGGCCCTTGTGCTCTACTCCTTATATGCCATATTCAAGGGGGAGGTGGGGAGAGAGGAATTTAGATTATTATTAATTCTTTTATTTCCTGATTTATTCAATCCAGAGAATTTTACATTTAATGTAATTGAAACACTTATTTACACTATAGATTTATTTTTAAGGAGGTGATTTTGGGTCTACCGTTACGGATGGAGTCTTCCGCCCTCTTTGAACCCCTTGTTAAGATAAAAAACCTTAAGCTTCCTAATCAGCATCTTAGTATTCCCTTAATAACTGTGAGATCTTAGCATACTATTGAAGACGAGATTTCCATTTCATACGATATCTTTAGGGTCGATTCTCTTAATACCTGGAATCTTATCATAAATGTGATCTGTTGATATAATTGCTTTCTCCTTATCGTAGATTAAACAAGTTGCAGCATGATAGGCATCAAAGATCGATGTTATATTATATTGGCTCATTAATGCTAAGGCTAAAAGATCAATATCGATAGTGGTAGGAATCCATTCAATATTCGGTATGCTCTTTAATGCACCTATCTTATCTAATATTTCTTGAACTGAAAGGTTCATATTGCGTAAAACGTAATATATCTCGTGTATTGCTTCCCTACTAACTATTACGCTTAGTTCTCCTTTAGCAATCTTTAAAAGGAGTTTTTCTGATTCTTCCTTTAACCTATCTTCAGTTTTAAGATGAGCTATTAGAACGTCACTTTCGATCAGCATGCTGTCTCCTCTGATATCTTTCTAACGCATCTTTTTCTGCTTCCTTTTCTGCCAACTCCTTTAGTTCTCTCACACTTAAGTCAGTCTTTATGATTCCAGAGGTTTTAGCTAAAGGATCTTTAGGAACTGGAATCCCAACGAAAAACGTTCCAGCATCAATAATTATAACTGAGCTAGCCTCATCTAATCCTTTTGGTAACTTAATTCTACCTTTATTATCAACCTTTACTACATATCCCATATTACTATGTTATATCCCACTAAATATAAATATTTCCCACATTAAGTTCATCTCTAGTCTATTAATCTTCTTATTGGCTATGTTTAATATGAGCCCTCTTCGTTAGTATTTCATAAAATTCTTATACTATAATTCAATAAAATCCTTAAATAAAGATCTAGAAACTTTTTGAAGATACTAACGTTGCACTTGAATGTAGTTAAGAGAGAAGTTTTCAGATTGTTGTTTATTTTTATTTTCAAGAAAGTGATTTTAGATCTACAGTCTAAGAAATATTCTTATATTAAACTAGAGAGCAACTCACGGCTCTATCGCGAATTGGAATAATTGACTATTGTGAGAAAATATTCGACTAAATTATTATATGAACAAAACATATTTGACGACTAAAGTCATAATATTTTATCTCAGATTATAAAAACAAAGTGGATTCACAAAGGAAACCTGAATCCAAACTAGACCTTTTGAAGAAATTATTAATTATGTTGATCTTGATAAATTGGAAGAGATAGCTAATGAACGTTGATAATCTTATTGGCTTATGTAATAGCAGGTATGCATTTTTTGATTCAGATCGCTTGTAGTATACTGAAATTCTAACTAATTGAGTTAATAATTAAAAATTATAGAATATTAGTTAGATTAAATGTCAATTAGTATATAAATATAATTAGAATAATTTTAACCGTTAAACTACGCAGTAAAAGTTCTAAATATTTCGTATACGTATACTTTATTATGGTTAAGGTCACTGAGAAATTCCAGATAATTATATCGAAAGAGGTCAGAGAGAAGATTAGTTTAAAGCCCAATGAGGAATTCGAGGTTATTGCACTAAATGATAATGAGATCCTATTGAAAAGAAAGGTTAAAAAAGTTAAAAATCCCTTAAAAGTCCTCATCAGTAATGAAGAAATGGAGGAAGAAATTCCTTCAGAGAAAATAGACGAGTTAGGTGAAGAATGACTTATTTTATAGATAGCAACGTTTTTGTTTATGCTAAAATAAATGATAAAAAAATGGTGAGTGTTGTCAAGAGACATAATAAAGGGAATTTATGATAGAAAAATCTCAGCAATTATAGATAATGTAATTTTACTGGAAGTAGCTAATGCGCTGAAGAAATTAGGAATTAAAGATATTGAAGATGAGATCTTGCTATATTATCGTTGCCCATGCGTATTATAAATAGTAAGCAAGAAGATATAGTGGAAGCTGTAAGAGATTTATCACTTTCACTATATGACTCGTTACATTACATAATTTCAATGCTAAAATAATATCAGCAGATAAGGACTTTACAGAAAGAATTGATCCTTGTGACTTCAGTAGTAATGTTGCAAATCATTTATAGAGTTTAAGGAAAACGAGACATATAAAATGTTAAGGCAATTTACTTAACCTTGGAGTTTATACTCATAAGTATATACATTGACATTAAATATTTTAACTAGTTAAACTCTATAAAAGTACTTATCAAAGATGTTGATGAAAAGCTTTACAGAATGTTAAAGGCTAAAGCGTCAATTGAAGGCATTTCCGTAAGTGAGGCAATAAATGAGGCAATAAAACTTTGGTTGATAAATAAAGATTTAGACAGAATTATGGTAATAAAGAGCAAGGACTTTTGGGACGCTGTAAATGAGGGGAAGTATGCGTTATTCTGTGATAGTAATTTCATAGGCGGTTTTAAAAACGAAGATGAAATGATAAAAGAAGCTAGGAAATACAATAAGTGTTACGCTTTAAGCAAAAAGTGGCTAATTGGAGAGGGTGAACTCCCTGGAGTGTTTTGATATAAACGAAAAGCCTATATTGCACGTAAAATTATCTGATCTTAAGAAGGAAAATTCTGCTGAAGTAGATGTACTAGTTGACACTGGATTTTCTGGTTGGTTACTCCTCAACTATGAAATTTATCTTAACAAGGGCGTTCAGTAATAAATATTTCGGTTGAACTTCAAGCATAATGTCAACTAAGATTGCCACGTGTACCTTTCAATCCACGTGGCGATTTGGGGAGGGTCACTTAGGCTCATAAGGCTTATTATTATACCAAACACTCCAAATTATTCTAGCCAATTTCCTGGCTAAAGCAGACAACTTCTTTCCCTTCAACTTTTCCTTATGGTTCTCGTAAAATTCTAGTAATGTAGGATTACGAGAGTAATTCATCTCAGCGAGGAAGTAGAACAAGCTGCGCAAGTACTTATTACCCTTCTTCGATATTCCCTTACAGTAGCTTTACCGCTCCTCTCAACTATTGGGTCTAAACCACAGTAGGCTACGAAGGACTCAGGGTTAGGAAAGCGTTTAATGTCTCCAACAATGCCTATTATTATTCCCGAAGAAAGTTTTCCTATTCCCGGTATAGTTAATAGAACGTGATTTTCAGACTGTGATTGTATCATTTTCTCTACTTCTTTTATTTTCTCGCTTGTTTCCAGTAGTGCTTTAGATAATACTTCGATTTCTTCAAGTACGATCTTTGTTCCAAGTTGTATAATTGTATTTTGAAGTTTCCTTTAGAGAATTCTTCAATTTCCTTGCTTATTTTTTCCTCGTCACTTAGGAATAGTGCTCTTTTTACCCTGTTCTTGTACTTTACTTTCAACTTTTAGGAAGACGTATAGTGTTACTAGTTCTTTCAATGGGTTGTAGTTGTACTCCTTTGCCTTGTTTGCCATGTTTATTAGTTTTTGTGCGTCGTAAAAATCTGTTTTCTTTCCTCTCAAGTCCTTCTCCTTCCATAGTATATTTGGGCTTACTTGTAGTATCTTGATCCCTTTTTCCTTGAAGTATTGACATGGTTTTATTGAGTATGCTCCTGTCGGTTCGACCACTATTGTGTTTAGTTTCACTTTTAGTATTTCTTCATAACCCTTCTTGTTGTTCTCGTAGACCCTCCCCTCACTCGATACTAGATGATCTTTTGATATGTCTATTCCTAGGATCCCTACCTCTTTATCACACCTATATCCGTGCATATTATCACAATGTTCAGTCCGATGGTAGGGGTTTGTCACGCCCCCGTTCGAAGACTTTGCTTCAGTCAAAGGGTCGACCATGTTTCCCAGTTGGAGAGTATTACTCTCCCCAACTAATTAATCTATATAGGTTCAAAGGGGCGAAAGACCCCGTAAGGGTGGGGATGGATAGCACCCTTTTGTAAAGCTTAAATAATTCTTTTCAAATACCCTATTAATGCCCGACGTAGGGTTACGCTTCAGAGCGTACACCAACGAACAAACATTGAGGGCGTTAAAAGCCCAGTTGAGGTTAGCGTCAGAAGTATACAACACCCTACGTTGGGCAGACATCTATTTTCATGAAAGAGATGGAAAAGGACTCACTAAGACGGAGTTGAGGCAACTAGCTCTCGATCTGAGAAAACAGGATGGGCAATACAAACAACTTTACTCACAAACTGTCCAACAAATTGCAGACCGCTTCTACGACGCTAGACAGAGGTTCTTCTATGGGTTAGCACGTTTCCCAAAGGAAAAGAAAGCACACAAGTGGTACTCCCTCGTCTACCCTCAATCAGGTTGGAAAATACTGAGGGTAAGAGGAATAAGGACGAAGAGCAAGAAGAAGGTAATAACGCTTCAGCTGTCAAACCTAGGGATCTTCAACGTCGTTGTCCATAGGGACTTCCCGCTGGAAAAAGTAAAGAGGGTAGTAATCAAGTTAACACCATCAGGGAGAGTTTACATTACTTTCGTTGTGGATCAAGAGTATCCTCAACTCCCCAAGACAAACAAAGTTGTTGCTGTGGATGTTGGTGTAGAGAAACTTCTCACTACCTCTGACGGGGAATATGTCCCCAACCAGAGGCCTTATGAGAAGGCACTCAATAAGATGAAGAGGCTTCATAAAGCTCTTTCAAGGAAGAAGTTCTTGTCACACAACTGGTTTAAGGCAAAGATTCGTCTAGCGAGGGCTCACGAACACTTGAAGAACCTTAGGAAGGACATGTACATGAAACTTGGTAAGTATTTTGCTGAGCATTATGATGTTCTCGTAATGGAGGATATTCATGTTAAGCAACTTGTTGGTAAGTCTCTCAGAAGGCTGAGGATGAGGTTACACGATGTTGCTATTCATGAGCTTAGGAGTATCATGGAGTATCAACTTGGGAAGTATGGTAAGAAACTCACTCTAGTGGATCCTGCTTTTACTTCAATGACTTGTGCTAGGTGCGGGCATGTTAAGAAAGATTTGACGTTGGCTGATCGTGTGTTTGTCTGTCCCAAGTGCGGTTGGGTCGCTGATCGTGATTATAATGCTTCCCTCAACATCCTAAGAAGATCGGGGTCGGAACGATCCTTAGTGCCTGTGGAGCTGAGACCTCTACCTTTGGCAAGCCTCGGCTTTGAAGCAGGAAGCTCCGTCCGTTAGGGTAGTTCACTGAATCCTCTCCTTACGTAGAAATGAACCTATTAGGGAGAGAAATATTGAAGAAACTAAATATATGCTTCTATAGAATGAACAAAATATGTATTTCACTTTAAAAATTATTAGTTCGTTTTTACTGTAATGAGTATTTATAATGTTAGTTTCAATCCAAACAGAGGGTAAATAGATGGACCAAAAAAGGCCCAATAGGCATACCTAAGAAGAGAATAATACTGTTCTAGGAGTTAGACTTATATTCCCCTATTGCTGAACGTCGCGGATATATAAAATTAGGATTTTTTATTCAATATTTTATAGATTGGATCTATTAAACCATATTTATTATTATTTTTCTTTACAAGTCTAGAGTCAACCAGATGTTTTAATGCGTTATTAAAAATACTATCTTTCAATTCTATTTTGTTTAGACTCTCAGTTAATCTCTTTAAATCCTTCCACTCAATTTCGTCTATCAGACTTAATGCATTGATTATATATCTTTGAGTTACACTTAATTGTTTCAATTCATCTCTTATTATGTTTTTAGCTATGTTAAGAACAAATTCCTTAGCCTTTTCGTGAGAATATCCTAAACTTCTGAAATTTCCGTAATATGTTAACCAACCTTGAATTCCCCTATAAGTTCTTACAGCATCTTCTATTTCAGAAGACTTAATTTGAAATCCGCATAACTCTGAACCGTATTGTAAAAACTCCTTGCCTTTTTCCTCAGTAAAAGGATTAACTTCAATCTCAATTATTGGCCTGCCTTTGAAAGAACTACCAAGCTTTCCTTTACCTTCTCCTGTAAGAGTCTTAGATAAGCCTATCATTGAGCCCGTGAAAGCGAATCTAACTTGAGAATTATTATATGAATTTGAAAGTAAAGTTATAAACCAAGGAGTTATAATGTTCTGAACCTCATCTATTAAGATTACTGTGTTATCTAGTTTATTTAGAAGATTTTGTAAACCGTTAACTGGTTTCTTTTCAATTTGTAACCTTATAATTTTAAGGTCAATTTCTAACTTTAGTTGAGATATTGAATTGATTAATAAATTGCCTAATTCTTTTAAAGTATTAACTCCAGAAGCATCCAAGTAAATTCCGTTAATTTCCTTGCTAACTATTTTTAATATTGAAGTCTTACCAGTTCTTTTTGGACCTAATATTAAAGGCCAAATTTTTCCTTCAATAAGCTTCTCTACTTCCTCTATAACTTCTTCATCGTCAAAGAAATCTTTCCTATCAGACTTAGGATAAGGATCAAATATCTTACATATAGGCATATTAGTAACTAATAGGCCTATTAATTTAAATACTTAACTAATATATAAGGATGAATTTTACGTTAGACTATTTTATAAGCGATAATCTTCTGCGTTATTTCACGATAAAATATAGCCCTATTAGTTACTAACAGGCCAAAATATAATTTCTCACTAAATATTCCTAAATTTAATTATCAGTATGGATAAATTAAGATCTAATTTGTTTCGTTATAAATTTTCAGCTAAATTACTAAGGACTGAGGTTAAAGCAGTACCCACAGCGACAAATCTTATCCACGTTGGAGTTAGTTATTATTTAGTTTTAAATATTTCAAATAATTTTTCTCTAACAATCTTAGATTCGTTAACTATAGTCTCTTTGTTTAAGCTCATTTCATGAAATCCGTAAACATGAAGAAACCATGCAGCTTTCCATGATAAAAAGGACGACAAACCTCGCTTTTTTACGGTAGACCCAAAATCGTTTTACAAATATAAATTTGGCATTAAGCCTCATATTTTTTCTTAATAAATAAAAGAATATATTTTATTATACTCATAATCAAGAGCATTAAGAATAATGTATTAAATAATCGATGTAAATAAAGCAGATTTTATCATATACATCTTTATCATTTCCTAATTTACAATAATATTCCTCACTCTATCTTTGTAGAAATATAAAAAATCTAATATGGTACTTGGAAATTTATAAAAATTATCATATAATTATCTAACTAATTACATTAAATCTTTACGAACCACTAATAACAAATAAAAATTATTTTTACTAATTAGATTTTGGGTCTATCTCTTACGGTAGACCCAAAATCATATTAGAAAAAATATTTCTGGTAGGATAATATCGAATTTATAAAAGATAAAGAAATTTATAAGAGTGTAAAGAATTGAAGAAAGGGTTTAAGGTGAGGGAGATGGAGTATTACCACGTGAGTAAGTGAGATGATAATACCCGGTCTCCCTCACCAAAATAACATTCAACAAATAGGATATAAATTACTTTCCATGTTGAACTTCCAAGGGGAAAAGGTAGATGAGGTAGCGAAAACTCTCATCTCCGCGTGTTTGTGGAACGACTCTGTAGAGAACAAGTCCAGAGCGTATGACGTATCCCCACAGACCGTGAGGAATTACGTAGAGAAACAAGGGATGGAAGTGATTGAAAAGCTATTGGAAAGAGCTAGGAAAATATCCTTAGAAGTACTGAAGGGAGTGAATGAGATAGATCTTTCAATAGACTGGACAACCAAGACGTGGTATGGGAAACCAGTGAAAGGGCTCGGGAGCTCTGAAAAAGGAAACTCGTGGAACTACGCAACTGCAACAACCAAGTATAAGGGGAAAGTACTTTTACTTGCCTTTATTCCGCAAGTGAACGGTATGACTAAGGACGAGATAGTGAAGATCCTCGTGGAGCAAGTAATGGCAATGGGATTCAAGATAAGGTTGATAACTCTTGACGCTGGTTTCTACACAGTTGATGTGCTCAATTTCATTTCACAGTTTAAGTATATAATTGCTGTCCCAGCTGGGGACGTGAAGGTGTTTGAGGAGTTTGACGGGGATTACACAACTAATAGTAAGAGGCATAGGAGGGATGAGCAGGTCAAGTTCAGGCTTCTCGTGTATGGCAAGGAAAAAGTGAGGAGAAAGAAGAAGAGTCTTGTTTATTTTGCTAGGGCTACTAATCTAGATCTGCCCAAGAGGTGTTGGATTTGTACAATAAGGTAAGAGGTCCCATAGAGACCTCTTATAGGAACATTAAGGCTTTTCTTCCATTTACTAGTTCTACTAAGTTTGTTTTCCGCACGTTGATCTTCGTGCTGGCCCTTGTGCTCTACTCCTTATATACCATATTCAAGGGGGAGGTGGGGAGAGAGGAATTTAGATTATTATTAATTCTTTTATTTCCTGATTTATTCAATCCAGAGAATTTTACATTTAATGTAATTGAAACACTTATTTACACTATAGATTTATTTTTAAGGAGGTGATTTTGGGTCTACCGCTTACGGAGGGGACTTCCGCCCCCTTAAACCCTCAGAAAGTTAAATATAAATTATATTTCTATCTCTATATTTATATAAGTTAATATTATTAAGGAGGTCTTAGGTAGTAATATTTTCATATGTTAATAAGAAACGTTCAATGGAAAGACTTTATGCAAATTCAAGAAATTTATACTTCTACATATGAAGAAAATAGAGATACAGAAACTTTAGGAATAGTTTTCTTAAAAAACAAACCGGATATAAAAAGCGAAATAAAATGGTTTACCGATACATATATACGAGTGTTAAAAAAGGAAGGAATATTAATGGTTGCAGAGGATAATAATAAAATAGCAGGATATTGTGGAATTTTATCTGCTAGGCCTGATTCTGAATCTGCACATGTAGGCATTCTTGGAATTCTTATAAAGAAAGAATATAGAGGTAAAGGGTTTGGAACAGCGTTACTACGTAGTAGTATAGAAAATAGTAAAGGAATATTTGAGAAGATTATATGTTTTTAAGGGAAATTATATTGCAATAAAATTATATAAAAAGATTGGATTTAAAGAAGTAGGAGTACTTAAAAACGAAATAAAAAGAGGAGAAAAATACTTTGATGTTATAGTCATGGAATATTATTTATAATAAAATATCTTATTTTTTGGAAAAGAGCTGTTTATCTTAATGTCTCTTAAAATTCAATTAAATAGTTGTTAAAAACCCAATTAATATCCAAATATTATAGATCTTTAACTTCTTCTACGTTATTAATCTCATATGCTTCTGGTGTAAAATTTCCTTGAAGTATAAATGGTACATATTCTATTGAATTTCTAGTCTTAATTTCTATCTCTTTATCAGCAATCTTAAATAAAGTCTGTGGATTTTCTAAGTCTTCTTTCCAAACATGAAAATGATATCCTCTTTTAGTAGTTATAACAAGTCTAGGTCTTATATCTATTAATTTTTCAAGAATTTTCTTGTCTTTTGTATCTATATCTATCATAAATATTCTAAAGTCAACATTTCTTGGCAATTCTGAATTGTAGAGCTTTTCAATGTTTAGATTTTCTTTGCATTGTTCAACATATCTTATGGCAGCCTTATGGGATGCCTTAACAAAATTGACTGGATTTAGGACATGCATTATTTTTATCCATTCTTTCTTTAATTTAATTCCTTTAACTTGGAATTCAACGTTTTGTCTTATTGCTTCCAATATTCTTGTGGCCTTTTCAGGATCTTCTTCCTTTATCCTAAAAAGAATCTTATCTATAGATAAACCCATTTGTTTAGCTTCTCTATCTCTAGAAATCAAATAGAATAAATATAATTCTTCTGTATTTAATTTCGGTAAGTAATTAAAGTATTCCTTTAATGTGAGTTTTTTCATATATTTTAAAAAGAGTACTGTCGTTATAACTCTTGCTTAATTTTACCTTAGATAAGGTTAAATATACATTATTTATATTTAGAATGGAATCAGATGAAGAGAGAAATACTTGCAATAGCGCTTTTCTTAACATCTTTACTTCCGTTTAACGATTTCATTCCTCTGGCATTAATATTGCTAGGATTTATTTCGTTAGAGAAGGAATGGAAAATTCTTCCAGTTGTATCAATTCTTACTTTCACTATTTCGTTTTTCTTTGATTATACAAGGGGAAATGCAGTTCTTTTGACTTTGAGTCTACCTTTAATCTTAATTTCTGTTAGGTATGATAAATTGATTTCATCAATATTCTTTTCATTAAGTATAGCCTTTTTACCTTTTGGGACTGAAGATTATATTATCCTCTTCTTAACTTCTATCCTTTTGATAGGTGTAAACTACAGAGGAACAATAATTTCTGGAATTTTCCTTCTTGTTATTTCGGCATTTGGATATCCTTATTCTAATTTTGCATATTTTTATTTAATATTTGGAGTAATATCTGCAGTACTTCAAGATAAGATTACCATAAAGAAGGAATATTATTTATCATTGGGTGCGGTACTCTTTCCATTACTGTATCATTACATCATACCTTCAATTCTTCTTTCATTGGGATTTGGAATGTTCTTTCCTTTTTCTATAGTCTTTTCTGCAATTATGTTTTTCACAGAAGGAGTAAAATATGGATTATTTTTAATACCAATAATTATTCTTCCTTATGTTCTTAAAAAATGGAAGAATCTTATTACCTTTTCGTTAATATCTGCAGGAATAAGTTGGTTCTCAGCGATTTTTCCTCCTTTATTGTTATTTCTTTTCCCTATTTATAGAATAGAAAAGAGAAGTCTGATAATTTCTTAAGTTTCATTGCTATTTTTGTCATTATATTTTATATTTTCTGGAATTTATAATATATTACTATATTCAATAATTTCATCAATAATACCCTCAACAGTCCTAATATCTTCAAGATTCATAAATAGTTTTCATACTAAAATAAGTATTCGGAACTTAATACTATTTGGTATTATAGGAATAGTTGCAATATCTTCAATACTAAGTATTGAGTTTTATAATTATACATTTGCATATATAGCGTTGTTAACTTCATCTATCTACTTCTCTTATGTATCTTATGAAAGGAAATTTTTACAATTCTTTCTCTTAATTGCGTTATCCTTTATATCAAAATATCCTTTTATCTTAACAAGGGCGTTCAGTAATAAATATTTCGGTTGAACTTCAAGCATAATGTCAACTAAGATTGCCACGTGTACCTTTCAATCCACGTGGCGATTTATGGTCACTTAGGCTCATAAGGCTTATTATTATACCAAACACTCCAAACTATTCTAGCCAATTTCCTGGCTAAAGCAGTGTACAACTTCTTTCCCTTCAACTTTTCCTTATGGTTCTCGTAAAATTCTAGTAATGTAGGATTACGAGAGTAATTCATCTCAGCGAGGAAGTAGAACAAGCTGCGCAAGTACTTATTACCCTTCTTCGATATTCCCTTACTTACAGTAGCTTTACCGCTCCTCTCAACTATTGGGTCTAAACCACAGTAGGCTACGAAGGACTCAGGGTTAGGAAAGCGTTTAATGTCTCCAACAATGCCTATTATTATTCCCGAAGAAAGTTTTCCTATTCCCGGTATAGTTAATAGAACGTGATTTTCAGACTGTAATTGTATCATTTTCTCTACTTCTTTTATTTTCTCGCTTGTTTCCAGTAGTGCTTTAGATAATACTTCGATTTCTTCAAGTACGATCTTTGTGTACTCTAAGTTGTATAATTGTATTTTGAAGTTTCCTTTAGAGAATTCTTCAAGCATTTCCTTGCTTATTTTTTCCTCGTCACTGACTAGGAATAGTGCTCTTTTTACCCTGTTCTTGTACTTTGCTTCAAGGTCTTTTAGGAAGATATATAGTGTTACTAGTTCTTTCAATGGGTTGTAGTTGTACTCCTTTGCCTTGTTTGCCATGTTTATTAGTTTTTGTGCGTCGTAAAAATCTGTTTTCTTTCCTCTCAAGTCCTTCTCCTTCCATAGTATATTTGGGCTTACTTGTAGTATCTTGATCCCTTTTTCCTTGAAGTATTGACATGGTTTTATTGAGTATGCTCCTGTCGGTTCGACCACTATTGTGTTTAGTTTCACTTTTAGTATTTCTTCATAACCCTTCTTGTTGTTCTCGTAGACCCTCCCCTCACTCGATACTAGATGATCTTTTGATATGTCTATTCCTAGGATCCCTACCTCTTTATCACACCTATATCCGTGCATATTATCACAATGTTCAGTCCGATGGTAGGGGTTTGTCACGCCCCCGTTCGAAGACTTTGCTTCAGTCAAAGGGTCGACCATGTTTCCCAGTTGGAGAGTATTACTCTCCCCAACTAATTAATCTATATAGGTTCAAAGGGGGCGGAAGACTCCATCCGTAAGGGTGGAGATGGATTGCCCCCTTTGTGGTTACATTTAAATACGTATTTTTCAAATATTCTATTAATGGCAGTCACTGACGGAGTAAGCGTCACTGAGACGCCTTGGTTAAAGCGAGGGTCTATGTGGTACGCCTCTGCTCCATTCAACAGTCCCATATTGGGATACTGTGGGTTCACATTAGTGCTCGGGGTCGGAACGACCCTTAGTGCCTGTGGAGCTGAGACCTCTACCTTTGGCAAGCCTCGGCTTTGAAGCAGGAAGCCACGCCCGTTAGGGCGTGGCAGTTCACACCATTGAGTGGATACAAGCTAAAAGATGAAGTAAATATTGCTGTAATAATATTAACTTTAATGATAGCAATATTTCATATTAACTTAGTTTACTCATTAGTTGCATTATCTGCATCAGTAGCTTATTTAATGCAAAACTTTAGAATACCTAAAATATTCTCCTATATTCCTCCTATAACAATAATTTTCTCTCCAGATTTAACAGGAGTATTACTTTCCTTATTAGCAGTAAGCTCTGGATATTTGATAGGAAGAAAAGTATACTTTATTGGATTAATATATGAAATTAGTCTAGCCTTTTCTTTACTCTATATAGTTAATTTAATATAACTTACATCACAAAGACTTTTATATATACTGTATTTTATTGTCTATATTTCTAGAAATCTTTTTACTAAATAATTTTTCTTTAGAATTATTAAGATAATATAAGCAGAATTATATTACTAATAATTTAAAATCATGTATATACTTTCTATTAAAATCCTTGCTACTCTATATAGTGTTTAAAATACTTTAGTTGATAAATTAAAAAGTTATATAATACTTTAAAAGTCTATTGCCTTAAGTAGAAAATTATTTATTTTAAAGCAGTTATAAAGGATACAATACAAAATTCAAATATCATGGATTATTAAAATATCTTTTCAATTAATACGTCTATAAGTCTATATATTTCATTGTCACTAATTAGAAAGAATGCGTTATGCTTTGCGGAATGGTTGAATTTTATTAGGTATTGAACTAAATCAAGGTAAGTTATAAATTTAACATTTGATTAAAAGTAAGTTTAATGTTATTTAAGTAAGTTTAATGTTATTTCTGAGAAAATTGAAGTAATCAACAAAGCACTTCTTCAGACTAAAAATATTTAGTTCAATATACGTAGATATGATTAAGAGTATGTATGTTTTAAAATATTCTTTAATAAAATGGTATATTAAATAGAAATTTTTAATAAATATTATTTGTAAAATACTTGAACTATCTTAAAGTAGTTAACTATGCTAAAAACTTGTTAAGAAACGACATAGAATTTCCATTTGATTTTTAATTGGTGAACTCCTACGGTGATTTTCACGAACAACACTCCTAAACAAGAAGACAAGCCTTACAAGGGTGAGACTAAGAAGACTAGGTATAGGAGAGGGGGTGGTGAAGGCCCTCAAGTTGACCCCAATCAAGTAGTTCCTTCGGCTCTTCAAGCCATCGCCTAGCCATGTTAGAGGCAAAGCATGTGGAGCCTATCCATCCCCTACCTAACCGGTAGACCCAAAATCTAATTAGTAAAAATAATTTTTATTCATTATTAGTAGTTCGTAAAGATTTAATGTAATTAGTTAGATAATTATATGATAATTTTTATAAATTTCCAAGTACCATATTAGATTTTTTATATTTCTACAAAGATAGAGTGAGGAATATTATTGTAAATTAGGAAATGATAAAGATATTTATGATAAAATCTGTTTTATTTACATCGATTATTTAATACATTATTCTTAATGCTCTTGATTATGAGTATAATAAAATATATTCTTTTATTTATTAAGAAAAAATATGAGGCTTAATGCCAAATTTATATTTGTAAAACGATTTTGGGTCTACCGAACGGAAGGGGTCTTACGCCCCCTTTGAACCCTATATAGATTAATTAGTTGGGGAGAGTAATACTCTCCAACTGGGAAACATGGTCGACCCTTTGACTGAAGCAAAGTCTTCGATCGGGGGCGTGACAAACCCCTACCATCGGACTGAACATTGTGATAATATGCACGGATATAGGTGTGATAAAGAGGTAGGGATCCTAGGAATAGACATATCAAAAGATCATCTAGTAACGAGTGAGGGGAGGGTCTACGAGAACAACAAGAAGGGTTATGAAGAAATACTAAAAGTGAAACTAAACACAATAGTGGTCGAACCGACAGGAGCATACTCAATAAAACCATGTCAATACTTCAAGGAAAAAGGGATCAAGATACTACAAGTAAGCCAAAACTATGGAAGGAGAAGGACTTGAGAGGAAAGAAAACAGATTTTTACGACGCACAAAAACTAATAAACATGGCAAACAAGGCAAAGGAGTACAACTACAACCCATTGAAAGAACTAGTAACACTATATATCTTCCTAAAAGACCTTGAAGTAAAGTACAAGAACAGGGTAAAAAGAGCACTATTCCTAAGTGACGAGGAAAAAATAAGCAAGGAAATGCTTGAAGAATTCTCTAAAGGAAACTTCAAAATACAATTATACAACTTGGAACAAAGATCGTACTTGAAGAAATCGAAGTATTATCTAAAGCACTACTGGAAACAAGCGAGAAAATAAAAGAAGTAGAGAAAATGATACAATTACAGTCTGAAAATCACGTTCTATTAACTATACCGGGAATAGGAAAACTTTCTTCGGGAATAATAATAGGCATTGTTGGAGACATTAAACGCTTTCCTAACCCTGAGTCCTTCGTATCTGCGGTTTAGACCCAATAGTTGAGAGGAGCGGTAAAGCTACTGTAAGTAAGGGAATATCGAAGAAGGGTAATAAGTACTTGCGCAGCTTGTTCTACTTCCTCGCTGAGATGAATTACTCTCGTAATCCTACATTACTAGAATTTTACGAGAATCATAAGGAAAAGTTGAAGGGAAAGAAGTTGTCTGCTTTAGCCAGGAAATTGGCTAGAATAGTTTGGAGTGTTTGGTATAATAATAAGCCTTATGAGCCTAAGTGATCCTCCCCAAATCGCCACGTGGATTGAAAGGTACACGTGGCAATCTTAGTTGACATTATGCTTGAAGTTCAACCGAAATATTTATTACTGAACGCCCTTGTTAAGATAAATTTATTACTTCTGGGGCAGAATATTACTTCTGGGGCAGAAGTTGATATTTGATGAAAGGCCAAAAGATAATAGAAGAGATTTATTCGATAGAGAAAAAGAATTGGAAAAAATTGAAAATAACATAATAGCAAAGAAACCGTTATTATTACTAGTAGGTGTAAGAAGAATTGGAAAAACTTCAGTTCTTCAAACCGCGTTAAATGAGATAAATGAAACTTCATTAATAATAGATTGCAGAAAACTAAAGGAGAATTATGGAAGAAGAGATTTATACTCATTATTTTCTCAATCTCTGACCTCAAGATTAGATAAACTAAAGGATATATTAAGAAAGATCAACGGAGTAAGTATTTTTGGAAATTACGTCGAATTAAAATGGTCTGGAAAAGATTATATAAGTATAGCAGATTTACTAGATCATTTGAATGAAAGAAGAATAATAATAGCTATAGACGAAGCGCAAAAGCTTAGAGGGCCCTTATCAAAGGAAGTAAAGGATGCAATTGCTCACGCTTATGATTATGATAAAAATATTACTTTTATCCTTACTGGATCTGAAGTTGGTTTGCTTTACGATTTTTTAGGTGTAAACGATGTAGAATCTCCTCTTTATGGTAGATATTATAATGAGATAGAACTTGAAAGATTCGATAAAGAGAAAAGTATAGAAATGCTAAAGAAGGGATTTGAAGAACTTTCCTTTTCGATTAAGGACGATATAATAAATTCCATAGTTAATGAATTCGATGGAATACCTGGTTGGCTAGTATTTGCTGGATTGCAATATTTTAATAAGAGAGATTTTAATGAAATAAAAGAAACTGCTATTAGCATTGCTTTAAACGAGATAGAGAAACTTACTGGGAAAAGTCCTGCAAGTAGAAGATATAAAACTGTTATGAAATGCATAGCTAAAGGTAATGAGAGCTGGAGCAAAGTGAAAGAGTGCTTAGAATTAGAAGAAAAATCAACAATTTCATCAAGTATACTAAGCAATATTTTAGGAAATTTAGAAAAAATGAGCTTAATAAAGGACTACAAATTTTTAGATCCTATATATAAGGAAGCATCAATTAGGATTAAACCATAAAGATATTTTAATAAACATTTAAAAATCGACATAAATTTTCTATATACTAATACTCTATATAATAAATCTAAATGTTTATAAATAAAATCTTTATTGGATTATACAATACTGAAGTATTCTAAATCTATTTAATATAGCCCTATATGAGGAACTTTTTGTTCCATTTAATGATTATTTGCACTTTAACATAGTATAATATTAGGAGATTATTTACCATTTTTAAGATATTAATAATTAACAATACGCTGTGTATTGCGTAAAAATGAATCTATTGATATTTCATTTACCTTTTATGTAATTTATTATATTGTCAAAGGATATTATAAGATTTATAACTCTTTTTACATATTTTTTTGTGTTTCTATTAGCTAAATAATTATACTTCCTAATTATTTCGTTCTCAAGGTTAGCCCTATCTTGCGAGTTTACATTACTGTTTAGCCATAATCCGAGAAAATAATCTGGTCTTACATTTTTTATTCTTTTTATTATATCTAATAAAATTAAAAGTTCTAAGTGAGCATTATCATAACCTATATCTTCTATTTCGTCATTCATGAAGTCCAGTATCCATTTCTCTTCTCTGCTAATTATTTCTGCATCCTTTAAAATTGGGCATATATCAGTCTTTATACTAAGAATTTTAGGAAAATAAAGTGATAATAAAGTAAGAGAATAAACACATATTGATTCGTCTACCTGATTGCGATAATAAGGATAGTGATCTAGTTCAATATTGTGAGCTAACTTATAATAAGTTAAATAATCTAGCATTCTTAAATAATCTGAAGGTTTATAGAATATGGAAACTAGCTTATTATGTAATTTACGTTCAGACCATTTAGACAATTTATTGCTAAACAATGTAAAGATAATCGGTTTAGCTTTTTTATTTTCTATGTCGTAGGCAGCTAGTTCCCAAATCTCCATTTCTTATAAAATAGATACTTTATCCTATAAAAGATATTATCTTTATCCTACGTATATAGTATCATATTAATGTTTAAAACTTTTTATTAATATAAAAAGTGTTATGCTTTTTAGATTCTAGAACGAAAGTTTCGGGTAACTATTTATATTATCGAAGTATTACTAAATTTATGGTATTACCTTACAAGATCATTGAAATGCCAGACTTCGATACTGTTAAAAATATTCTAGAAAACGAGAAAAACATGGTTATCAATATTTTTGGTTTATGCTCAGTTTTTTATGACGGTAGAGCTTCTTCTATAGCAACCTATAGTAAAAGGTTGATAAGTATAAAACCTGATGGAACGGTCTTTATTCATAATAATAAAAAAATGAAACCAGTTAATTGGCAACCGTCCGGATCCAGGATAAAAGTTGATATTAATGAAGAATTAATAATTAGCGTAATAAGAAGAAGACCTAAGGAAGTATTAAAGATAGTAATTCCTATAGCGTATTATATAACTCTTTCCTCTTTAGAAGAAGGAGAATTTCGTCTCTATGGAAGCGAGGCTGAAATGGTAAAAGACGTTATAGAAAATCCATCATTAATAGAAGAAGATTTTTCACCCATAGCTAGAGAATATAATACGCCATATGGAAAAATTGATTTGTTGGGTAAAACTTCTAGAGGCTTGTTAGTTTTAGAATTCAAAAGAGCACAAGCTGGATTAGACGCAGTTTCGCAAGTTAAGAGATATGTAGATTTCATTAGAGAAACTTATCCTAACGTTAGAGGAGGAATAGTAGCTCCTGCCATTTCGAAAAGTGCATATAACCTATTAATAAAATACGAATTAGAATATTTTAATTTTCCCTTAAACAGGAAAAAATACGTAGAACTTTTACGCTAATAGCAATTTAGTAAAACCATTTTACTTAACTATGGAATTAGTTAACAAGACTAAACTCTATTTTGATTAGTAGTAGAGAGATTTTTAGTCACTTAAATATTTTCATTTCCTCATGCAATAAAATAAATCTTATTTGTTTTAAGGCAATAGAATTCTAGGTTTTATGATAAATTATTTAACTTATGTTTTATTATATTAAATTATTTTTAACATTACGTAATACTGCAGATGAATTTTCCGATAAAAATTATTTGTATTAATTGTAAATATTACATGATCCGCATATAATTCCATACATAATCTTAAAACTATTAAATTAGTTAAATATCTCAAATTTTTCCTAGCGCAACTAATTTTCTTAGTTTTTCTAGTTCTTCGATTATTTGTTCTTTAGTTCCTACATTGTTTTTTATTTTTTCCTCTAGAATTGCTACAGCATCGTCCAATTCCTTAACATTATTCTTATTCCTTAATCTATTAATCCAGAATAAAGCTTCTTCAAAATCATCGTTTTGTGCGTACATATATGCTAACTCTACGATAGCATATGCTCCAGTTCTTGAATTAGTTAAATCTTGAGTCTGTTTTTGACTAAGTTCTTTCATTAAATCTGTTGTAGTATATCTATTTTCTTTTTTAACTGAAAAACATTTTTGAAACAAATGGTCATAATATTTTAAGTTAGGATTTATTGTTGAAGGTAATTTAAACTGTTCATTTATTTTCTTAAAGGTAATTTCTGTTATACTACCTTGAAAAGCCTGAACACCAGTAAGGATTTCATAAAGTACTTCACATGTTTGATAAATATCGCTTTTTTCATCTACGTTTCCTAATCTTGGATCCAATTGCTCAGGAGAGGCATATAATAAAGTGAAAGTTAGATCTTTAGTAGTTGTTTTTGTATTCCCTAATTTAGCTATTCCCCAATCACTAATCTTTGCCCTACCGTTAGTATCTAAAAGTATGTTAGACGGTTTTATGTCCCTATGAATTATTCCCTTTTCATGAGCATATTTTAATCCAGAAAGAACATCTAAAATTATCCTAGTAGCAGTTATTGGTTCTAATACTTTCCCTTCTAGTGTTCCATTCATTAGTTCCATTACTATGTAAGGTCTAGGATTTATATCATAATCTAAGAGTTTTACTATATTTGGATGATTTAAGTTTAGCCATACTGCTATTTCCTTAACGAAATCCTTATCCGCTATATTAGGAACTTTTATTGCGACTAGTGATGAATCATTAACGTTTCTTGCCTTATATACTTTAGCATATCCTCCTTCTCCAATTAATTCAATTATTTCATATTTTCCTAATAATTTATTTGGATTTGTAGCATTGTTTTGAGTTTTTATACTGTTTTGTGTAACAGTCTGTGTATAACTTTTTGTAAAATTAGTTCTGAGAGTATTCACGGTTTTAGTTATAGCTTGAGAAATATTTTTTGGTATGCCGTAATTTGATAATAATATTCCACCGTCTATAAAAGTTCCAATGAAAAGTCCTAATAATATTGAATTTATAATTACGGTGGAAAGCGATATTGAAGGATTATTAGACATATTTAAAAATATTTTTAAATAGATATAGATTAAAGGAGCAGTAATAATCATAATAGCAATTCCAAATATTTTCCTTATTTTTATACGCATTTTCGTTTGTAAATTAATGATATCATCATATATAAGATATTCTTGAATTAGAATAATCTATCTACTATATTTTGCGAGATAATATTAATACTATTATACATCATCACTAATCCTACTCATCCCACTCTTAGGTACAGGTGATAAAATACAGATAACTGAAATAGACTGGATAGGTTTAACGTTATTTGCGATGGTAGGCTTTACACCTATATTTAATAAATTAAGGGAGAAAAAATACTTGAATTCCCCAGATGAAAGGAAGGAATTCATATATGGTGTGATAATGGGTTTTTTAGTGATAACTGTAATTATTATATTATGTATTTTAATTGGTCATTTTAATCTTGTACTAAACATAAATCCTAAAATAGGCAAACTATTAGTAGGGATAAATGGATTGATAGCTTATTTAGCCTTCTCTACATCCTTTGCAGATCTCATTTATCATCTTATTAAAAAGCACATAAACGAGAAAGGAAAATCAGAAAATGTTCAGCAAGATTTGAGAACAAGGGTTATGCCTTTAATAAAGAGCATAAGTATAATAAAAATCCTATTTAATAGAATAACCATGAGTATAAGACAAATTGATAGTAAAACTATATTAATAATCGTGACAATACTAATAACAATACTAATAGATATAATATTAGGGACTATAATATTAATATTGAGGTTGCCGGTGCATCAATATCTCGTCTACTCTGGTTTAGCAGGAGGATTGTTACAATACATCATCCCGATAATATATATATTAAATAAGGTAAAAAATAACTTTTTATATCATAAAAAATCAACAATCAATTTTCAACTCTATATGTATGTTATTTTTTCCAACTAACACTATAATACCTGCCATCTAATCCAGGTCTTAATAATTCTAACATTTCCCACCTATCTGTAGTCTCAAGAATTATTTCCTTCTCACTTATACCTTCTGGGGCATATCTACTACTTCCTACCAATAATACTTTTTCTGGAGATAACTTCCTTACCTCCTCTGCTGCGGCTATAGGATCCGTACCGAGGTCTAGGACAAAATCCTTGCCTTTCCACATCTCGTAAACTTTCTCTACAACTAACCCATCGGGTGTAGCAGAAAAAGGAATAAAACCCACAACTAACTTCATTTATTACCAGCCCGTATTTTTCTTATCAAATCTAAGAGGTCTTTTGCCTCATATTCCTTAAGCATTTTATCCAAATTAACCTCCTCAGGGGTTGTCTTTATGTCGTAAATTGTTGAGAGTAATTCTTGTTTTATGGGCCTTGTTATTTCTTCTTTAATTGCGTCCTTAAAAGCTAACAATTCTTGGACAAGTTTTATTATTTCGCTCATTTTACATCACTAGCATATTCTAGGTACGATATCCCCTGTGGGCATTTCTAATATTTTTGCTCCCCCTACTGCAGTCTTTGCAACAACTATTCCTTTCTCGCTTTTAGGTTCAACTACATATCCAATGCTTGCAGGCTCAAATCCTAAGCTTTTTAGGGTTTCCAGATATCTATTAGCTCAACTTTCTTTTTAACGACTTTAAACAAAAGTTCAGATTCCCAATAGTTTTTTGCGTTTACCTGATTTAATATTTCACTCATATTATCTACAATAGCTATATACTTTAGAAAATCCTCTGTAGCTTTGTAATATTTTTCACAAGCATCAACTAAATCTCCCTTATTCAAAAACTCATCAGCCTCCTCCAAATATATTTCTGCTGAAGTTCTAATTAACATCAAGTAGTATATTTGCCTACTTACCTTAAAATAAATAATGGAGATCGACAATCTAGGATTGCAAAAATAAGAGTTACCGTTAAGATGGACAATTCATGATATCGCAAAGCCTTTATGATTGATTTTCTTCGCTAGGCTGGATTACTCTAACCCCTACATTAAACATTTGTTTAATTACGTATTCAACTAGCCTGATATTTACACCTTTCTGGCCTATGAAGTCTCCGGACTCTTTCTTTAATCTCACTACGAGCTCGTTACCTTGAAAATCTACATTATCAACGTGCTTAACTACCTAAGGTAAAAGATGCACCGCCCTTATTATATCCTTAAAGTCTAGTTTTAACTCCACTACTCTAACCTTCATCTTAGTATCGCTCTCTATTCCGTTAATCCTTTCTCCGCTTTTACCTATTAGTCTACCCGCGTTGCCTTCCTTTACTACTATCAATGCGTCTGGGACGTGCTCTGAGGTTATATTAAGCTTTTTCTTTTCTTCTGAGAATTCAACGACAGTTATTATATCTGCATCTGGAGCGCGAATTTTTGCAGAATCCATTACCTTCTTTTCGGCTTCGCTGAGCTTTCTGGACCTTAATTTATACTCTAACAAAAGCCTAATTCCTCTCTTGGTCCCTGCCCTAACGATATCTTTTATTCCTAGGTCCACAACCTTTGCATCTTTCTCATTTAGTAACACTTCCCTTATAATTTCAGAAGGATCTGCCTCATTACTTAAAGTCTGGAAAACGGGATTTCCGGCTATAATTAACCTTGAGTTCTTACCTGCCCTTATGAACAGCTCTAGTACGCTTTCGGGCTTCATTAGCTGAACATCATCTAAAAATATTATCGAATCATTGAAAGACCTCCCTCTTAAGTACCTTTAATCTAACACTTCTATTTTCCCAGAAGAGAACAGATCATCTATAGTTTTCTCTTCAGCAAAATCGCCAAGAACGTCCTTTATATAATCCTTTACCATATCTTCATACTTGTCATATTCTTTTCTTGTTAATTCTTCCTGAGTTACTACGTCAACTATAGGCTTTGCTACAATTAATTTCCTAAATTTTCCAGTGGATACTGAATCGATACTGTAAGCTAATGAAAATAAGCTTTTCCCAGTTCCTGTGGGACCAAATATACCTATAATATTATAATTGGAGTTAGTAAGTGCGTTAAGTAATTCCTCCTGGCCCTTACTCATAGGTTTAATTGACTCAAGCATATGATAATTTTTGAAGAAGGATTTTTGAGGTTAACTCATCGTGCACGTATCCCCGTGCACTCGTGAATTTTGATCATCGTGCACGTATCCCCGTGCACTCCCAATTAATAACTTGTGTGGAGAAATATTTAAGCTTACACGTGATCGATTTCTTTTTTACTCGTAGTTGAATTCTTTAAATAATGACTAAAAATGAGATTCACATAGCAATTGATGAGGCAGGAAATCCAAATGATGAAAAACCGTTTATAATTTCAGCAGTTTTAATTAACGATATAAACTGTTACCTAAATTTATACGAGGAAGCAATAAAGGATGCACAAAGGCTCACGGGCAAGAATATAAAATATTTTAAATGGTCGGAAGATTCACCTAAACAATTCAAGTTAGGAAAGGACGTTAAAGGAATTTTTGTAAACAAGGTATTAAAGAACCTGACGGGAATCTCATTAATTATAAGGAAGGTAAATGAAACAAAATTAAGTAATTGCTCGGCGAAAATTTACGGAGAGATATTGGGCTTACATTTAAGGAAATACGTAGCAAGCAAGAGCGTCGTTGTTCATTATGATAGAACTCCGATATTGAGAGAAAGCGATAAACAATACATTATCATTAATTTTCCTAAATGGACTTTAGCTAAAGTCCTTGGAGTCGATTTTACCGGACATGATAAATGCGAATTAATTCATTCGGCAGATTATATCTCAAGTATAGTAAGAGAGCATGTAAGGAAGGATGAACTTAAAGAAGAATATAGACAAAAAGTGGAAGAATATTTTAATGTTGTAATCAAAAATTTCAAAATAAAGGAGGTAAACATTAAAGATTATGAGTAGTCAGAAAGTGACGTAGTATTTATCATAATTTATAAATTTAAGATATCATAATTAACTATGTAATCTATTTTTGACAGTATAAATTCCTGGAATTATAAACCTTTCAGGAGAATGGGAGTCACAATTTGCGAAGAGCTGAGGATAGGTAAACTCGTTTCATCAATAATAAAGAGGATCAATCCTAAAAAAGTCTTGGAAATAGGTTGCGGTAACTGTTTAGTTACGTTAAGCGTCGAGAAGGAAACTAGACTTCCTTCTCTAATTTCAATAGAAGTATGGAACGAGGAAATTACAGACAAGGAAGTTAAGGATTATTTAAGAGATGAGGATTATAATTTAGTGGAGAACATGTTTCCTTTACCTTTTAAAGAGAAAAGCTTCGATTTAGCTTATTCTGTCCTTTATTTTTATAATAAAATAAGAAAGGAAAGAAGCGACTTAGCCAATGAGGTAAGCAAAGTAATAAAGGATAACGGATATTTTATACTTATTGAACCGGAGATTGTTAGAAACATGAGGAAAGATTTCTTTAATGCAGGGTTTCTGAAGTCGAATATCATGTAGACCAAGGAATATTCTTCTCATTAATGAAGAAAGTCGATACTAACATTCAAAGGAGCATTACGTGATCAGGTCTTGATATTCCCCGCATTCACACATTAGGCAATAACCATAAATAGACTGGGAAAACGATATATCTTTTATTCTATGATATATCTTTATGAACAGAAGAACGCTTATCTATGCAGTTATAATAGTTATTATAACTTTCTCATTAAGGGCTTCAAATAATATGATAATTACGACTTTACCGCTCATTGCAAAGTACTATTTCCACTTTTCCAGCATTTTAATCGGGGCTGAATCCTTTCTCACGTTAATAGAAATCTTTTTATATTCATTTATTATCAACCAATTTTGTGGAGAGACTACTGAGACCTAAGGAGGCTTGCCAACTACTCAGCATTTCATACTCAACACTCCTACGGTGGATTAGAGAAGGAAAAATAAGGGTGGTAACGACTGAAGGAGGGAAGTATAGGATACCTTACAGCGAGATTAAGAAGTACTTAGAAAGGAGGGAAGAGACGAGGGCTGTAATTTACGCTATGGTCTCCTCTACCGATCACGGTAGACCCAAAATCATATTAGAAAAAATATTTCTGGTAGGATAATATCGAATTTATAAAAGATAAAGAAATTTATAAGAGTGTAAAGAATTGAAGAAAAGGTTTAAGGTGAGGGAGATGGAGTATTACTACGTGAGATAGGAAGATGGTAACACCCGGTCTCCCTCACCAAAATAACATTCAACAAATAGGATATAAATTACTTTCCATGTTGAACTTCCAAGGAGAAAAGGTAGATGAGGTAGCAAAAACTCTCATCTCCGCGTGTTTGTGGAACGATTCAGTAGAGAACAAGTCCAGAGCGTATGACGTATCCCCACAGACCGTGAGGAATTACGTAGAGAAACAAGGGATGGAAGTGATTGAAAAGCTATTGGAAAGAGCTAGGAAAATATCCTTGGAGACATTAAAGGGAGTGAATGAGATAGATCTTTCAATAGACTGGACAACCAAGACGTGGTATGGGAAACCAGTGAAAGGGCTCGGGAGCTCTGAAAAAGGAAACTCGTGGAACTACGCAACTGCAACAACCAAGTATAAGGGGAAAGTACTTTTACTTGCCTTTATTCCGCAAGTGAACGGTATGACTAAGGACGAGATAGTGAAGGTTCTTGTGGAGCAAGTTGTTGCGATGGGATTCAAGATAAGGTTGATAACTCTTGACGCTGGTTTCTACACAGTTGATGTGCTCAATTTCATTTCACAGTTTAAGTATATAATTGCTGTCCCAGTTGGGGACGTGAAGGTGTTTGAGGAGTTTGACGGGGATTACAAGACTAATAGTAAGAGGCATAGGAGGGATGAGCAGGTCAAGTTCAGGCTTCTCGTGTATGGCAAGGAAAAAGTGAGGAGAAAGAAGAAGAGTCTTGTTTATTTTGCTAGGGCTACTAATCTAGATCTGCCCAAGAGGTGTTGGATTTGTACAATAAGGTAAGAGGTCCCATAGAGACCTCTTATAGGAACATTAAGGCTTTTCTTCCATTTACTAGTTCTACTAAGTTTGTTTTCCGCACGTTGATCTTCGTGCTGGCCCTTGTGCTCTACTCCTTATATACCATATTCAAGGGGGAGGTGGGGAGGGAGGAATTTAGATTATTATTAATTCTTTTATTTCCTGATTTATTCAATCCAGAGAATTTTACATTTAATATAATTGAAACACTTATTTACACTATAGATTTATTTTTAAGGAGGTGATTTTGGGTCTACCGATCAGAGAGAAGACTTGGAAAGGCAAATAAACTACCTCACGAATTACGCAACAGCAAAAGGTTACAAGGTAGTTGAAGTACTGAAAGATATTGCCAGCGGGTTAAACACACAAAGAAAAGGATTGCTCAAACTATTCAAACTTGTTGAGGGAAGGAGTGTAGACGTCGTATTAATAACATACAAAGATAGACTAACGCGTTTTGGGTTTGAGTACATTGAAGAGTTCTTCTCAACCATGGGAGTTAAGATTGAAGTGGTTTTCGGTGAGGAGCCCAAAGATGACGCACAAGAGCTAGTTGAGGACTTAATCTCAATCATTACCTCATTCGCAGGGAAAATTTACGGTATTAGGAGTCATAAGAAAACACTCCTAGTTCAAGGTGTAAAAAAGTTGATAGGTGAGTTGAGTGGAGAGGACAGTGAAGTTAAGGGTTAGGGTTGACTATGCTACATACTCAGCACTTAAGGAAGTTGAGGGGCTGAATCCTTTTTCACGTTAATAGAAATCTTTTTGTCTGTTTATAACAAATTTTTGTTGATAAATAATGATCTCTCACACCGATGTGGGCTATGCCCAAAAGAGTGGGAGTGATTGCAGAGATGTGAGTCCCGTGCCGTTGGAGTCCCATGACCCACCTGTGGTCGAGGGCTAAGTCCCTACACTCGATCATGAATGAACATAAAATGAGTGAAATGAAAGTGTAGGGACAAACGGTGATACTAAGTATCAGGGGTGATACTTGCTATTTTCAACAGAACCTAAAGATTCCATTAAAGACACTTATTCGATCGCGAAACTGAAATAGATAAGTTAAAAGGAGTTTAAACGAGAGAATGATAGTAGTTCTCGGCTTAAAGAGGACTGGAAAATCCAGTTTAGTACTCTCAACTCTTAACTCTTTAAACGTGAATTGCATTTTCATAGACGTAAGGAAAATCTACGACGACGTATCTAAAAAAGTTCCTGCTGAAAAGCTTTACGAGGAACTCTACTCTGGGCTTTTAAAACTGAGTAAAAAGAATTAGGGATTTGCTGTCAGAATTTAACCTATCGTTAGAATATCCATTAAAGGTGAAATTACCTTATAGAGGAGATAAGAAATAACATAAGCAAGATTTTTGAGGGTTTGGACTTCATTGAATTTTCATGAAATTGTATCCAATCCTCAGCCCTTGGGCTTCAACAGAGTCACTTCCGTTACCCCTCCGCCCCTTTCGGTAGACCCAAAATCACCTCCTTAAAAATAAATCTATAGTGTAAATAAGTGTTTCAATTACATTAAATGTAAAATTCTCTGGATTGAATAAATCAGGAAATAAAAGAATTAATAATAATCTAAATTCCTCTCTCCCCACCTCCCCCTTGAATATGGTATATAAGGAGTAGAGTACAAGGGCCAGCACGAAGATCAACGTGCGGAAAACAAACTTAGTAGAACTAGTAAATGGAAGAAAAGCCTTAATGTTCCTATAAGAGGTCTCTATAGGACCTCTTACCTTATTGTACAAATCCAACACTTCCCTCTTGGGCAGATCTAGATTAGTAGCCCTAGCAAAATAAACAAGACTCTTCTTCTTTCTCCTCACTTTTTCCTTGCTATACACGAGAAGCCTGAACTTGACCTGCTCATCCCTCCTATGCCTCTTACTATTAGTCTTGTAATCCCCGTCAAACTCCTCAAACACCTTCACGTCCCCAGCTGGGACAGCAATTATATACTTAAACTGTGAAATGAAATTGAGCACATCAACTGTGTAGAAACCAGCGTCAAGAGTTATCAACCTTATCTTGAATCCCATCGCAACAACTTGCTCCACAAGAACCTTCACTATCTCGTCCTTAGTCATACCGTTCACTTGCGGAATAAAGGCAAGTAAAAGTACTTTCCCCTTATACTTGGTTGTTGCAGTTGCGTAGTTCCACGAGTTTCCTTTTTCAGAGCTCCCGAGCCCTTTCACTGGTTTCCCATACCACGTCTTGGTTGTCCAGTCTATTGAAAGATCTATCTCATTCACTCCCTTTAATGTCTCCAAGGATATTTTCCTAGCTCTTTCCAATAGCTTTTCAATCACTTCCATCCCTTGTTTCTCTACGTAATTCCTCACGGTCTGTGGGGATACGTCATACGCTCTGGACTTGTTCTCTACTGAATCGTTCCACAAACACGCGGAGATGAGAGTTTTTGCTACCTCATCTACCTTTTCTCCTTGGAAGTTCAACATGGAAAGTAATTTATATCCTATTTGTTGAATGTTATTTTGGTGAGGGAGACCGGGTGTTACCATCTTCCTATCTCACGTAGTAATACTCCATCTCCCTCACCTTAAACCTTTTCTTCAATTCTTTACACTCTTATAAATTTCTTTATCTTTTATAAATTCGATATTATCCTACCAGAAATATTTTTTCTAATATGATTTTGGGTCTACCGCTTTAGCGGGATAACCCCAGCCTACACTCATCACGGATGTGGGGAAACCCGCATATCTTTTATTCACCGTCACACCTCATCGTGATATATCCACCCATCTGGTGTGACTGCTTTATATTTTCCATCAAAGTAATATAAACTTCACAGTTTATCGGAAACTGCTGACAACGGCTATTACAACCAGTTTTCTAACATCTTCTTTCAATTTTGTAACTTCTTTCTCATTTAGGCTAATTTCATGAAATCCCTCAACATGAAGAGTCCATGCATTTCTCCATTGAATGGCAATTTCGGGATATTTATTTCGTAATAACTTAGAGGCTTTAAATAAACTTTCACTTTCCCATCTTCCCTTATTTTCGACCTCTTTAATTATTTCTTTTAGGTTATTTTCTATAACCAGAAGCTTTATTGCTTCCTCGGCAGCCTTATAATACTTCTCACAAGCTTGAACAAGGTCACCCTTTGAAAGTAATTCTTCTGCTTCCTCGTAGTATACTTCAGCACTTATAGTTATGCTCATCCTATATTAGCTAAGAAAGATTAGTATTTAATCTTTCACCAAAAGAAAAGTGAAGCCTTAAAAATAAACAAAACATAATTTTGTGCGAAATCTAAGAAAGTCTAAATCTATAATAAGCTAGATAACAGAATAAATAGTTATATCGATATTTTTGAACAAGAGCTGGAAACTGAAAAAATATTTAAAGCTAAAGATATAATTAAAAGAGAACTCATGAAATCAGGCCATGTTACATTATCATCAGTAGTACGAGAATATAATTTAACAGAATTGATAGCTAAAAAGGCATTTTATGAGTTACAAATAGAGAATATAGGAAAAATCTATAATGTAAAGGGAGAAATAGTTTTAAAGAGAGACTAAATAGATCATGTTATTGGTAATATATTTGGATATTTATCAGTAGCAGATTAAAATATAGGGGTATGTAAGAATTGCCTAATCTACCAAAAATTTCTAGCATATTAGTTATATATATATTAAAATTATTTCAATATCTATTTTTTGATGAACTAATTTGATTTTTTAAAAGTTCTATTCTCTTCAAAATATCTTCTTTTGTGCCTATATTATATTTAATTTTGTTCTCTAAACTGAGTATAACATCCTTTGTATATACAGTGTTAATTTTCTTTACCCAAAGTAGCGCTTGCTCGTAATTATCTAATTGAACATTTAGATATGCTAACTCTACAAAGGCATACGCATTATTTTCAGTTGTAAGTCTAGTATATTGCTTATTAGATAAAATGGATATAAGTTCTTTAGTAGAATATCTGTTTTCTTTCTTGGGAGATAAACACTTCAAAAATATTTCGTCATAATCCTTTAGGTCTGGATTAATGCCAGACGGTAGAGTCATTTGCATATTGAGTTTTTTATGATCTACTTCTGTTATACTACCTTGGAAAGCCGGCCTACCAGTAAGAATCTCATAAAATACTTCACATACTTGATATACATCCGTTTTTTCGTCAATTGAACCTAAGTGTGTATCTAATTGTTCCGGAGCCGCATAAGCAAAGGTAAATGCTACGTTTGTAGATGTGGTTATATCTGAAAATTTTGCTATTCCCCAATCACTAATCTTTGCCCTACCGTTAGTATCTAAAAGTATGTTAGACGGTTTTATGTCCCTATGAATTATTCCCTTTTCATGAGCATATTTTAATCCAGAAAGAACATCTAAAATTATCCTAGTAGCTGTATCCTTATCAAAAGTCTTTCCATGAAGTGTTCCATTCATTAGTTCCATTACTATGTAAGGTCTAGGATTTATATCATAATCTAAGAGTTTTACTATATTTGGATGATTTAAGTTTAGCCATACTGCTATCTCTTTAACAAAATCCTTATTAGGAACTTTAGGAACTTTTATTGCGACTAGTAATGAATCTTTTTTCCTCTTTGCTTTGTAAACTTTAGCGTAACCACCTTCACCTATAGTTTCCAAGATCTCGTAGTTGGGGATTTGCATTACGTCATGGTTTTTTATTACTGATTGTTTTTCTATAGGTAATTTTTCATTTTTATTATATTTTATTACTTCATTTCTTTCAATAGTAGTTAATATCTGAGTAATAGTTTGTTGAACTTGAGGATTTTTTATCTTTCTTTCTGCTTTTCTTAATTTTTTTACATATCTCTCTAAATCATTTATATTAGTATTAGCGATCTGTTTTAATTCGTTTATTGCAGTCATGACTTCATTAATATTTCTAGAAAATAGTTCGTTGATCAGATCATCTATAGTAGGTTTTGTTAACCTTGCACCGCATCTACTGCAATACTTAGCTCCTTTTTGATTTAACGTCCCGCAATAAGGACATTTGATCATCGAGCTATAGTGTTTTTTATATTTCATCTTTTTATGACCATGTAATTCAGGGAATATTCTGGCCATTCCGAAAATAAATATAAGAAATACAAAGAATAGTAGAATCAAAATTTTAACAAAAGGTAAAAGTAGGAAAGCCAAAAGTAGAATAAATATTATTAAAAATCCTAATTTTAAGAACTTCTCATTAAAATCCATTTATTTCCCCTTATTCAAAGATCCTCATTAATTCGTATTCATTATTTAACGAGGAAAGAAATTCTCTCATTTCTTTGCGTTTCAAAATTGATTTGTCTATGTTTATATTTTCCTTTTCGATCTTTCTAGATAATTCTTCAAATTGTTTCCATATTCCTTTCTCTTTTAGAAATTTCTTATGGGATATTATCATTTTCAAGTTTCTTACGAAGGATAATCTATCTAAATTATCCTCATACTCTGACTCAAGAACTTTTATCTTATTATTAACGTATTCCAGCTCCTTAGAATATTTGTCTTTGAATATTCCTTCTGTTTTTCTTATTTCTTCCTCTAGAATTTTCTTTCTATCGTATTGGTATTTAAGATCTCTCTCGATTTTATCATTATTGACTATTAATTCAACTTCGTTTTTCTCTAGTTCATCTTCTTTTAAAGAGTCTATAGATTTTTTCCTGTAATAATATCCCCATAATATCGCAAATATTGAAAAGAATGTAAGTGCAGTTACTGTAGTCGAAACTAGTGGTACCTTAGTTATTGAACTTACTACTGAGATTACATTACTAGGTATTCCCATTTTCTCATTTAAATATTGAATAATGTCTTCCATTTTCTTCACTCTGAACCGTATTCTTTATTCCATTCTTCATATTTTTTGATTATTTCTTTACTTACAGACGGTTTTGTGTCATCTATAGATTTATAGAGTTCTTCTTTAGTGATTTTACCTATCCTTAGTTTATATCCAGGTTTAGCGTTTTCTATATCTGGATTCATTCTCTTTATCATTGACATTATTGCTTTTTTACATATATGTGAAATTTCTCTTCCGCTATATCCTTCTGTTTTCTTTGCTAAATCATCATAATCGGCTTCTATTTCAAAGTTATTTTTTCCTAATTCAATTTCAAATATTCCCCTTCTTGCCTCAAAATCTGGAAGAGGGACATATATTCTGTAATCAAATCTGTTTAATATTGCCTCATCCAAGGCCCATGGTCTATTAGTACTGCCTATAACCATAACGAAATCTCTTGATTTTCTAAAACCATCCATTTCCGTTAAAATTTTTTGAATTAATCCAGCGCCTATATTCTCTTTTTCTTCTCTATTTAAAGAGACAGAATCGAACTCGTCAAAGAATATAATTGAAGGAGACATCTTTCTCGCTAACAGGAATAATGAATCTATGGTTTTCGGGGAATCACCTACATACCTTGAGAGGATCCTTGAAATATCTGCGTTAAAAAAAGTTGCATTAATAGAGTTTGAAGCTGCAGAAGCAAGCAATGTTTTCCCCGTTCCGGGAGGACCGAAAAGAAGAATAGATCTAGGAGGATCTATTTTTACTGGTTTTTCTGGTTTTGAAATTGCTATGCCTACAGCCTGTCTTAATAAAGACTTTATTTTTTCCAATCCGCTAATATTATCCCAAGTTAAATTAGTTTTTTCTATCATGCTTTTAGCTATTTGCGTATAGTCGGGTTCGTCTCCATTAATTTTCTCTTTAGTTGCGTTTATTCTACTTCTATATTCTCCTGCTTTCATTAGATAAAGTTCCCTAGTACTCTGCAATAATGCCTTGGAAGCGGCTTCTTCATAAAGATAAGCTATTTTTTCATAAACCTTATATGCCTTATCTTTCTCTCCATTTTTTTCATAATATTCTGCTTCAGTTTCAAGCTTTTTTATTTGATTCAATATTAAAAAATCAATTGACATTAAAATTCCCTATTGTGTTTCCTTTTCCTTAGTAACTTCCTTTGTAGCCTCTTCAGGCTTTTTCTCACCCTTTTCTACTGCTTCCATGGCCTCAAGTATTTCTCTTTCGTCTGGCGAAATCTCCTCAGCCTCTTCCTCTGGACCTTGAGCATTATATAGTTGTCTTAACTTATTCATTATTTCATCGTCACCAATTTTTTGATCAACTAACCATTTCTCTAAGGTTTCGCTATCAACGTTATTTACCAGTTCTTCCCACACTTTCGAATTATATGTTTTCTGTGCCTTTTCCTTTAACCTTTGAACTTTGTACAGAACTCCTAATCTTAAATTAATTTCCCTTAGGTCCTTATCTATGTCTGCTATTCTATCTTTCAAGTTCTTTATTTTTGTAGCATTTAGTCTTTTAGTAGCCTCACTTTTTCCTATTGAATCTTGGAAAAGTTTTTCTGCTTCCTTTTCTAGTTCTTGTCTCTGTGTTTCAAGCTTCTTTTCCTGTAATTCCAAATAACCTATTTCCTCCTTTATTTCTTTAATGTCAACGTTCTTTAAAACGTCCTTAACTCCTTTGTTCTTAATTAACTTGTCAAATAATCCCATATTTATCTAGTATTAATTCGCATAACTATTATATATATTTTTCTCCATACTGGAGAAAGATTTTTTTTTCCATATAACCAACTGATAACAAACTCCTTTATGGAAAAATTAAAATAATCTCAGAAGAAGAATTATATGATGTATTTAATTGAAGTGAAGTACAGGAACGACAATGAAAGAAAAAGATTAGATTACATTGTAAGTAAATGGCCTAATAAGATAAGTAAACCAGAGGGATATTTACTTCAAGTTAATGATGATATATATTCCGATGTAATTTCCGAGATAGTTAATAAATTTCCAATAGATGTAATTTCTATCTATAAAATATCAAAAATAGACTTAAATGAGGAAAAATATAGCGAAAGCAGAACATTTAAGTTACAAAGAGAACTAAAGGAAGTTAAGTCTTTCATGTCATATTTAATATCAAAAAGGAAGGGTATTTTCCTAGGAAATTCTGGAGAAATGGAAATATACGATATTTATACTAGAAAAGGAATAGTACGATTGTATATGAACATTAAAGGAGATTCTTCAACCTCGGTATTCATATCTTTAACAGGAGGCCAAGAAGCAGTAAGAAAACTTCTCGAAGAATTAACAGAAGAGATAAAAATATTTGGTGATTCGAAATGAATTGCCAAGACATATTTGATTACGTTATGAATTATGCTAGAAAGGATTTAATTAGTTTAAAAAATGAGCCCCTTGAATCTAGAATTCAAGTTTACAATGAGCTAAAAAAGAACAGATTATATTATGAAAATAATTGTATTAAAGACCTTTCGTTTGATGAGAAAAACTTGAAATTAGGATTTTTTGATTTAGCCATGATTAGAATAGCTTCAAGTTTGAAAGATTGCAAGGACTCTATAGTAGCCCTCATATCCAAAGACTTTACAGACGATGAGTATACAGCTTTTTTAAAATTAGATAATTTTCTCCTTTTAGATTACATAAAAGATACTGAAATAGCTTCAGCCTTATTTAACAAAACAGGGAAGATTTATGATATTATAAAGAAATGGTACGATGAGGAAATGTACGAGTATGAAAAACTTCTAGAACCAGGAGAATATAAAATTAGACAAACATTAGGAATAGCTTTAAGGCATGAATATATCAATAGGTTCGATAAAATAAAATCTGGTATAATAGCTTACTTCTCTAAAGACCCAGGGGCTCCTAGACAGTTATTTAATGAATATGAATATGTTATAAGAAAACAATACGATGCTGAAATTGAAAGGAGAAAAATTGAGGAAAATATGAGGAAAATAGCAGAAGAGAAAATTGACGAACTTGAAAAGGAAATAGAAATGTTAAGAGAAGAAAAGGAAAAAATAGATAAATATCTAAATAATTATGGAGTAAAAGGTGTAACCTTAGAAGATAAAATAAAAAATATGATAACCTTTTTACAAGGAAAAGTTAGGGAACTTATTGAGCAGAAAAAAATTCTTGAATCACAAAAGGCTGAACTCGAAAATTTTGCAATTAAAATAAAAAATGAGAGTAAAACTATTATAGAATCAGAAATAAGAAGATATGAAGATACTATAAGAGAATTAACCGAGAAAATCCAAAACTATCAGAATACGGTTTCTAAGCTTCAGATCGATAATTTGGAACTTCAAGAAAAAATAAACGAATATAAAAATATTTCAGAATCAAGCATTGTTATAAGTAATACCGAAGCTAGAATAATGGAAGTCAATTTTATTGGAAGATTAGAAATGAAAATGAATACATTTCCTAGAAAGTTTTTAGACCCTATAAGAAAAGGGGAAATAAATATAGATAAATCCAATAACTATATAATAGAAAGAAGCGATGAAATAAATTCGTTAAATATTAATCCAAAAGAACTACATTTATATCCACATAATACTGAAGTTACATATATAATAAGGAAACGGAGATTGTTAAAAGACGATTTGAGTATAATAATTAAAGCTAAATTCCTTTCTCATATTGAAAATTACGTAAAGAAACTAGCAGACGATAAGACTATTTCATTAGCAGATATTCTAGAATATCTAGATAAATCAATTGATGCTGCTGAGCAAGGAAAGGTATTACATGTTATAGGAATAGCTTCACCAACAGGTTTCGATAAAAAAGTAAAGGAATATATATTCTCTGACGATTTTAAGAAGAACTTTACGGACTATTATTTATCAGTATGTTTGATAGATCTATTATCTGGCGAATTAATCTATAATAAGCTAGATAACAGAATAAATAGTTATATCGATATTTTTGATCAAGAGCTAGATACTGAAAAAATATTTAAAGCTAAAGATATAATTAAAAGAAAACTCATGTTATCAGACGCTGTTACATTATCATCAGTAGTACGAGAATATAATTTAACAGAATTGATAGCTAAAAAGGCATTTTATGAGTTACAAATAGAGAATATAGGAAAAATCTATAATATAAAGGGAGAAATAATTTTAAAGAAAAACTAAATAGACTATATTCATTGAGTTAATTAAAATTATGTATGAAAAGAGAATAAACAGTATCCAAATCTATTGTTTATTAAGAGAAATAATATTAATTATATTAAAAGCTTTAACAACATGTGTGAGGAAACTTTCAGCAAAGGCTAAAAATTCTCTTATTCTTTCAGATATCCATTATCCGCATTGCGATGTAGAAAAAATTGTTGAAATATTAAACAAAGAGAACCCAGATCTAGTCGTCTTATTGGGGGATATAATAGTAGAAAAAGAGAACGATTATAAAAAATTTTTAAAAGAATTAAATTATAAGAGAAAAATAATTTACATTAGAGGGGACGAAGATGTAATTAACGGTGATACAGATATTCTTTTTCTTAATGTTAAAAATAGAAATTATATACTTCTACATGGAAATCAATACTTTAACGAAAGAGCAGAATATAGATTTGCAAAGATATTGAAGAAGATTAACAGAAATCTTCCTCCATTACTTTTCTGCCTATCTTTTAAAATATTATTAAGAACAACAGATTACCTAATTTTAGGACATTCACATGCTTTAGTAAAATTTGATAATATTAAATGTGCTAATGCTGGAACTCTTTCAGATAATCACAATATTTATATGGACAAGGGATACATCAAGATAGACAATAATGTAGAACTAATTAAGATCTGATTTCAAGATGTAAAAAGACTTTAGTAATTTTCTTCAAATAATCTAAAAATTTAGCATTTCCTTACTAATTTCTATACCTATTTTTTCTCTTAGCCATTTTCTAAAATCATCAAGATTTTCCATAGCATATTTATAAGCTAGGTCCTTTATGTTTAGATTAATTCCAATACCTTTTATCATGGAATTGGTAAGTTCCTCAAGTTTATTGTAGTTAAATTCTACGTCGTCTATCACCATTACGTTCTTTAATTCTTCCTTTACCTCATTACCTACGCTTTTCCTACTTATCAAAACACCTTGATCTGGATTATAAACTCCCATGTATAATTCAATTATTTTATATTCTCTTATTTTTTTACCTTCTTCTTTTTCAAATTTAGGTAAATCTTCAGGTTTCTTCCCCAAGACATCAGCAAGTCCTTCATAAAGTCCATTAATCCACCTAGCCCTCCATTCATTTACAGTAAAAGGCTTATATCCTTTTAAATATCTCCATCTCTTCCACCAATCGTCCAGCTCCTTAAATTCTACAATGTAATTAGGTCTCTTTATTGGTATATTGCCAGAAAGATCCACTATATCTGTATAAAATCCTTTATAAATTAACATGTCAGGCCTTAATGTAGAGTATAATTTCCAAACTTTTTCCAAATCTCCACCATCTTCCCATCCTATAGGTCTTGGGGCTTCAACAAAAAAGCTAAAGGACCTACCAATAACGTCCTCCATTATTGCATTTGGAGGAATGCTTCCAGCTTTTTGCATTCCGGTTCTATCTAAATTTATCACCTTATGTTCTGGATAAGCTATTCTAAATCCTTTATCAGAAAGAAGAATCATAATGGAAAGAAGTCCCCAAGATTGATATATACCTCTTAAATTAGAACCAAAAGAACTGTTTATAGCTTGTCTACCCTTAGTAGAAAATTCTTCTGGAGTTATCCTTCCTCTAATTAGATCGTGAAAATAAAGGAAAAGCTTTTTCACAAGATGTCTTCTCGGATCTTCCAGAAAACTTCTCATTTCTTTACTTAAAATAAAATCTTTCAATCCTAGTTTTTCTTTAGCTATATTCATTATATTTTGAAAGTTCTTGATCCATTCTTCACTTCCTTTAATTTTTTCTCCCATAATATAGTCTACAAACTCATACTTTACCTCCTCAGTCCACTCCGGAACGTTCTTCCCAAATTTGTCGATACTATAAACATCCTTTAATCTTTCCATATATTAGATTATTAGCCAAAGTATTTATAAGGTATTACTATATATGCTATCTTGTAAAAAGCAAGCTTTAGTTTTATAATAGTTTAAGAATATATTTACAAAATTATAAAAAAGAAAAATTAAAACAGTTAAGCCAAACTCAGATACTCATAATTAGATCCTTAAGTCTGCTAGGAAATAGTTTAAAGGATTAAAAGATACTCGCTGAAAGCCTTGAAAAAGATATGGATTCAGTTTTTAATGCTCTACTAACTTCTATAATCTAAAATGGCAAATCCTTAATATTAAAAACATAAAATATTCATATTATGAGTTTACTATTTTCTCATTATAATAAGGAAATAGTTAAGAGAGAAATTTACAATTTTTCTAAACAGAGATGGATAGCCCTTTATGGAAGTACAATGTTTAGGTATGATAAACAAGGTAATCCTTTGGTTTTTGAAAATGAAGATTCAGTTGCAAAGAAAATTTCTGAATTTAAGGCTAGAACAGTTTACGCTACTGCAGGAAAATATGAAGAGGTTACAAAGGATAATATAGAAAAGGATAATCTTCTTTACTATACTCCTTTTTTTGACATAGACACAAAGATAGACAAATGGGAATATGCTGTAAAAGCTGCTGAAGTAATAGTTTCACAACTTGAAAAAGAAGGAGTAGAAAAATCCATTTATCTTTTGTGGAGTGGTGAAGGAATACATGTAAGGATAAATGAGAATTCTATACCTAAAGATTATTACCCATTAACTGCTGCCCACGCAATAGTACAGTATATAATTGAAAAAAGTAGGAATGATTTACAAAAGCTTTCAGAAAGTTCTGGAGGAGTACTGAAGGTAGACGAATTAATAGATTCAAAAAGAATATTTACTGCTCCTCTCTCATTTCATAGGGAACTTAATTACGTCGCTGTTTGCTTTTCTCCTGATAAACTGAGTAAATTTAGTTTAGACTGGGCGAATCCTCAAAATTTTATTCATGAAGAAGGAATTTATGAAAGATATGAAGAAAACGAGACTGAAGATTTATTGACTAAGGCTATTCAATCATACAAACCTTCACATGAAGGAGTTAAACCTCGTAAAAGGAAAGTTACTAAGACAAGAGAAAATACGGGAGAGAGTATGAATGAAGCTAAAATAGGGAGATTCCAAGTTATGGGAATAGTACAGGCTGCAAGATATTACGTACTTTATGGCAATATGGATAAGGCTAAGTCTTTTGGATTAAATAGAGCAATTTTCTATGCCTGGGCAAAGTATTATGGTAAAGGATATGCGCCTAAATATTCTAAAACTACGGTACCTTCTGAGTTTAGAAAAGATAGAGTGTTAGCTAATGTTGCAGGAGAACAAGTATATCAAGATACTGAAAAAGGATATTATATAATAGGAGATAAAATGCAAACTCCAGAAGACTATGATAGGGAAATAAAAGACAAAATAGAACCTATAATCTCTTACGATAAAGCATGGGATGCTACTATAAAATACGTTTCGTCTTTTCCTAAAGAAGTTCTCGAAAATCAAAGAGAATTCTTTGAAAAAGTATATTTACCTATTAGAGATAAATTTATAGAAAAAGTCATAAATAGAAAAAGTGGTTTAGATGCGTTTTTCTCTAGTTAATTATTTTTCAGCTTTACGGTTCTACTCTAGATTCAATATATACATGAAATAATATAAATGGGGAAGAATAAATAGTATGTATGGAACTGAGTGAATATAGTCTAGAGAGTGTCCCAAGCGCAAATAATTGAATAAATATAGTATGATAGAAAAACAATTTTATAATTAATTAAGAATAAAATATAATTATATCTTTCAGTATAACGAGAGATTAAGCTTATATTGTAATGGAAAATAATCAAGTATAGAGAAAAACAGAATTTCCAACATAGTCCACACTACCTTGATCAACTCTCGCGGTACAAGTTAGTGGGCGAGTTGACTCTCCGGAACACGCGATAACACAGAAGTGTAGATGTAGGAGTTGTAAATCAACGCGATAACGTAGACAAAGAACTCGACCATACCCTTTTCAGTAGCGTAAGGCCTCCAATACCTCCTCAAGAAGATCCCAAAGAACTCCACTCCTGAAACTAGAGAAACCTATCAACCAGGTCGAGGACTTCCCCACGAAGCCCCTATCCACTACCTTATAACCGCTGCGGGAGAAGCCAACCTTATTGTCCGGAAAATTGGCCAGTTCCACTTGAATCTCGTGAACTATCATTGTAGGCGACATGAGGTTGAAGACCTTGAAGCCGAACTCCTGTTCCTCTTCTTTGTAAACTCTCCCTTGAACCTCCTCCTCACTTTGCACTTAATGTAAAAGAAGAGCGTGTTAGCCGCCTCCCTGTACTTCCTCTGCCTTAGGTCTAGCTCAAACTTCTTCTCCAATGTTTCCTTGTTCCTCTTCCCGAAGGGTACCTCGATTAGGAAGGAATCCACGATCCACAACTTCCCAACCTTGCCGTATAACGTGCTGCTAGGTAAGTAGTCCGCCCACTCAACTTCCCCTCCAGCTCCTTGGAGAACTCCTTGAAAACCGTCTTGATCTCTAACCTAAACTTCTTGGCCCTTCTGTGGATCTCTGACTTAGACTTGCATTCTCCTAGGAACCATCTTACTACCACGTCGGTTCGGTAGTAGCTCCACACATTCCTGTAAGAACACGTCCACACGACCATCACTATTAAAGCCCTCAATATGAAGAGGTCATCTAGACGCGATAATACTTCTGACGTGATTAGTACGTAGTTCATTTTTACAAGTGTTTTATGCTTTGATGATAATTCTTTATAGAGAACCGGACCGTTGTAGTATTCTATCCAATGTTCCATGTGAATCGGTACTACATCGTCCCGGTTCCCTTTAAGTATTACGCGACTTTTAGCTTCAAGGGAAAATTCAAAATTTCTCAGTTAATTATATTTACTTTTGAACAATTATCTATAAACTTGTACATAGATTTATTCAATTATTTGCGCTTGGGACAGTCTCTAGAAAAGTCATAATATTATTTCCTACTAACAAAGAATCTACAATAAAAAGATTTTTCCTATAAAAATGTTTTTATGTATAAAATATTTATTTTTGGTATTTACACCAATTAACAAGCAATACTTAAAATCTTCTAGCCGATATTAATTTTTCGTAAAAATAGGATGATTACTATAGCTCTTTTAAGTTTTACACAAATTATAAATGATCAAAAGGATAAATAGTACTGTTTCGATGCTTTGTAGATTGCTTCAATTTTTATTAAAGCTAACGTTAAACTTACTTTTAAATCAACGCTTGATTTTGAATTTAAGAAAATTTAATGAGCTTAACATCCAAGAAAATTGAACTAGTCTACAAAACATTGTTTCTAAATAGACTTATAAAGAATATTAATCTTTATATTTCACTATGATATAATAATTTCCATGGGTATTACTGAATATATAGCTAGTCTTGACCCTACATCGTTTGAAAAGTTCATAGCAGACGAATTTTTACCAAAATTAGGTTTTAAGAACATAAAATGGGTAGGAGGTTCCGGAGATAGAGGTGTAGATATTTTAGCATGGAAAGAAGAACTGGATGGTATACATAAATACGCAATTCAAATAAAAAGATATACTAGTACTAAAATAGGAGAGAAAACAGTAAGAGATCTTTATACGTCCATGAAATTACAAGACTGCGATAAGGGAATAATAATAACAACGTCTGATTTTACTGTAGATGCTACTGAAGTAGCAAGCAAACTTAATATTCTTCTAATTAATGGTTTTCAATTAGCTAAATTAATTCAACAAAATCAAGTAAGAGTTCCCATGGTTTCACCTACTAAAATTTCAGAAGATTCACAAATAATCGAAAATGAAAAGGAGGATATTAAGGAAATCAAAGTTAATGAAGGAGTATATTTAGATATAGATATAGAAAATGTAATAAATAAAGCGGAAAACTTAGTTGGAAAATATGGAAATTACAAGATTAAAAGGACAGAAGCTATATTAAAGAGATTATATGTATTCCAAGTAAAAATAGGCTATAATTTACAAAATGATAGAAGAAGAAAAGTTCTTTCATCGCAAATAGCATTAGATGGAGCAGGAGAAGATGTTTCTGAACTTCTGGAAACTCCAATGCAGAGAACAATAATGGCCTCTGAAGTTAAGTATGAGAAACTTAACATTGAATATCCTAAAATAGCTAATTTAGCAGTAGAATTATTAAAAAGAAGATTACCTAATTATAGTCAAATAATAGATATTTCTAAAGAACTAAAGAAAAAGGCATGGTTTCTAGATACCTATAATATCATATTTCAAGTTGAATTGACTGAAGCTATAGTTAGTATCAATAGGAATAAGTTGAATGTTAGCTTTAAGCCTATAGATAATGACAAGCTAGAAAAATTAGCTTTGATGGAAATTAAAAGGGAAACAGAATTAAAAAATTCTCCTAAGATATCAAGAAATAAGGATGGCTATATCATTGATTATCAAGATGATAAAGTCGAAATACAGATTGAACTTAATGAAGTAGGTAAAATAATACGAAAGAATGTCAGAATAACTAAAGATTATGCAATAAAACTAGCACAAAGTAAAATAAATGGAAATATAGTTAAAGTAGAGGGCAATTATGACGTATTTTTATCTGGAGATTATCTCTATAAATGTCATGTTGACTCTAGTTCTAAAAACGTTTCATGTAATAAGATTGGAATATCTTTGATCTCAGCTCAAAAAATTGCTCTTGAAAATTTTATAAATAGCATGTTTTCAAAACCCATGAAAACTGAATATGAACTTAGAGATTCATGGATAATATTAGAATCTGGAGTAACTGGATCTGTAAAATACGAAATATCTTTAGATGGGACTATAAAAAGTTTAAATAAAGATATAAATGAGAACTATGTAAAAATATTTATAGCTAACCACGGTTATAATTTACAATCTATAAAAAATCAAGATAAAAAAATTTTTGCGTTTGCATATGATTCTAATTTTAACTATGAATTTGCATGGAAAACTAGCGGAGAATTAATTTATCAAAAATCTAAAGTAAATGATTCTTACGCTATAAAAATAGCGTATTCGGCATTCAATATGCAAGGTAACTGTAAGGAAAATTTAATGAGAGAAAAAGAAAGTGTAAATGTGGATTTAATGTGTAACAATATGCACTATCTAACTAAAATTTCTGATAGTGGGAAAATCTTATCATTAAAGAAAGTTCCAGACATTGCTTCCATAAAAATGAATAACATTATTTTCATAGGGTATAAAGAAGACGGTATAACGATAAAAACCGATAATGGAAATAAATTTGAATACATTATGCTAAATTATGAGGGTTCAATTATTAGGAAAGATGAATGCAATAAAGGTATACTGAATAAGCTAAAATGTTTAAAATTAGATAGTGAATATAAGCCTAAAACAAAAAATCCATTAGAATTATTATAATATTTATGTTTTATAATTATGAAATAAATAATAAAAATTAACCATAGTTTTCTAACTTAACCAAGAAGTATGGTAGATGTTTTTAATATAATTACTTTAAATATATCAGGTAATCATTTATGAAACGCAATAAATACTAAAAGTATAAGAAACTTAGGTTTCACTATATATAAATTAACAGTTGAGCTATTAAAAATATTATATGAAATTAAAAGATACTTGTAGCTCTTAAGAATATGAATAAGTAGATATTTCATTAATAATTTTTAATATATAGATATAAAATTTTTAATTTAAGAATACTATTTAATATAGTTAAACATCAATATTCAAATATATCTTTCGTTTAATTCTTAGTTATATCTTTTAAATCTAACACTAAGAATAAGTACTAAGCTAGAACTATTTCTACAATAAAGAAGCAATATTTGAAACTATTATTTAATTTTAAACTTTTAAGCAGAGTACTTTCCCTTATCTTTTTGTGCAGTCCGATAATAGGTTAAGAAAAACCCTTACTAGATGGGAATTAACCTATCTCTCTTTAGGAGGTATAATAGGTTCTGGATGGTTATTTGCTCCTTTAGCTGCTGCAGCATATGCTGGAGGAGCTTCCATTATCTCATGGATTTTAGGAGGAATATTAATGATATTTATTGCGCTTTCTTATGCAGAAATTTCTTCAGCTATTCCAAAATCAGGAGGAATAATAAGGTATCCTCATTATACTCATGGTAGAATAGTAGGATTTACTATGGCATGGGTTTATTTGATTTCTGCCGTATCTACGGTTTCAATTGAGGCAATAGCTACTACAACTTATCTCTCTCATTTTGTTCCTTCATTATATAATGTTCAAGAAGATAGTTTAACGCTACAAGGTATTTTAGTAACTTACGTCTTGTTACTAATATTCTTTTTTGCTAATTATTTTGGAGTTAAAATTCTAGGAAGAATAAGTCATGGTATAGGCTGGTGGAAATTAATAATTCCCACAGTAACTGCAATATTACTCTTCATTTATTTTAATCCTCAGAATTTTTCAAATTTTATTTCTAATAATGTAGAAGGATATGGCGGAATAAATGGCATACTTTATGCTATACCTTCTTCAGGGATAATATTTTCCTATCTAGGATTTAGGCAAGCCATAGAATATGGAGGTGAAGGAAAAAATCCTCAGAAAGACATACCTTTTGCAATAATCTCATCGTTACTAATAGCTATGTTAATCTTTACAATACTCCAGATAGGCTTTATAGGTTCAATTAATTGGTCTAAAATAGGTTTAAGTCCGGGAGATTGGGGATCACTTCTCTCATCTCCATTAAGTAATGCGCCAATATATTCTGTATTTGAGATTAATGGTGTATCTCTTTTTCTAGATATATGGCTTTCAATCTTAATATTTGACGCTATCATATCTCCAGCTGGAACTGGGATAATATATACTGGAACTACAGCAAGGACTTTTTACGGTTCAGCAACCAATGGATACTTACCAAGAATATTTTCTGAAATTAAAAAAACTGGAATCCCTGAATTTTCGTTAATAGTATCAATAATAGCTGCAGCAATTTTCCTTTTACCACTACCGTCATGGTATGCCATAGTGAGTATTTCGTCTTCAGCTACAGTATTGACTTATATAATGGGTGGAATAGGATTGCACTCTTTAAGACATGTAGCTTCTGATTTAAGGAGACCTTATGAATTAAAGCTATGGAAAATAATAGCCCCAATATCAACAATAACTGCTGGATTACTTGTATATTGGTCAGGATTTTCTACGCTTTTCTATATTATAGTAATGGGACTTCTTGGATTGACCGTATTTTTTGCATTAAACTCTAAAATGAAGATTATTAATATAACATCAGGAATTATCATATTATTTTCATCTTATCTTTTCTATATGGCCACTAATGGACTTAATTATTCCAATAATATAGGTCTTCTATTATTTCTTCTAATGATTACATCTACAATAATTCTTCAATCACTTTTCATTAATATTCCAATAAAAGAAATTAAAGCTAGTTTATGGTTATTAATATTTATGTTGGGTATTATGCCGTTATCATATTTTAGTCCATTTGGTCTAGTAGATCTTATACCTTTTCCGTATGACCTTATTATTGTCTCTTTAATATTAATAGGAATTCATTACGCTGCTGTTAAATCTTCAATAAGAACTTCAGAATTAGAGGAGATTATAAACGCTAACGCAGTCTAAATTTTAAAATAAAATTTTATTTGATTAAAGATAAATTTATGTTTTATTTTTATTACTATTTCAAGTATCATAATCTTCTCTATATAGATTCTTAAACTATATAAAATCTTTTTAAGAAAAGTTTAAAACAGTAAAAAACGAGTTTCATTTTATGGTCTCTAAGGTTTTATTTATAACTAAAGAAGGTAAGTTTTATTACGACGGAGATGTTCATAAGGTAGAATCTATAACTGATCTTACTAATGTTGAAATTAAGTTTTCCATGCCGATGATAGTTTACGATGTTGATAACGTAAACTTAGATTATTTTATAGTTAATTACGGTAATCTTCAAGTAGGAGAATACAATTTAGCTAACATTATAAATTTTATAGTTCAATATAATTATCTATTATTTGTAGATCATTCTAAGAAAAGGATAGATATCTACTTGAATGGTGGAACCGAAATAAGTTTACCGTATGGATATCTTGATCTTTTAAGATATCTTTTAGCTAAAATTTCTTCCGGAGTATTACTTGAAAGTACTGATTTTACAACATTATATTCATTTTAATAAGTTTTTATTTATTTAACTTTCTATCTATATTTTTCCTTATTCTTATAGATAACTTCATATTTTTTCAATGTATATAGCATGATATGAAAATATTATTTCAGATATCTGAAAGCGAAAAGATCCCTTTATCGTTTGTTGCAGTAAAAATATGGCTAATCAAAAAGACGTTGAAAGCGTTATAGCAGTATATTCTGAAACTGGAATTTTTGGAGTTTTGAAGAATGAAGAAAAGAACGTAGAAGACGTTTCATCAGATCCTAAAATCCAAGTATATGCTTGTGGAGTAGCTATGAAAATGAATAATTTGACTGAGAATGACCTTGCTAAAGGAGTTAAAGTAGCACCAATAAGTTTCTACGAAATAGCAAAGTGGCAAAAAGAAGGATATATCTATTTAAGATTATAAGCTAACCATTTTTTCTTTTCCAAATTGAATAATTTCCTTTCTTTATCTCTAAAACTCTATGTATTGGAATTACAGTTTCGCCGTCTTTTAAATAAATATAATTATTATCTACTCTTTCTATTTCCTCAAAAGGAATTTCGGAAGTTATAGTAAATCTATCATAAATAACTAGTTTAAATTGAGAAAGGTCCTTATACTTCCAGAATACCATATTAATTGCTTCTTTAATTCTCACTAGGTAATATGCTTTTGTAGAAATAAAAATATAGATATAAAGTACCTACTTATGCTCGTAATTATTGAATTTCATGCTTATTAACTATAATTTGACTAAAGTATTTCCATAAGATATAAGATACAAAAGATATACCGGAAGACAGTAAAAGGAGTATATCCCAATCTATTATCCATATTTTTTGAGTACCAAAAACTCCTCCATTGTACCTAATAATATTAGAGGGATCTATGTTATAATTTACTATAATTCTGTTTAATATTGAATATCTATCATCTGGAACTAGAAGAGTATTTCCGATAAAATAGAAAGAACTTAAAACTTGAATTCTAATAAAAGCTATGAGCGTAACTATAAAAGATATTAAGAAAAGAGTAAAGAACGTTCTAGATAATATCTTATTTTCTTTATTCTTTATTTCAGTCATGTACTTTTCTGAAAGAAATACTCCGTATACTCCAAATATCAGAGAAATAAACATTGCCTCTCCATAATTTAGGAAATAAACGTCAGGATTACTGTTAGAAAAATCAGGCATTTTTATAAATCCAGTATATTTCATTACTCTTTCGCTTGCCCACGGATATCCAAAAGACATCAAATGAAAATTATCGAAATTAAAAGAGTAATTCATTATAAATATTTCTGTAAATATTATAAGGAATACTAGAGAACCAAAAAAGAACATTGCACTTCCTATAGAATATTTTAGTTTATTTAGATCCATTATGATCTCCTCTTAGTAACTATCCATCTACCCTTATGGAAAATTAACCCTCTTAATGTACTATACGCATAGAAGATGGACATTGTATAAATCATCATAAATGAGAATATTATAAGTTGTAGGTTTATTTTCATTTTTTCTACTTGTGCACCTCTAATAATTAGTCCTATCCATGATATTGTATCAATAGCTACTAGAACTGTTAGTATTACAGAAATTAGTCCTTGAGGAAATGGAAATACGAAATATAAGATAAATGATAAAAGAATGACCAGGGCCTGAGAATACAATAAACCTTGATACAATAAACCTATTTTATATTTTATACTTATTTTCCTATCTTTTAATATTGAGATAAGATGTTTCTTTAAATCTGAAATCGTTCCTTCTGCCCATCTCATTTGTTGATTTATGAACCACTTTATATCTTTAGGAATTGCGCAATGGGCATATAATTTATCAGTGACATAAGTAGTGAATTTTCCTTTTATATATCCTCTTAATGATAATTCCCAATCCTCAGTTATTGAAGTTTCATCAAATCTTCTTTCCTTTAACCACTTATAATCAAAGATAGCTACAGAACCAGTAAATATTGGAGTCAAATTAAGCTTATGCCTAGCTATTAACGTATATATTGATGAAGCTTGAGAAATTCTATAATAGTGCCCGAAAATTCCGTAATCTCCTAGATCATGTTTTTGATATCCTATTACTGCATCAACTTTCTTTTCTTTGATTAATGTTACACCTAGCTTTAGGAAATCTCTAGGTGGTCTATGATCTGCATCCATTATGACAACATACTTTGGATTAAGATTGCTTATTTTATCTAGAGCGTAGTTTATTGCAGCCCCTTTTCTCCCTTTTCTTTCTTCTTTAGGTCTAATAATATGAATACATTCCCAGTTTTCACATTCTGAAGATATTTTTCTTGAAATTTCTACAGAATCCGAATCGTCCACTATTACAACGAAATAGTTCTTATAATCAATATTCTTATAATATGGTAAGGAATTTAGTATGGATTCATCGTCTTTTACTGGAATAATTATAGCTACCTTATCATTATAATCCTTAATTTTTTCCTCATCTTTTCTTTTCCCTAGACTTAACATGAGAAGATTAATTGATGCAAAAAAGCTTAAATAGACACTTAAGATTACAACAAATATTGTATCAATTTCTGGGATAAATGTCATCGAGATCTTTCATATTATCGTGCAATTCCTTTAAAAGTTTATTCGAGATAAATAAAATACTTTTTCTGTATAATAATTGTGTTTTATACGGCGTAAAATTAAGACTAAATGGATTGATTTTTAAGAAATTAACCCTGAATTTGTTTATTTCCAAAATATTATTCTATTTTTTTAAAAATAAATTACACTCTAAATCAAGAATTTTAGTTTTAATATTTCTAATATTGTTCAATATCCCTTTATCTTTTTACTGGTGTAATTATTATAGTCTACTAGCACGAGCAAATTAATTCCAAATATTATTGCTAATAGTATAATTATCTTTGTAATAAAACTTATTCCGTCATTCTCAAACATTTCATAAAAGTAAAAGACTTCTATAAATACATATATTGGAAAAGTTTTAGTTAACTGTCTGTGTCTTATGTCCACTTTTTCCATCACTGTTAATTTTGGGAACGATTTTAAATATTTTATCGAACTATTACGCACGTAAATATAGAAAATGTTCTATGATTTTTCTATATCGTTGTAAAAGATTTTTTATATTATTTTCTTCTTTCCTATACTATATACATATTTTAATATATAACATCTTAGATATCTTTTTCAAAATGTTTTTAGGGCTTTGATTGTAGTTTAGTTTGTGAAAATAGGATTTGTTATGATGGAAACAATTTATCCTCAAAGAGGAGGAATTCACGAGCAAGTTTATTTGTTATTGAGAGAACTTAAAAAGTACGAAGATGCAGAAATAATTGCATATTCTAAAAGAAACGTGGAAGAAAAAGGAAAATCGTTATTGTGGTTAAGGGAGATGTCTCCCTTTTTTATAGATAGAATTATAAAAGGAAAATATGATGTATTAGTTTCTGAAACAGCATGGGCAATTTTACCTACATTAATTTCGAGTAAGTTATCTAAAGCAGATTGCATTCTTCATCTACATTCAATAGAATCGAAGCAAGATGTTGGATTAGGAATGTTTGGAAGAAATATAATTAGATTTTTAGAAAGTTTCTCAGATTATTGTAATACAATATTAGTACCTTCAGAAAATGACGCTAAGCTTCTTAAAAAGAAAGCAATAATTTTTCCAAATATTATAGATACAGACGCCTTTAATGAAAAACCTCAAGATCTAAAAAAGCCAGCGGTAGTTTTTGTCGGAGGAATGGGTTATCCACCTAATAGGGAAGCTGCAGAATTTTTAATAAGAGTGTCCAAAAGAGTTCAAGAAATGGGCAGGAACGTTAATTTTTACCTGGTTGGCCCATCTCCTCCTCAAGTTAGTCCTCCTATTTACGCTACAGGCTACGTTAGATCCACAATCCCATATATTTTGGGTGCAGATATTTGTGTGGCTCCTCTTAAGAGAGGAGGAGGTGTAAAATTAAAAGTTCTTGAATATATGGGTTCTGGAAAACCTATTATAGCTACTAAAAAAGCTGTAGAAGGAATTGAAAAAATTAATTACGTAAATGCTGAAACTGAAGAAGATTTTGCAACTGCTATAATAAATATATTAGAGGATAAGACTAATATTAATTTTGAAGAAAATAAAGAAATAGTAATGAATAATCACAGTCCTAAATCTGCAGTTCAAAAATTTTTGGAAGTTATAAAGAAATGATGTTTTACATGTATAACAGTAAAACTTATATTTGACAATGCTGACAAGTTATATATGTCTAACGAAAATAATAACCAAAATGATGATGAAAAGAAGAAAACAGTAACAGTTAGAGGAGTAGATAAAGATCTCTACGAAAAGGCAGTTTTAACTGCAAGAGAAACTGGTAGGACTGTAGGGGAAGTAATAAATCAAGCATTGACATCGTTTTTAGGTATAACTAATAAAGCAAGTAGGACAATAGATCAAATAATACAGGGTGCAAAAGATACGGGAAAGTCTTTTATGATGGGATATGAGGACGCTAAGAAAAATGTTACTATAATTTCCGATTTAGAGGAACTCACGGTGACTAAGGAAGAAATAATGCAAAGTGGAAAGACACTTTCTTTCAGAAATATAAAGAAACTTACATTAGATATAGATCAGAATACATTAAACTACATAGATTCAATCATAGGAGTTGATGATTTAATAATACCGTCTACATTAAATAAAATATCTCTTCTAGAAAAATGTAAGTTCGTTAAAAAAATAGAAACTAAATCTTAACTCTTTAATTCTTATATTTTTTATTGTAAATAAAAGTTTTAAAGTATTATATATAATCGAGAATGTTAAATAAGATATTTTAATGTTTTTAGTAAAAATCCTAATTAAACTATTTTACAGAAATTCAACTCCGTGAAAGAAAGGTAACAATTCAAATTATAATGTGAATTTTTATTTTCGTTTGTTAGAAAATAAATCATGAGTAAAGTAGAGTTCCCAGATGGGAGACAAGTTGAAATACATAAGTTAATTGGTTTTATTTATGGTCTTTGTGAGAGTGAAACAAATATTCTTCATCTTCTTCTTACTTCAGGAGAAAAATTGTCTGAAGAAGATATAGCACTAAGATTAAACTTAGCTAGAACTTCAATAAACAAACCTATAAATGCCCTTTTATCGAAAAATCTAGTGAAAAGAGAAAAACAATGTGAAGGAAAAGTAAGAAAACCGAAATATGTATACTATACTGACAAAGTCGAGATTTATAACAAGATAATTCAAGATCTTGAGGATATTATAAAGAAATATGAGGAAGCATATAAAGTACATGTTCATAAGGTTTAAAAAAGAAAAGACCAGATAGATGCGTTTCCTATATAATGATCCAAATATCTATCTGGTTCCGGTTTTCCATTTTTACTATTTATCCTAGATGGTTGATTCCATACTAAGCCGTTTTTTACCAGATTATCCCATTCCTTTTTAACCACGTCTAGCCATTTTTTATCTCTTTTATATCCTAACCAACCTATAGCAAAAACTAATCTAGGCCACGAAGAGTAACTTTGAGGTCCCATGTTTACGATCTCACCATTTTCCTTCACCATATTAGGAGTACAGTACTCAGATGCTTGACCGTTTATATTTAAAAGATATTTCAAAGCTGAAGAAATCTTTTCTTCTTCTATTATTTTCTCTAGACCTAAGATTTCTGCCCACCATTCTCCGAATAACTGACCCATGAAAAGGAAATCTTTTTCTTCCTTCTCATTCCTCCATGCTATAAAATATTTTCCATTAAATAATGAGGAGTAAACTTTCCTGGATTTCTCGAGGAGATCTTTCATTTTTTCTTGAGTATCTTTATCGTTTAAAATTGAGGCGATTTCCTTCATTGCCAATATTGAAGCTATATAAAGCGAAGTAGTATAACTATCAATTCCTTTTATCGGAGTAGTATCAAACCCGGTATCACCAGCACCTTCAGTTTCAGGAACTCCATCACCATCCTTATCTTGTTCTAACTCCCAATTGAAAGCTTTCAAAAGTTTTGAGTACATTTCTTTAAGAAAATTAATATCTCCAGTAAATTTATAATATCTATATATAAGAAGAATAAACGTTGGATTAGTATCCTTCCATTTAGGTGGTGAAGTTGTTCCATCAATTGGAAGATCTAGAGAATAGAGCCCTAAATCATGAGGTACATATCCATCATTTCTCATTTTACTTCCAAGATAATTTAGATATTCTTTCTCTATTTCTGGGAAAAACATAACAACTGGTAATGATCCACCTTCATAACATAACGCTGCTATTGTACTCACGCAAGGACAAACTTCTGGTGCCTCATAAATGCCGAATCTACCCTTATCATCAAGTATAGTACTACTGCTAAGAATATATGAACTATTGATAATTGCGTCCTTGAGCCAGTCTGGAATACTTTTTTCTATAGAAAACGTTTCTTTCATTAACCTATCAAATTCTTTTAAAAAATACTCTCCCACTTCAAGGGAATTAGAGAAATTTTTATGGTAATTGTATCCATATGGATATTGTATCCATTTACCGGTAGCATACCAGCTTATTACAAATTTCACCTCGTTTTCCTCATATGGCAGTATTAATATTCCAGCAGGATCGTCCCAGAAACCAGTGACTTCATGCTCCTCCTCTTGAAAATCTTTTCCATTTATTATATAATTCCAAGGCTCATTCGTTTCATATCTATTTTTCCAGACAAAACTACTTAATGCAATTTCTGGTTTAACATTTATATTATATTGAGGTATAACTTTGGTACCTTTTATATCAGATAAGAGGGATATTTCCCCCTTTTTCGGATCGAAATCAAGCAAATGATTATTCTTAAAAGTTATTCCTCCTTTTACCTTTTCATTTATTCTCCCTATTTGATTACTTCCTACAATATTAGGAAAAGATATTGCTACTATGCCTTCTTTGCTTCCATTAATCTTAATTTTAAATCCTGCTGCAGGAAGATTAGAATCTCTAAGATTTTTAGGTATAATTGGAGAGAATCCTTGTAGTTCAGCAGTTACCTTATCTTTTTTTCCTTTTAAATACATAAAAGGATATCTTCCCTCATAGGTTAATTCACTTTCATACTTTTCCATTCCATAAATTGTTAAATTCTTTTCTAGGAAGAAAGGTTTTGCATCCTTCGGTAAAATAAATATGTGGAAGCCTCTAGTTTCTTCAATTGGACTTCCCATATTTCCAAAGATAGTGAGATTTACGAGTTTCCCTTTATTATTAATTTCTATTTTCCCTGTTCCTATTCCTCCTAGAGGAACTCCTGCCTTTATGTCGTCTTTCCAAGTATAAAATACCATTATAAAGGATAATTAATAAATAATTTAAAACTTAATTGCTTATAGTAAAACGAGATCTATATTTAGTGTATTTCTATGTTTTTCTTGTTTATCAACATAAACTAATTTTGATTCTTTTTCAGCTAGAACTGCTGCAGCTATTAGCGATTGTACGTATCCTAATATTCCGTAATTCTTTCCAGGTTTAGGGTTTATTAGGGAAACTCTAATTAGGTCGTTTCTAATATAATTTATATTTACATTGTCCGAAAATTTATACAATTCTGATAAGGCTTTTTTCATTAAGTAATCGAGGTTTTCTGTAAAATTTATACCTTTACCTTTCATTTCATTAATTATTATTGAGCCTGGAGTTTCCAAGAAGATACCTAGAGAATCGTCGAATTTGTTTACTAATTCTTTATTTATTTTATCTATTTTTATAGGGTATTTATCTATAAGTAAAACTCCGTTACATCCGTATGAAGAAGGAACAAATAATCTATGATAATGCTGTTTATTATAATATCTGAAAATGAGTTCTAAATTCTCATATAGAGAATCTAAAGTAACGTTAATAGTATCATCTATATTATTGCTAATATCTATAGCATAAGCTGTTGAGCCGGAAATAATTAGTCCTATAGAGAGTATAATGAATGGAGGATAGCCTATTATAAAAAGACTGGGTATAAGTAGTGCAATTCCAATTATTATAATATATGCCCAAACAACATTCATGGCTCATTCCTCATATACTTTTTCCAACATTTCGGTTACATTATCCCAATTTAGTACCTTTCTTCTTCCTTCTTTACCAAGATTTATATCATTCTCAACTACTTGATTTACAGTTTCAGCTAGTATTTCTGGATCGTTAGGTCGTACTAATATACCATCGATTCCATTGCTTATTCTGTAAGGCAAGCTTCCAACACTACTTGCTATTACTGTTTTTTCTCTACTCCAAGCCTCGCTCAAAACTATTGAAAACGCTTCTACATAGTCCGAAATACTGGGTATTATTACAGCTTTTGAAGAATCAATTGCCGCTATTTTTGTTAAATCATCAACATAATTCATGAATATACACTTATCCTTAACACCTTCTTTTTGAGCAATTTTTTCATATTTATTCACATCTCCTGGGCCAATAAAGACTACCTTTGAGTTAATTTTCTTAGATGCTTTAATAAGAACATTAACTCCCTTCAAAGGATGAAGTCTTCCAATATATAATACATAATCTCCTCCTATTTTTTCTTTAAAGGAAGAGGTTTTAGGTACAGTAAAGAACATATCATCAACACCGTCAGGTATAATATAAGATTCCTTACCGTATATTTCTTCAAGCATTACTTTATCTCTCTCATTCTTAACTATAAGTCTTTTCGAGTATTTTAAAACCCTTTTTATTAAAATTTGCGAATATATTGGTGATAGAATCTTAATTACTGGATTAGGATGACTTTTTAGAGAATTTAGCGCCATTATAGTAAATACGTTATTATCATGTTTTGACAATATTCTATATGAGAAAAATGAATTTTGAGAATGATAATGAACTACCTTTGCTTCAGATAAATCTGGGATTATCAAAGGTATAGTTAAATCTGGCATTCCGAAAGGCCTTACACTTCTTATTCTTACCACATGAAGATCATCCTTTCCGTTAGGCACTTGTGAGGATGTTATAATTGTAACGTCATATTTCTTAGATTGTCTCTTAGCAACCTCATAAACGGCTTTCTCTATTCCGCCTACTACTGGATAAAAAGAGTGTACAACATGGATTATTTTTTCTCCTTTTTCCATGCCAAAACCTCACCTTTTGTAGCAAACAATTGAGCCAAAATTAGAAAGAATTGATTTGGAATCCATGCTCTTATTGCTTCCCTAGTTTTGCTGGATACTAACGATATTAAAAGTAGAATTAAAAGTATTGAGAATACCTCTATATTACCTATAGCTAAAAATAATATACCTAGCACTAGAAGCCAGGGATTAATAATATGGAGATAGAATTCTTCAACAAAAATTTTTTTAAAGTATTGGTTGTTAGATTTTAAAACTTTCGAAAGATTCCTAAAAAAGTGTCTTACTAGATGAGAACCTCTCCTCATTTTCCAGCTTACGTAATCCAATCCTTTAGGAGCTATTTCCTTAGCAAGAAAGTCTTTAACACATATAGCCCTAAACCCTTTTATAGCTGTTAGAGTGGCTATTGTACTATCGTCTGCACCAACGTTGGGTAAATCTTTATCATTTATAATATCTTTTCTAAATGCTGTCATTTCCCCATGAAATATTGGTGTAGCAAAAATAGCTGATTCCCCAAGTCTTATTACATTATAAAAATTCCTGTAAGCATTTTCTGTTTCACTATTAGCTGACTTTATACAGCTAACTGCTCCTATTTCTCCCCCCAAGAATTTCACAGCATTAATTAAGGGATTTTCCCATATAGCGTCAGCATCTGTTATTATTACAAGGTTATTTTTAGCATTTCTTATTCCTTCTTTTACTGCAAATATTTTCCCTTTTCTTTTTTCTTCCTTTATTATCCTTATTTGTGGAATTCCCATAGTTTTTACTATTTCGTCCGTTCCATCATTACTTGAATCTACTACTAAGATTTCCATATAATCATTAGGATAGCTATCAAGCACATTTTTTATTTTCTCCCTTATTTTGTCCCCCTCGTTATATGTTGGTATTATTATACTCACTTTTGGAGGTTCTGAATAAACGGGAGAAATATTCAATTTATTTCCTTTTACGTACATAAAGTAATATACAGGCTCTCCGAAATGGATAATTAACAATAATAATCCTGCTATTAGAAATTCTAACATTATGCATTGTTGTTCTAGAAGATAAATAAAAAGCTTTTTATAGAAACTTAGGAAAGTTCTGTATCTTGTAACTTGGATTATCTATTTTTATGTGAAATTATAAGTCCTAAATTTTCCAAATCATTTTCACTCCGTATATAATTCTTTTTTATCATTCTTTTTCTTATTATTTCTGGAATTTTAGTAAAAAACCATAATAATGCTTTGAGTCTTCCTAGACAAAGATTAGTATTTTTCCTTTTGACTATATCCATGACCATAGATCCTAAAAAATAATAATAAACGAAAGGTAACTTCTTTAAGAGAAATTTTGCATTATAATTCTTATGAATAAAATATAATCTCCTACTTTCTAAAAAGTATACTAGTCTCCTTTCCTTTTTAACATCGTTATTGGAATAAGAACCGTGCTCATAGTGGATTATATTTACGGGAAGAAATACTACCTCATATCCTAGTTTCCATGCTCTAAAACAAAGATCAGTTTCCTCATATCCGAAAAAAATAATCCTCATCAAATCCTCCTAATTTTTCAAAAACATCACGTGAAATTATTAATGCAGCGCCTTTAGCATAGAGAATTGGATAAATAGAGTTGACGTTCTTTGATCTTTCTCCTCTGTATTTCTCATAAGGATAGCCTAGATCGTCTATAAAACCTCCAGCACTATCTATTGTTCCATCCTCTCTTATTAATTTTAGTTGAACTATTTTATATTGATTGGATGATAAAAAATTAATTAAATGTCCCAAGGAATCTTCTGGGACTTTAGTATCATTGTCTAAAAATAGTAAAAATTTACCTTCTGAGTTTCTAGCTCCAATATTACGGCAATAAGCAGGACCCTTATCTTCATTAATATAAACTGTTTTTACATTATTTAAAGACTCGTTTTTTACATTGTCTATTACAATAATTTCAAAGTCCTTAAAAGTAGATAAAGATAATGACTGTAAAAGTCTAGAAAGATTTTCCTTACCCTTTACATTAACTATTATTATACTTAGCAATTTCACAATTGCCTTCCTAAATGTTTAATAATTAAAAGGTTTCTTAATAATTCGGCTAAAATGTATAGATAAAATTATGGAAGAGTTCTATACCACTTATTATTTAAATCAAGAAAAAGGTGATAGAATAATACATTGAATACTACAAATTCTTGAATGCTTTGTGAAATTCTTCAGTTTTTCTCAATAGAAACGTATAGCTAATTTTTAACTAGACTCAAGATTTAGAATTTATTTCGCTTCTAGCTTAAGACCTAAAAATTTCAACTAATGCATAAAGCAATTCTTAAATATTCTTTTTTCAATTTTATTTATGCCTTTCATTTCTGTTATTGTTACTGCTCATAATAGGAGGGAATATTTGAGGGATGCTGTTGATTCCGTTTTGAATCAAACAATTGATGATTATGAGATTATTGTTGTTAAGAATTTTAAGGACGAGATTGACGATTACTTGAAGGAGAACAGTGTTAAGAGCGTTCTTGTTGGTGAGGAGATGTGCGGTATGGATATTGTGAATGGTTTGAGGGAAGCTAGGGGTGAAGTAATATCCTTCCTTGACGACGATGACTTATTCTTGCCCAGGAAGTTGGAGAAGGTTAAGGAAGTATTCCAAGACGAAGAAGTAGGATACTATCATAACGCTTTTGAGAATTTTCTTGAAAGGACTCCCAATAATCTTGATAAAATACATATTAAGAAGGATTACGATTATACTATAATAGACAACCAGGAAAAAGTAAAAAAATTCGGATTTATGTTAAGTAAGGATGCAAGAATTAACAACAGTTCAATAAGCATAAGAAAAACTTTGATTACTAATTCTATATCATATCTGGAGAAAATAGATTATTCTATTGATATGTTCATGTTTTATTTAGGATTAATCAGTAACAAGAAGATGATAGTTGATCCATGTGTATTATCTCTTAGAAGGATACATTATACTAACTCAAGTGTATTAAATAATACAAATATTATTGAGTGGATAAAAGGGAAAAAGAATTTTAAAGAACATCATATAAATGACTTCATAATACTTCATAATATGGCACGAAATACGGCTTACGAGAGAAATATAAGAACTGAATTAGCTAACGATAAAATTACTTTAGCTAGACTTCCTTCTATTCCTATAGATAAAAAATATAGACCTACATTAGAGGATTTATACTATTATTTTAAGCTTAATAAAAAGAGTTTAAGGGCAATATTATCTGGAATTAGCATTTACGCTCCAGATTTCGTTAAATGGAAACTTATAAGGAAATTGTATGATTTAGAACAAAGGAGGTTAAAGGAGAAAATAGAGAGAGGAAATAAGCTATTTTACAAATAATTCTAGTTCTACTATTTCAAAATATTTAAAAAATTTATATAAATGTTAATAATTACTAGAAAATTTTCTGTTAGGAAAGACTTTTATTATTATCTATATAAGAATAAATTAGATGGTTAGCCTTAGTGTTAATATGATTTTTAGGAATGAGGAGCCTGTTGTTAAGAAAGTGCTAGATAATATTTTCCAACAAATAGACGGTGAATTTGTACTTATTGATAATATGAGTAGGGATAGGACTTTTGATATTCTTAAGAGTTATGAGAGGGATAACGTTATAGTTGATCGTTATAATGGACCTAAAGGAGGAGCTAGGAATAAGGCATTAATTCTCTCACATGGTAAGTACATATTATGTTTAGACGGAGACCAAATATACTATAACCTACAAAAATTAATTGATGAATACCTAAATAATTATGACGGATATGGATTAAAAGTAGGAAGAAGTTCTTTTCCTATTTTAGCTCCTAGGGAACTCCTGATTAAAGTAGGAGGATGGAGAAACTTAGTACACATTGAAGACTGGGATTTATGGTTCAGACTAACGGACAGCTGCAAATATCTCTATTTGGCTAATAAGGATTATATTTTTGGAGATCATCTTCACGATCATAAGATGCATCATACTAAATGGCAAACAGCAAAAGGCTTAATAGAAAGATATAGGGATAGGACACTTACTGGTTTACCTTCTCCTTATCTTAAGGACAATCCTGAACTTCTTCCTTTTTATGTGATTGGAAAATTGTTGGTTATTCCAAAATATAAGATGCTTGCTCACTATAAATGCACCAAACATTTAAGAGAAAAGTTACCGCCAAAGCTAGAAGGAATAGATTGGGATTTAAAAAGACATTATAATCTTTTGAAATATGAGAAGACACATTGTAATGATCTCATCTTTGATGAAGCAATAAAAATCTTTGAAGAGAAATATTCAAGATGATACTGATATTTGTTCATTTCTATGAATTTTTGTTCTTATTCCTTCAAACACTGATCTAAATTCTATATAGCCGAAGGGATCTCTACCTAAATATTCCATAAATACGTCGTCGTATGTTCTTGATATTTCTTTAAGTTGTGCCCTCTTCTTCCTTACATAGTTTATTTCACCAACTAATGAAAATATTGCTTTTAGTTTAGCTTTCCTATTAGGAGGTCTGAAAGCCTGGAAAAATCTAATTAGAACTAAAGGAACGAAATTTGTAAATATTTGTTTTTTATTATAAAACGATAACAAAAGTATTAACTGATTTCTCATCATAAGATATGATGTAAAAGCCGATGGTAATTTCTTAGCTGTACCATGAGCTTCATGAATTACCTTAGATTTAGGAACCATTAAAATCTTATACCCTGCTCTATATAGTCTCCAGGATAGCTCTATATCTTCCCAATAGAAGAAATAATGTTCGTCAAATCCGCCAATTTTTTCTAAAATATCTCTCTTGGTTAATGCTGCCGCTGTAGAAAACCAAGGAATCTCAGAAGGTTGATCTCCCCATTTCCATTCAGTATAAACACTCTGTACTGCAGCTATATTTTCCTTATTTTTTATAGTATCAACCAATGGATTTAGCCAATCTCTTGGAACTAAGACATCATTATCTAAAAAAGCCATATATTTCGTATTATACCTCTTTATAGCAACATTTCTAGCATATGCAGGGCCATAATTCTTTTCTAACGCTATTGTTTTTACTCCTTTACTTTTTAAGTAATCTAAGCTTCCGTCTTTAGAACCGTTATCAACAACTATAACTTCGTTAGGATATTCTGTATTAAGAACACTATCCAGATATAATTTTAATAAATTCAATCCATTATAATTGAGTATAACTATAGGAATTTCATCCATTTCTATTCTGTAACTCGTTCACATTTAAAAATTTTAGGGTATTTTTATACTTCCTTTGACTTAAGGAAATCTTTTTACTATTACTTCTCCTACAGTAATAAGCTTTAGGACTATCAGAGATGAAGTACTTAGAGCATTATATTTAACCTAAAAAAGATTTATACTCTATAATTAATAATTAATGAAAATGTTTCATGCACTAAAGAGAGCTAACAGCTATAGGAAAGTTTACAAGAATTGGATTGATGTGATATCTAAAGTTAGAAAAGGAGAACAACAAATTCCAGTTATTTTAAGAACAGATAAGAATAATAAAGGCGTATGTACATTATCTTGTGTTAGACTACTTATTGCCCTAATTACTGAATTCAATTTTGATATAACTAAATTCTATTTCGAAGATGGAAAAATATTTTATGACGGTAACTTAATAGTTCAATATAATGTATCGTTTTTATCATTTTTTATCAAAAAAGGGAATGAATGGTATCTTCCAAAATATAACTTAAAGTTTGATGAAAGAATAGGTTATCCATTATTTGAAGTTTTTATACAAAATCAATATGATACTGACGTTCAAGGTGAGGTTATAGATATTGGGGCTAATATTGGGGATTCGGCGATCTATTTTGCAGTGAAAGGCGCTTCGCACGTTTATGCTTTCGAACCTTTACCATCAATTTATGAGGTAGCCTTAAGAAACGTAAAATTAAACAACTTAGAAGATAAAATAACTCTAATAAATGCTGGTGTTTCTTCAAAGGATGGAAAAATTAAAGTTCCGTCATCAATAAGGGTTAAAGATTCTGGAGTTTATTCTGCGATCTCAAGTAAAGGGGACGTGGAAGTTCCTTTAATCTCTTTTCAAAAAGTTATAGAAATGGCTAAAGATCCTTATTTGCTTAAAATGGATTGTGAAGGATGTGAGGCTGATATAATCCTAAACTGTAATAGCTTACCATTTGAGAAGATTTTTGTAGAATCTCATCCTTACATAACTAAAGTTTCGCATAAAAGACTAATATCAAAATTAAGAGAACTTAAATACAAATGTGAGGAGAGAATAAAAGTTGGTAGAGCAGAGTTATTTTATTGCTCAAAAATTTTCTAATATCTATTGTTTATGTATAGAGTAGTTTAATTTTTTATCAAATAAGTGAAATGTGTTATGATAATTTCTTGAAATAAACAGTATTTCTAATTTATTCCAACGCTAACTTTTGACTTTAACAGTCTTAGCTCGGCTAACGATTGATCATATGAATCATAAATAGTTAGCTTAAAACTTAAGCTTAGCCTCAACAACTTGACCAGCAAAATCTGTAGCCTTAACAGACTCACCAAAAGTTTAACAATCTAGTGTCAGTTTGCTTTACAAATATTAGCTTTAGAAAAATCTATTGAATTAATAGCTAAATAAATTTATAGTAATATATATTATTATTTGTGAATTATACTTAATTCTACTATAATAGATCTCATATTTTTAATTTTATTTAATAATTCCTATAAACTGTACTTTTGAAAATAAAAGTACTTTTCCCATATATAATTTTTTAAAGCTATTAAGTATATTTCATGTAAAATTGAAAGATAGAAATTTTTATTACTAAATATACTATTATTATATGTAACACAGTTATTCAGTGAGATAATGCTGACAGTAATAGTAACTAGAAATCCAAATACTAACATTTTATATAAGAATATAATAGCGATAAAGAATATAACAAATTCTAAAATATTAATAATAGATAATGCATCAAGTATTGATTTATCAAAGATCCGTAAGCTATGTGATTATTTCGTGCAAAACAATACCAATGAAGGTCTTGCTAAAGCTTACAATTATGCTATAAAAATAGCTTCATACTTAAATGAAGACTGGATATTATTGTTAGATCAAGATACTGAGATTTATGAAAATTTAGATATACAGAAAATCTTTGATGAATACAATAAATTGCCTATAATGGGTAAGGTAGCTATAATTTCTCTAAACAGAATATACGCGCATACTACAAAGAACGAAATAGGTAATTTTAAGCTATGTAAAAGTGTGGTAAATAGTGGAAGCATTCTTAATGTTAAGATATGTTCTAGGTTTAGATATAATGAAGATCTTTTTATAGATAGAATAGATAACGACTACTGCAGTAGGTTACGTAAGAATGGTTTTTACATATTAGTATATCGTTATCAGCTTATTTATCATAGTATAGGAGATTATTCAAGATTATATAATAAACAGATTTCTAAGATTATAATATTTTTATTAAAAATTCTGAGTATTAGGCATGGAATTCGAGAATTTAAGAAAGTGATGCATTATAGAGCTTTTTATGTGGTATATAACAATTATTATAGGTATTATACTATAATTAGAAATACTGTATATTTATGCTCTAGAGGGAAGATAGATTTATTTTACCTAAAAACTTTACCTTCATGGGTACTTTCTCTATATGAGCAAACTAATTTGATTATAACGCTTAAACTAGTAAGTTTAGCACTATTTCACGGCATATTAGGTGATCTTAAAAATGATAATAAGAAGTTAATTAAACATTTTTAATATTATCATATAGATAACTATAAAATGAAGAATTTTTACATCATTTGAAATATGATATTTTAATTATGTTTTTTAGGAAATGTTTATATTATAGATATGGCTATATAAAGATAATGCAGAGTAAACTCGTCGATATTGAAGATTTTTATTATTCAGATAATCCTTACGATGTGTTAAAATTTTACACTAAATTCAACTCTGCAGAGGAACTTGTAAAATGGATGAAAACCCGACCAAGAGCTCCAATCTCTTTCCATGAAATAGAAGGAGATACTGACGTTATCGTAGTTATACCGACAGCAGATGTAAACAACAAGTACGCCAAAGGAGATCTGGAGATGTATAATGGACTTCATATAATATTTTGCGAAAGTTCTGGAAAATATTTTAATTACGCAACAAGTGTAAATACTTGTGTAAAAGAAGCAATGAAATATAATCCCGAATGGATCATATTTTCTAATGATGACGTTTATAAAATAGACGAGCCTAGTGTTTTGAAAAAAGAATTAGGAAAATTTGATTATAAAGACCCAAATACAATTCTTCCTGTAGGAAAAAATTACAAATTCGTAAAGAGTGAAATTAGAGTTTTAAAACCTACTATAATAAAAGGATATAGGAACTGCCTATTAGGAGGATTATCCTTATTGAAAGGAAAGTTCTCTGGTAGGTATCCTAAAAATTTTGATATTTCACTAATTTGGTTTTTAGCTAGAGCACAGATATATTATAATAGTTTACTAAGAAAATTCAATTTACCTTTCCTGGATTTAAGAGTAGCATCAACTGATACTATATCATATAAAGCAAGATATTTAATGGAAAGAGCATTAGGAGAGTACATAAATAACTTTTATATTAAAAAATTTGGAGATTTCGGAGGTTTTAGCAGAGGTTATTTAAACAAGTTTGGCACTAATATATTTGACGAAACTTTCATAAACGGAGTAGAAAACTATGATCTTTCTCTGCAATTATTATGGAAAAAAATACCTGTCAATATAATAAACTATAGGAAAGGTTCGTACAAGGGCAGAAGTTTAGGTTTAGGATTAAATAATAAAGGAGTTTCTAGGACTATAAGAAGTTTTAGCAATTTTATCTATATGGCATACAAGAATCTTGATAACTTAGTCAAAAAAGATGCTATCGATTCCTTATAGTCTACGCTGATTATAGTTTGATTGGAAATCTTAGTAAGAAGATGGATATTCATATAACTTATTTTGAAATCAAAATAATAATTGAACATTCTGCTTCATCTGTAATACGGATCTGTATGATTTAATGGGAAGGTAATTCTTTCTATGACTATAATATGGTAACTAGATTTTGTTGCTTACGAATTTTTTTAATTTTCTTACAAACAAATGAGTGTTAACATTTAAAAATTATAAAGTTTATTTGAAAGTTAAAGATAGAAGAAAAACTAAGTCAAATCATAAAGTATTTAAGGATATTCTTACTTTAATATTTTCTAAATGTGCCATATGAGTGTTATCGAATTTGTTGTAAATGAGATTCAATGCGAAGAATTTCAAGGTAAGAGGGTTATAGAGGTGGGAAGTAAGTACGTAAATGGGAGCGTTAGGCCTTTTATAGAGAAGTTTTGTAAACCTAAGGAATATACAGGTGTAGATATTGAAGAAGGAAAATTTGTTGATGTTGTTCTTCCAGCAGATAAGCTTGTCGAAAAGTTCGGTGAGAATTCCTTCGATGTATTAGTCTCTACAGAGACATTAGAACATGTTAAAGATTGGAGAACTATTATAAACAATATGAAGCTAATTGTCAAACCAATGGGATACATATACATAACCACTAGGTCTTTTGGTTTTCCTTATCACGGATATCCTTATGATTTTTGGCGCTATGAAATTGAGGATATGGAAAAGATTTTCAGTGATTTTGAAATAATAAAATTGACAAAAGATCCATTAAAGCCAGGAGTCTTCCTTAAAGCTAGAAAACCTCTTAATTTCAAACTAATAGACTTATCATATATAGCATTATACTCAATGATTACTAATGAAAGGACAAGACAGATTCCAGATAAATTACCAACACCTAGAAAAAAGATCTCGTTATATCAAAGACTAAGGATGAAAATTAGAACACAAATATAAGTTTTTACTTATCGTTCATAATCATTTAATAAAATTATAATATATATATTCATAATTATTGTTTTTGAGCTTTAAAATTCATAATTATCTAAATTTATTATAATAATAGTACACTAATTGAATCTATCCATAATGCCAATAATTTTTGATTTAAACTCGTCTATTACAAATTTTGTTGCTCTTTGTTTTGCTTTTTCACTGTATTCTTTGTATGTTTTTTCGTCTTCTATTATTTTTATTATTTCTTCTTTTGCTTCTTCTATTGTTTTATAACCTATTCCGTATTTTCCTTCTTGTATTGTGTCTTCCCAAGTTCCTGATGACTTGTAAACTATAGGTACTGCTCCAGCATACATTGCCTCAGCAACACCAAGACCAAAATTATCTTCTCTCATACAATGCAGAATAATCTTGGCCGAAGATAATGCTCTCCATTTTTCTTCTTCGTTAACGTCAGTAAGCAATTCAACATCATTACCTGCTAGTTTTACTAGTTTTTCGTAATACTCATTAGAAGGGTACATTATCATGTTTAGTCCTCCTATTATTTTGAATTTTATTGTTGGGTTTTTTTGTCTTACTTTTTTTGCTATTTCTATGAATTCTTCCCAGTGTTTTGATGGTATGAATTTTCCTATTCCTACTACAATGTTTTGTTTTTCTCTTGTTTCGTAGTTTTCTGGTGGTATTACTGGAGGATAAACAACATCACAATCAAAGCCAATATTTTTCATCAGATTTTTTATATAATTTGAACTACAAAGTAAATTTTTACTTCTAGCTATTCTTTTGGTAAGTAATCTACTAGTATAAAGATAAGGGTATTTGACTCTGGAGTATGTTAACTTAAAGTCCTTAAAATATCCAATTATTGAATGAGGATAGACAACATAACTTACATCCATTCCTATTGGATATTCAACATAATACATATTGAAAACTCTGTCTATATGATTTTTCTTAGTATAATTTTTTATTCTGATTAAATCTAAAAACGGTGAATATAAAGGACCTCTAATTAATTTAATTTTTTCCTCTTTGGATTTCAGAAAAGGTTTCACTATTTTTTCAGGAAAAGTAGTAAAATAGTTATCATAAACCTTTTCAGTCATAACGTAATGAATTTCTGATCCGTACTCATATAAGGAGTAAAGGACTCCTAAAGCAGCTGCTGACTCACTAGTATACCTTAAGGGTGGCATTAGTACTAGGCTTTTCATTATTAGTTATTTGATTTTAAAAATATATATCTATTCCATAAGCGTTTGTTACGTCTTTATTAACCATTTCATTATCTTTTTATACTATAATTTTTTTTGGAAATAAATTCAGGGCTACTCATTACTATTTTCTATTTATCTTTTTATACTACGAATACGAAAAACCATGTAATGAAAACTTTGGTGATAATGCCGCCGGTATCTTTAACTAGCGAGTCACTATTTGCTACTTCTTTCTTAAAAATATTGACAGAAAATAACGAAGTTTATGCAGTTTTTCCAAAAGGATTAGGTAAGCTCAACTTAAACGTTAATAAAATTTCTATGAAAATACTCTTAGGTCCAATAATATCTCCATTAGTGGATTTGCCTTTAATTAGGTTTAACTCCTTTTTAAGAAGGATAGATTTCTCTGCAAACTTATTTTACTCGCATCTTCATTTAGGCTTAGACCTTGATTACATTATATACCCTCCAGGCATTTTTAGGAATGATAGAATTCCTCCATATTATGGAATTAAAAAAATATATTTCAAATCTATTTATCCATTTATAAAAAAATTAGCTAAATCTAAAGTTAATTTATGCAGTTCAATTTATGTTAAAAATATTATGAAGAATAATATTGGCTTTGATTGTGATGTTGTTTATCCTCCAGTAATACCACCAGAAAACTACGAAACAAGAGAAAAACAAAACATTGTAGTAGGAATAGGAAAATTCATACCATCAAAACACTGGGAAGAATTCATAGAAATAGCAAAAAAAGTAAGACAAAAAAACCCAACAATAAAATTCAAAATAATAGGAGGACTAAACAATGCGCCAGCATCTTTAAAGTACTATAAAGGATTAAAGGATATAGCAGGTAATGATGTTGAATTGCTTACTGACGTTAACGAAGAAGAAAAATGGAGAATATTTGCGGAATCTAAATTAGTCTTACACTGTATGCGTTATGATAATTTTGGTCTTGGTGTTGCTGAGGCAATGTATGCTGGAGCAGTACCTATAGTTTACAAGTCATCAGGAACTTGGGAAGACACAATACAAGAAGGAAAATACGGAATAGGTTATAAAACAATAGAAGAAGCAAAAGAAGAAATAATAAAAATAATAGAAGACGAAAAAACATACAAAGAATACAGTGAAAAAGCAAAACAAAGAGCAACACAATTCTCTTTTAATTCATTTAGGGAAAATATTATGAAATATTTAAACATATATCTCGAAAAATAACTGAAGAAATAGGAAAAGGCTATTATAAAGTTTTTAATTGCGTGTTAACTTATAAAGAATAAGAGAATAATGAAAGTTAGGATACTCACTGAGACTCAACAGAGGGGAACCTATGCAACTATTTTGATTGCATATGAGAAATTGAAGGAAAAAGGAATTGACACTGAATTTTATACAACTTTTAAATCTCCATATAATGTTTTACCTCCACCTCCAAAGAGCAAAATTTTTGGAGAAGAAAGTATGCTCAATTCTGAGGAATATTCAAAAAGAATTCTCGACATAATTTCTCCAGAGAAGAATTCTATTATACACCTAGCTAACGCGTGGCATGGAATAATACCCATCGCAGAAAAAAGAGGAATTAGAACCGTTATTAATGTGCAATACTGGTGGCCTACATGTTATTTTAATTCAATGGAAAAGGATGGCTGTGATTGTAAAAGTATTTCGAAGGTTAGTAAGTGTATACGATATAAGAAAAATGGAATAAGGAAACTTACATCTCCAGCAGAAGCTTTATACGCTATAAGGAAATTGGATAAAATCAAGAAAAACGTTTCAAGTGCTTCGGCCATAATAGCTGTAAGTAAGGTAGTTAAAGACGTCTTAATTAGCAGAGGCTATCCTGAGGAAAAAATAAAGGTAATTAATATAAACGCTTTGACTTTTAACATAGACTATGTACCGTATAATCCTGGAGAATATTTTACTTTTGCATATTTAAGTTATCCAGATAGAGAAAAGGGAATATTTCAATTACTTTACGCTTTCTCTCTAGCTCTTAAAAAGAATAAAAAAATAAGATTAAAAGTTCCGGGTGGTCTAGAATCTCATCAAGTTATCGAAACCGTAAAAAAACTAGGAATAGAAGATCATGTTATTCTGACTAAGAGAGTTCCTTATGATCAGTATCTCAAATCTCTTAGAGATATACTTTATGACGTTGATTTTGTTGTAGTGCCAAGTTTATATATAGATACATGGGGAAGAGTGGTTATAGAATCTATGTTAGCCGGAAGGCCTACCATAGTTACTAAAGGTAATGGTGGACTTATAGAGCAAGTATCTGACAGAGTAGATGGCTTTCATGTAAATACATATGATATAAAAGAGTTTGGTGAGGCATTATATAAAATTTCACTTATATCTAGGGAAGAAGTAAGAAAAATGGGAGAAATTGCAAGAGATAATGCGTTCCAAAAATTTGATAATGAAATAATTATGAATCAATTAATAGACTTATATAAAGAAATAAGCGAGTAAAATGAAGAATATTTCAGTAATTTTATTTGATGCTACAGTTTTAGGCGGAATACAACTTATGACAGTAGATACTATTGGTATCCTATCAAAAAATGGGTATAACGTAAATTTTGTTACAATGAAAATATCCGATAGAATATATAATTATTTAAAAAAATATGATCTTAAAAATGTTAAAATAAAAATGTTACCAAAAATTTCGAATATAACATTACAGATGTTATATTCCAGACTATTTTATAGGGAAAAAGATTTCAGCATTAATATGCATGGAGATATACAACCTATAGCTTCAGATATTGTATATTTTCATCAATTTAACATAGACTATAGAATAAGATCACCCTTCAAGGAAAAGCTAATTTTGATTCCACAGTATATAATAAGGAAAGGTTTTATGGAAAAAATAAGGAAAGAAAAATTAGTTCTAGTAAATAGTAGATGGACTAAGGCAGAGGCTAAATATTTTTGGAACATAAATGCAGAGATCTTATATCCTCCAGTCCATCTTGAGAGGTTTAGAAATATAAATAACTTAAATAGAAATAATACAGTAATTACTATATCTAGATTCTCTAGAGATAGAGGATTAGATAATATAATAAAAATAGCTAAAGAAACAGATTATAATTTTATTATTGCAGGTTATTTACAAGATCAAGAATATTTTAATGAGATAAAAGATAAAAAAACCAAAAATATACAGCTATATCCTAATATTGATGAAGAGACTAAAATGAAACTGTTATCTTCTTCTAAGGTTTATTTTAATCCTACTCCTTATATTGAAGGATTTGGTACCTCAGTAGTTGAGGGAATGAGTGCAGGCCTAATTCCTGTTACCAGTAATAGGGGAGGAGTAATAGATTTTGTTCCTGAAAAATATAGATTTAAGGAGTTCTCTAAAGCGATCGAAAAAGTGAAAAGAGCTATGGAAGATTGGAATGCGAAAGAAATGGAAGAAATGAAAAAAATTTCTGAAAGATTTTCATTAGAGAATTATGAAAAGAATTTATTAGACATTATTAACAAATTTTAAAGGATTATTTATCAGCAAATTTCGAAATTATAAAAATATATAAGTTTTTAACAAAATAGATCCTAAAGCCTTAAATATTAAAATAAGAGATGAAGTTTAATGCAAGTAACTCTATTACCAGGTAATGCTAAACCTTGGGATGGGATTGAAGTCTACTCATTCGAACTTGCCAAAAGGTTAAGCAATAAAGGAATTTATGTTATAGGTCTTCGAATAAGTTCCAAAGATGACGTTTTTCAATACAATAAGAACTTTGAAGTCGACTACGTTAAGACATCAGAACTACAAGGAGGATTGGGATACCATATTAGAACTTTAGAAATGGTAATCAAAAAATCAAGAATTCTTATAGATTCAGATATTATTCACGCTATAGGAGGATATTATGCATCAATAGAGTTCTTTCCTTCAAGCAAAAAAGTCGCTACAATAATAGGCGCAAGTAGCTTGAGGGAAAAGTCAATCTTAAGGAAGAGTCTTAGAAGAATTTATGGTTCGCTTATCTATAGGTTTGCTTCCTTATATATAGTTCCAAATGAAATAATAAAGAATGAAGTAAAAAAATATTATAGAATAAATCCAGTTGTTATTCCAATAGGGATAGATATTAATGGATTAAAAATAAATGAAAAAAAAGATGATATAAAGGCTAAATATGGTTTTAACGAGACAGATAAAATAGTTCTTTATTTAGGTCAATTAGTCAACGGTAAGAGACTTTTTGAATTAATAAGATCGTTCAAGGTAGCTTCAGAAAAATCAGATAACATAAAGCTATTATTTGTAGCATGGGGATATTTAAAAGATCAATTAAAAGAATTAGCTAGACAGTTAAAGATAGAAAATAAGATATTTTTCATGAACCCGGTTGAGTATGAAATGAGAAAATATGTTTACAATATAGCTGATGTATTTGTAATGCTCGGAGACTCATTTGGAGATGGAGGAATAAGTTCCGCAGTAATGGACGCGCTTGGAACTGGACTACCGATTATAGTATCTAAAAATAGCTCTAACATAGTAGTAGTTAAGGATGGATATAACGGTTTTACCGTGGATCCACAAAAATACGACGAGGTAGCATCAGCAATCTTAACTTCAATAGAAAATAAAGAAGTTTTTGGAAAGAATTCATTGGAGATAGCAAAAAAATTTGATTGGGATATAATTGCAGATGAAATAATACAAAAATACAAAACTTTACTTTAATCCTACTATCATTTCCCCAGAATTAAAAATTACAGACTCATTCTGCATCACATAATTATTATATTCTTCAAAACCTTTCGCTGCAGAAGGACCTCCAAAATACAAAGCTAATGTCTCTATATATGGTCCTGCAAAGTTTATATCGCCATATGTTATACCTATTGTTGGTACCATTTTTCCCTCATATTGATAAACTCCTTGATAAAATCCATAAGTCGGATCGGAGGAGAGACCGTACTCTCCTAGTAGTTTTCCGCCAAAAAACGCCGCTTCTGGAGAATGCTCAGACGTAGCGATCATTGCGTAGCCTAGAATAGAAAGCGGAATCAGAATAACAAGAAATATTGAAAATGCTTTAGTTAACAAGTTCTTATTATAAAGGAAATAGACTATGAGAATTGTATAAAAAGCCATGGCTTGAGGTATCATTCTCGTCAAAACGTTACTAACGTTGTCTGCCAGGCCTATCCCTGTTTGCATTACAAGTAGTGCACTACCTAGAGCAAAAGTAAGCCATACATATTTGTCGCTTTTCCTTCTTATTACGAGTATTAAAAATGAAATTAAAGAAAATAGTAGAAATATTCCTCCATCAAGTAATTTACTTGCCACTGAAATAAAGTGATAAGGGGAAGGCGGTAGGAAAGTATATATTAAAGTACTTGTAGGTAGAACTAAGTTTTTAGTAGATTGTGGAATAAATATTGATTTTATTACGTCTATAAAATCTCCTAAAAGAACGTAATCCCCACCTAGTGCGCCGGAAGCTATAGGATCAAAATATACCCAATACATGTAGATTGAAGCTGTAAGAATACCAGAATATGCTATGAACTTTATATTTAATTTCCCTATTTTTTTAGCGAACACTAAAGCGCCTATAGCTATAGTTACTGCACTTCCAAAAGTTCCTATATCAGTCAATCCAGTCAATCCAGATAAAACTACTAGAAGGGGAGTGAATCTTAATCCTCCTTTCTTAACTATTAACCCTACAATAAGGAAAATTGGGAAGAGTAGATTATAGGACATGAGTTGTGGAGACCATTCTGCAACATAAAATGGCATTGAACTGAATATGTAGATAAGAATTCCAAGTTCTGAATAAGGCGATTTAAAAAATAGTCTTATTAAACCGTAAACTGCTAAAGTCTGAATTATTGGGAAGAACATTGGTCCAAAATATATGAAAAAGTAAGTAGGAGTTATTCCAGAGAATATGTAGGAAATAGCTCCGTATATAAATCCCAAAGGATAATGAGCCTGATAAGTTCCAGGATTTAATAACGTCGTATGTCTAAGTAAAAGATACATGACCTCTGTCGAATGCCCCATCTCATCTCTTGAAAGAACAAATACTGGATTAATAAAATAGAAAATAAAGAAAGTGTTGAAGAGTAAAAGAAGAAAAGATATCGGCATTAGAAGGCTATATATCCTTTTATTAAAGTTCTTATAAAGTAGAAGAGGAATTACGAAGGATAACGCTGTTAAAAATTCAGTTATCCAGTATAGAGGTGGTAACTCTTCAGTAAGACCGAAGGGATATTTTAAGAGATCATAATTTGAGATTGAAATATTTAATATGCTTACTAGCGTTAGTTCTATTGATGCTAAAAGCATTGATATTGTTACTAATTCTAGCTTCCTCATTGTATCACACCACTCCTAGTATTCCTAGAATATAGTAAACACTAGCTATAATCCATATTAAGGTTATTCCGCTTATAACGTAATTAGAAGGTCTAGGGAAAGGATAAAACGCAATCTCATTAAGTATACTTGCTACAGCAAATAGTAGGACGTATATTCTAAAATCTTTAACTCCTACTACTGATAAAATAAAAGTAACTATTGTATATGATAATACTAAAGAAATGGGATAATTCTTATAATTCATTCCTCTTCCACCACATAATATTATTTATTATATTAAAAATTTCAGTAATTGAAACTACCGAAAGAATTACAGTGAAAGGCGTTATTCCAAGAGTGAAATTAAGTAGAAAACCTATAAGCACTATTGTAGCAAAACTAACACCGAGGCTTAAACCAATCATGGAAAAATTAGAAATATCCTTAAGGCCATTTCTATAAAATGTGTGAAGAACTACATATCCTACCAAAAAGATAGAATATAGTGTTCCAAGAGGAATTTTAAATGCATCTAAAACAGGAGAATTGATAAACAGTGATGCTATAAGAACTATTGACGCAAAATGAGTTACAATGCTTATACCATCCATAGAATCTACTTCATAACTATCATGTATCATCTTGATAGCATCTATTTCGCTATAACCTTCTTTTTTCAGTTCCTCAACTGCATCTATTATTCTCTTACCTACAAAGATCTCTACAGTCATCTATATAAATAGTGTGGAACAAATATTAATATTTTAAGTAGCGTTCACAAGAAGTTGAGTAAATATATTTGAATATATAAATGAGTTTGTTCCCATACTGTAATAATAGAGCATTATTTTTAGTTTATATTCACCAGGATTATTTACAATAAAACTTACAGGAACTTTCCATTGCCCATTATTTTTTATTATAGCAAAATTCTCTTCAACAGTAGAATTAGTTACATTATTTATAAGAATGGCCTTAATTTCATAAAGCTCTGGCTTTCCCTCGTGGTTCTCTACTAAAACATAAACTGAAGAGTTCTGACCTACCAATACATGTGTAGGATAATTTCCTATAGATCCCTCTACATTAAGTAATAACATTTCAGAAAAACCTTCTTTAGCTGTAGTATTAAGAACATAAACACCAAAGGAGAATATTAAAACAAGGAGTATCATTCCTATTACGATTCCGTTAAATAATTCATCATGATTCCTTTTGGAGGATGAAATAAACCCGTTTTTATTAAGTCTATACCATAATCTATAATAGAACGTCGACAATTTTCCTCTATTTAAATAAATTATTAAAAATAGAATAATTGGTATGGTTAACATTATATAAAGAACTAACTGACTAATAAAGAGTGAGTGAAGATACTGTGAATAAATAACCTTATACTGTGACATTAAAGATTGAATATCCTGAGTCATCTATTTTTGTTTTATTGCATTGGTTAAAAAACCTAATGAATAACCTATCATGGAAAGATAGATAAGTACAGGAGCAAATAGAGTATATTTAGACCATTTATATTGCGAACATGTTTCCATATTTACTTTTACAAAAAGCCCAGTATAAAAGAGAATTATTATAGGAATTAACAATAAAGGGAAATTAACTGCAAGAAATGCGACAATTAGTACAGAAAATATAAGAATGAAAATTCTAATTAGCGAATCCTTAACTATCCAACTTTGACCAGTAAATGAATAGTAAAGCCTAGCACCTACAGCCGCCTCAGAGTTCTGCTTTATATAAGACCTTACTGATTGTCTGTGATAATGATATATTTTATCTTCATAATTAACTCTAAATTCATAGCCAGCTTTAGTTAACTTATATAAGAGCTCATCTTCTTGCATATAATTCATTTTTTCGTTAAATCCACCTACTTTGATCACTGCGTCTCTTCTATAAATAGCGCCATTGGCAGTAGTATATCCCTTGCATAGAAAAGTATCTATTGATTTTTGAATGTACTTAGAATCAGGAGGAGCAAAGACTTTAGTAAAAACTACGCCTATTTTTTCGTTTTCTTCCATCATTTTTACTGCATTTTTTACCCATCCTTTGCTACCTAATTTAGCATCACTATCTAGAAAAGCTATATACTTTCCTTTTCCTTCTAAGATTCCTCTATTGTATGCGACTCCCCTGCCTCTCTTTTCCTCTATTACTATCCTTATATTATACCTGGATTGATATTCCTTTACAATCTCTAGTGTGTTATCTGTTGACTTTCCATCAACCACAATAATCTCGAAATTCTCATAATCAAGGATACTTAATGATTCTAAAGTACCTCTAACGGTTTTTCCAGAATTTAGCGTTGGTATGACTATAGATACTAATGGTTCTTGCACACTGTTATGAAACATTTTGAGCTTAAAATTATTAATGGAAAATCTATTATCAAAAATCTATGAAAAACCATTTATAATCTTTTAATTATACTTATGTCTAATGAAGATTGCTCTAATGGGTTTTGCTGGCACTAGTAGAGAATGGAGTCTTGGAAGACTAACTTATCTTTTCTATAATGGACTAACATCTCTGAATCAAGATGTATACATAATTTCCAAAAAAAACTTAGATCCACAGTTTAAATATGTGAAACTTAAAGAATATAGAAAAATTTTTGGAAAAGATATAATTACTGATCTATTTTCAAATTATTTTACAGTAAGGAGACTCAATCCAGATATTTATCATTTCATCTATCCTCATGTTAGCGCCAGTCTAATGCTTACTCTTCCTTCCAGATACAAAAAAATAATGACTGTACATGACCTAAAACCATTAATATTAAGACAATTCATGAATAGAAGTGAGAAATTAAATATTTCAATATTAAAATACACATTGAAGAGAATAGACGGAACTATAGCTATATCCGAAAGTACAAGAGACCAAATAATTAGTATGTTAGATATTGATGAAAATAAAGTATTTGTAGTTTACAACCCCGTAGATCCTATATTTCGAAGATTAAACAACGAAGAAATTTCTGGTATTAAAGAGAAATACGGTAATTTCATACTTAACGTTTCAAGATATGATGAGCTAAAGAATCCTAAAAATCTCATTAAGTCATTTAGACTTATTTCTAAGTGCACAGATAACATAAAACTCGTCATAGTCGGAGCTTATTGGAAACATGGAATAGACATGATTAAAAAGGAATTGGGAGAATATTCAAAAAACGTAATAATTCTAGAATGGCTAAATAATGAAGAACTTGTAAAATTATATAATGCTAGTCAGGCTTTCCTGTTCCCTTCACTTTACGAAGGTTTTGGTATGCCAATAATAGAGGCCATGGCATCGGGAGCACCCGTAATAACCTCAGATAGATGGTCTATGAAAGAATTAGCTGAAGGAAATGGTATTCTAGTTAATCCGGAGGACCCAGAAGATATAGCTGAAAAAACATGCAAAGTTATATCTACTCCATCATTACAAAGCGAGTTAAGAATAAAAGGTTTAGAAAAAGCAAAAGAGTTCAATTATATCACTATCTCAGAAAAATTATTAAAAGTATATAGAGAGGTATAAAATGTCTGATTTTGAAAAATTAGGAAAAAGTCTCATGTTAAATTATATAAATCTGCTTCAAGGTAGATTTCTTTCTCATGTTATAGGATTTATAGGTTCAATTCTAATTATTAGAATTCTACAGCCTATAGACTATGGAATCTTGAGCATAGCAATGACAGTACCTTACATGGTTGGATTATTTGGCAATTTAGGAGTTAATACTGCAGTAACACGTTTTAGCGCAAAATATAAGGAAGTTGATATTAACAAGGCATATAATGTCATAACTTCTGGTATGCTATTCGATTTTTCTTATGGTACACTGTTAGCTATTATAGGATACTTTGCTGCTCCATTTATTTTTACGTATATTTATAATAAACCTGAAATAATTCCATATGGTCAATTGGCCAGTTTATATACTATACCTTACTGGGGTTTAAGCTCAATATTTTCTGGTCTTTTAGGATTTGAAATGACTAAGCATAATAGCGGAATATGGATAGTGCATTATTCTCTTCAAACAATTCTTAGCGTGGGTTTAGGAATAACTTTCCTTAAAGTATATGGTGTCATAATAGGTTACTCCCTAGCTTATGCAGGTGCTATAGTATACGGTGTATATGTTTTAAGCAAATATTCAATGTTACGTTCTTTCCCATCAATATCTACAATAAAAGAATTAGTAAGTTTTGGATTTCCATTAGTCTTACCCGGTGTAGGAGGCACAGTAGCTGGATTCTACAACAGTTCGATAGTAAATAGAATTTTAACTATTTTTGAAATATCAAATCTTACTGCATCTTCAAAAATAGGCTTTCTTTTTGATACTATATTTAATCCTTTAGGTTTTGCTCTTCAACCTATATTTTCTAAATTAGATTATAATAATAAACAAAATGTTATAAATGTAGTAAACGAATTATATAAAATAGGTATGATAATTCAAGTTCCAATACTCTTTGCAGTTATTTTCTTATCAAACCAAATAATATACTTGTTAGCCGGCAAGGAATATACTCTAGCTCCATTACTATTAAGACTCTCATTAATAGGACCGTTAATTTCTACCGCTTCTGGAAGTGGCATTTTAGGCTCTCTCATATTATTTAAAGGATATACAAAGATTACGGCAAAAATAAACCTTATAGGCGTTGTTATAAATTCAGTTTTACTGACAATATTCTTGCCAACTTTAGGTTACTTTGGATATTTCCTTACTGGATGGATTAGTTGGATTCCAAGTTATATTATGTCATATTCTGTAGTAAAAAGTATGTATAAAGACTATAAATTACCACTTTATATGGTAGGGAAAGTGTACTTAATATCATTTCTATTACTATTTCCATTAGTTTTTATAAAATCAGAATTTTCACTTATATTAGGTGTAATACTTGTCCTTATATTATTTAAAATCTATGTAAAAATGAAGATAATAAGGGAAAAAGAAGTCGAAATTTTGATTTCTGCATTAAACGAATCTAATCTAAGATTCCTATCAAAGTTCCTTAAGTTTTTTCTTTCTTGAGTTTTTGTAGTATGTTTGTGAATGATTTTGTTACTTCTTCCCATGAGTATTTTTTTGCGCATTCTCTTGCTACATTCTTATAATCTCCGTTAATCATTTCTTTTACTCCCTTCACTAGCCCTTGAATGTCACAAACTTCAACCAATTTTACTGCTTCGCAATCCCCAAAATAATATTTTATTGCTGGAATATTGTAAGCTACTACTGGTAATCCTGAGGCTAAAGCCTCAGCTACTACTATTCCAAAGGAATCAACGCGTGAAGGGTAGAGGAAGACCCTTGAACCCTTCATAATACCGTACAATCTCCTCTTATCGAGAATCTCACCAAGGTAGTTAACTTGAGGCATCGAGAAACCTTGATCAACAGGACCAATAAAAGCGTGAGATAAATTAAGTTCACTAATAACTTTAACAGCGTCCAGAGTACCCTTCATAAAACCTTGCCTAGCAACGTGAATAACGTCAAAACCATTTAATGTGGGAGAAGAATCAATAAGTTCAAGATCTACTCCAGCAGGAGGCTCCAAAGCAAAACAAGAAATACCGTATTCTTTTAGTTTTTCTTGAAGAACAACACCAGCACAAATATTCCAAGCTCTTTTCCTATTTCTATTTAGAGTATTTATAGATTTGATAAACCATACTGTTCCCTCTATCAAGTTGGTTCTTTTTACTAATTTAATATAATGCTTATACAGAGGGAAAGTTATATACGGAGTTAAATAATAGATATAAATTGAATTTTTAGTATTAAACCCTATAACAAAATCATAGTTATTTGATATTTTAGAAATATTCAGTTTTAATATGGAATTTACTAATATAAAACGAATAACTTTTCCTAAGAATGACTTGGAGTAAGGTAGTCTTATTACTTTATAGTTTGATATACTTTCTTTAATTTTAGGGCATTTGCTTACTAGACTTTCTTCATCCTTAAACAGTAATTCTACTAAATCTACATTAACTTGAAATTTTGGCAATCTAGTAAGTAACTCAATTATTGTGGTTGTGGCTCCAGAAGTAGGCCTTTCTCCAAGACTTACGTAAAGTAGACTAGTCATATTTGCTCATCGGAAAGAAGCTTCAGGCTTTTTAGCGTATTTTTCCTCGAAGATTTTCATAGCTTTATCAAAGATAGGATCATTACAATATATCTTTTCATACTTTAGCAAGTTGTAAAACCTCTTCAGATCCCAATCAATTCCTTGAAATTCTTTAGGTAGATCGTCCTTAAGGATTTTAGTGCATTTATAGTGAGCAAGCATTTTATATTTTGGAATAACCAACAATTTTCCGATTATATAAAACGGAATAACTTTTGGATCATTCCTAACTGGATAGCCTGGTAGACCAGTAAGAGTCCAATCTCGATATCTTTCTATTAATCCTTTTGCTGTTTGCCATTTAGTATGATGTTTCTTATGATCCCTCATATGTTTGCCGAAAATGTAATCCTTATTGGCAAGATACAAAAACTTGCAGCTATCCGTTAGTCTGAACCATAGATCCCAGTCTTCAATATGTACTAAGTTTCTCCATCCTCCTACTTTAAGCAGGAGTTCCCTAGGAGCCAAAATAGGAAAAGAACTTTTGCCAACCTTTAGCCCATAGTTACTATAATTATTTAGGTATTCATCAATTAATTTTTGTAGGTTATAATATATTTGGTCTCCGTCTAAACATAATATGTACTTACCATGTGAGAGAGTTAATGCTTTATTCCTAGCTCCTCCTTTAGGTCCATTATAACGATCAACTATAACGTTATCCCTCTCATAACTCTTAAGAATATCAAAAGTCCTATCCCTACTCATATTATCAATAAGAATCACTTCAGTATCATCGTCTATTTGTTGGAAAATATTATCTAATACTTTCTTAACAACAGGCTCCTCATTCCTAAAAATCATATTAACACTAAGGCTAACCATATAAAAATTGTAAATACGTCTTTTTATAATAAGCTTTCCTTTATATTTAAACAATATTTTATATAAGTCGTATGTATTATCTTCTACAAAGTTTCAAAGTTTATGCCATAATTTAGAAACTAGAGTGTTGTTTCATTTTATTTTATATATTTCTTTTTTTCAATTTTATTTATGCCTTTCATTTCTGTTATTGTTACTGCTCATAATAGGAGGGAATATTTGAGGGATGCTGTTGATTCCGTTTTGAATCAAACAATTGATGATTATGAGATTATTGTTGTTAAGAATTTTAAGGACGAGATTGACGATTACTTGAAGGAGAACGGTGTTAAGAGCGTTCTAGTTGGTGACCAAACTCAAGGAATGGACGTTATATCAGGATTAAAGGAAGCTAGGGGTGAAGTAATATCCTTCCTTGACGACGATGACTTATTCTTGCCCAGGAAGCTGGAGAAGGTTAAGGAAGTATTCCAAGACGATAATGTTGGCCACTACCATAACGCTTACGAGAATTTTCTGGATAAAACTCCCAATAATCTTGATAAAATACATATTAAGAAGGATTACGATTATACTATAATAGACAACCAAGAAAAAGTAAAAAAATTCAAATTCATGATGAATACCGAGACTGAAATAAATAGTAGTTCTATTAGTATTAGGAGAAGTCTTTTTAATAATAGTTTCTCTTATTTGGAGAAAATAAATCATGCAGTCGATGTTTTCATGTTTTATTTAGCTCTTATGAGTGAGAAGAAGATTGTTGTTGATCCTGAAGTTCTTACTCTTTATAGAATTCATTCTAATAATACCTGGTTTTACATGAACGATGATTTTGAGAATTGGCTTGAACATAAGAAATCTTACATGGAGAAGGAAATTGAGGATTATATAACCATGCTGAATATGATAAAATCATCTTCTTTTGAAATATTTATAAAAGAATATATTTTAGATTTAAAATTAAGATTGGCTAGGTTACCATCACCATATAATAATTCAAAATATAAAGCAACAATCAAAGACTATATAGCCTATTATAATCGATACAAAAGTTTGCGTTCTTTATTATCTAATTTAACTGCTTTTACTCCTAGTTTCATAAGACGCAAATTAGTTAAAAAATGGTACCAAGACGAAAGATCGAGTCAAGAAAAAATTGTACAAGTATCCAAGATTAAAAATTCTACATAGATTTGAAAGGCTTTAGCTATATTTATGTGAGTAATCTTTACATTCATTTAATTAAATCTTCTTTATTTTCTATAGTATTCAAAAGGCAAAATATAGAAAATATTCCATAGATTATTAATAAAGCTTAATTTATATCTCTCTATATTAGTTTTCATGAAATATTTAATTAGTGGTGGAGCTGGATTTCTTGGATCACACCTTATCGAATCCTTGAACGGTGAAATTACAGTAGTTGATGACTTATCAACAACAAAATTCGTACCAAAAGGAATCAAAATAATTAAAGAAAGAATAGAAAACTTTGATACTCAAGAAAAATTCGACTACGTAATTCACCTAGCAGCAAGACCATCACCAGAAGACTACATTCAACACCCTGTAGAAACAGCATTATCAAACTCATTAGGAACACGCAACGCACTAGAAATAGCGAGAAAAAGCGACGCAACCTTCTTGTACACGTCTTCTTCTGAAATTTACGGACACGCGGAAATAGTACCAACACCGGAAGACTACTGGGGAAAAGTAAACCCAACAGGAATAAGAAGCTGTTACGACGAGAGCAAGAGATTCTCAGAAGCACTAATAATGTCATACTATAGGGAATACGGACTAGACGTGAGAATACAAAGGCCTTTTAACGTTTACGGACCAAGACTAAGAGAAGACGGGACTTACGGTAGAGTAGTTTCCCGTTTTATTTACCAAGCACTAAAAGGAGAAGACATAACAATCTTCGGAGACGGTAACCAAACTAGAGCATTCCTATACGTTGACGATTGGGTAGAAGGAACATTAAAAATGTTAGGAAAAGGGTTAAAAGGAGAAATATTCAACATAGGATCAAACAAGGAAGTAAAGATAATTGATTTAGCAAAAAAGATAATCTCACTTACTGGATCATCTTCAAGAATAAAATTCCTCCCACCAAGACAAGATGACCCACCTAGGAGGGCAGCAGACATTACTAAAATTAAGGAAAAATTAGGTTGGGAACCTAAAATTTCGCTAGACGATGGATTAATGAAAACAATAGAATGGTTTAAAGGTGTTTTATCGTGAAAATAGGCATAGTAGGACTAGGCATCGTAGGATTATCTACTGGAGTCGTTTTAGCAGAACAAGGTCATAAGGTTGTTGGAATTGACATAGATGAGAACAGAGTTCAAGGATTAAATTGTAAGAGGTCACCCATTTATGATCCAGGACTTCAAGAGATGATAGAGAAGAACTTTAATAATCTTAAATTCACGACTGACTATTCTTCCCTATCTGATGTTGATGTAGTATTCATAACTGTCTCTACACCTACTGTTAACGGTAAGATTTACTTAGGATACGTTTTTGATGCAGCTAAGAAGATGAAGGAGTACTTATCAGATTCCATAGTAGTAATAAAGAGTACAGTGGTTCCAGGTACAGCAAGGAAAGTTAAGGATATAGTAGGAGAAAACGTAGTTGTTAACCCAGAGTTTTTAAAGGAAGGTTCTGCTATCCTAGATACAAAATCTCCGGATAGGATAGTTATAGGAAGTGAAAACGAAAAGGCTGGAGATATTGTAGAAGGATTATGGAGATTCACGGGGTCTACAATTTTGAGAACTTCTTTGGAGGAAGCAGAAATGATAAAATATGCAGCTAATTCTTTTCTTGCAGTTAAGATATCTTTTATTAACGAAATTGCCAATCTTTGCGAAAGGATAGGATGCGACGTTAATGTAATTGCTAACGCTATCGGAATGGATAAGAGGATTTCTCCTTATTTCCTAAAGGCTGGAATAGGTTGGGGAGGTTCTTGTTTCCCTAAGGATACTTTAGCAATAACTTCCTTTGCTAGAGAAGTAGGCGAAAGGTTGAGAATAATAGAAGCTGCCATTGAAGTAAATGAGGAGAGACCTAAGAGAGTAGTTAACCTTCTTGAGGGACTACTAGGATCTATTAAGGATAAGAGGGTATGTGTTTTGGGTGTAGCATTTAAGCCTGATACTGACGACACTAGAGAGAGTATTGCGTTAAAAATTATTGATATACTTAAATCTAGAGGTGCTATTGTTTTAGCTTATGATCCAAAAGCTAGGACTAATAAGGCAGAAATGGTAAGCAAAGAAGAGTGTATAAGAGATTCTGATGGTATAATAATAGCAACAGAGTGGAAAGAGTTTTATGGTATTGAGGACTTATTAAAAGGTAAATATGTAGTAGATGGGAGAAGAATTCTAGATCCATCGAAAATGGATAGGACGCGTTTTAGAGCTATAGGCCTGGGTGAATAGAATGCATGCTGTAATTACTGCAGCTGGATTAGGTACTAGAATGCTTCCAGCTTCTAAAGAAATTCCTAAAGAAATGTTTCCCATTCCTTTTCAAGGCAATTTTAAGCCTGTTATTCAAATAATTTTTGAGCAATTATTTGATTCAGGAATTAGAGATTTCGTAATAGTAGTAGGAAAAGGAAAAAGAGTAATAGAAGATCATTTCACTCCAGATTACGATTTCATTTCTTATTTAGAGGATAAAGGAAAGACTAAACAAGCAGAAGACCTAAGAAGTTTTTACCAAAAAATTGAGGGAAGTAACATAGCATTTGTAAATCAATCAGAACCAAGAGGCTTTGGAGATGCTGTTCTTAGAGCAGAACCTTTCGTTGAAGAAGATTTCATACTAGTTGCAGCAGACACTATTTTAGGAAAAATACCACTAGAAAAAATGAAAATAAATTCTTTTTTAACTACTGAAGTAGAGGATCCAAGACCTTACGGTGTAGTTGTTGTTGAAGGAGAAAAGGTATTGGACGTAGAAGAAAAGCCAGCTTATCCAAAATCTAATTTAATTATTGTTCCATACTATCATTTTAATGAAGAAATTTTTCCAGCATTAAGAGAAATAAAATGGGAAGGAGAATTACAATTAACTGATGGTATTAAGTATTTAATGAGGAAAGGAAGAGAATTTCGTGCTATAAAAGTTAACGATGTATACGATTTAGGCAACGTGGAAAATTATATTACGTCATTGAGAAAAATTTTAATGTAAAAACTTCATTGGAATTTACATTCCAGTTTAAATAATGCTTTATTATATTATATCCCATGATAAAGAAAATACTTATCTTTGTGCTACTTTTTTCGTTTATATTTGCGTTTTTACCTTTAATTCCATCTCAAGGGCAGACTGCAACACCAATAAAGCACGTAGTTATTATAATTCTCGAGAATCATGCTTTCGATAATCTTTTTGGAACCTATCCTTTCGGTAATCCACCAATATATAATAATGTAACTGAATCCGTAATGAGACCTCTTGGACTTAATTTAAGTGTAATAATACCATATAATCCTGACAATATTAGTAAGGGAGGAATGAAACCATATTATGCAAATTCAGTTATTTTAGCTGATCCTACAGAGGGATATACTGCTTATCATACAGATTGGAATAGGGGAGCAATGAACGGTTTCATAGTGGGCTCAGGAAAGCAATCCCTAGCTTATGTATCCTATGAACAAGTTCCACTACTGTGGGACTATGCTGAAGAATACGTTCTTTCAGATAATTATTTCTCTCCAGTTTTAGTTTCTACTCAACCAAATAGGGTAGCATACTTAACTGGTTATCCTACAAAAATTTTAGGAGACGGGTATGCATCCTCAGTAATTCCTTTTCAGAATACTATAATGTATCAATTAAGTGAATACGGAGTATCATGGGCATATTTTGACTATGGCTATTATCAAGGGCAATCTCTTCCACCTTTTCCTCTAGTAGTATTTTCAGGAGCACAAAACTATTCTTCACATTATTTTAATACTAGTGTCTTTCTGCAAGATCTTAAAAACGGCCGCCTACCAGATGTTTCATGGCTAATGTTTACTGGCGGAGATGGTCACGATACTCATTCAGCTTTAGATTTACATCCACCTTTCAATTTAACCGAAGGTCAAGTTAATCTGGTAAAGTACATAAATGCTATAATGGAAAGTAAATATTGGAATTCTACTGTAATCTTCATAACTTTTGACGAAGGAGGAGGTTTTTACGACCAAGTTCCTCCCCCAATAATCTATACTTACGGTGAAGGATGCGATCATTACTTAGAAGGATTGGGAATATATAATTATTCTATTCTTGGGCAAAGAACTCCTCTCTTAATAATTTCTCCATATGCTAAAGAAGGTTGGATAAATAATTATTCAATATCTGGATACACACTTTTGGGATTTATAGACTATAATTGGCATCTACCATATCTAACTAAAATAGTTGCTAATTCTAACGTATACGGATTATTGCAGTCATTTAACTTCTCAGTTCAAAGGGAACCAATAATACTTTATCCAAATAATTGGAGCTATCCTATTCCATTACAATATCCTATTCATTACGGTTATGTTGCTAATGTTAAAGGAAACTATACTGCTTATTATCTACTTTATGAGAAAGGCTATATAAATGAGAATACACTGAATTATGTTATGCAATTTCAAAATTTAACAACAAGTTCTGTAACAACGTCTACACAGATTTCTTCTACTAGTCAAATTACTCAAAGTAGTACTTCTACTACTCAAATTACACAAACTAGTACTTCACAAACTCAAACCACTACTAGCTGTATTACTTGTACTTACAGTCACTCTTCACAGCCTCATCATTATTTCATAATAGCACTAGCTATTCTAATAGGTATTGCCATTATAGTAGCTATTCTAATCATCAGGAAACATTAGTTATTTATAGAACTAACATTCTTTGCTCTAGAAATTTCATCCTGATACCATTTTTTAACTAATTTTCGTCTTATGAAACTAGGAGTAAAAGCAGTTAAATTAGATAATAAAGAACGTATATTTTTATCTTTTTTAGAGAATTTTATATAGTCTTTGATTGTTGCTTTATATTTTGAATTATTATATGGTGATGGTAACCTAGCCAATCTTAATTTTAAATCTAAAATATATTCTTTTATAAATATTTCAAAAGAAGATGATTTTATCATATTCAGCATGGTTATATAATCCTCAATTTCCTTCTCCATGTAAGATTTCTTATGTTCAAGCCAATTCTCAAAATCATCGTTCATGTAAAACCAGGTATTATTAGAATGAATTCTATAAAGAGTAAGAACTTCAGGATCAACAACAATCTTCTTCTCACTCATAAGAGCTAAATAAAACATGAAAACATCGACTGCATGATTTATTTTCTCCAAATAAGAGAAACTATTATTAAAAAGACTTCTCCTAATACTAATAGAACTACTATTTATTTCAGTCTCGGTATTGAACATGAATCCGAATTTTTTTACTTTTTCTTGGTTGTCTATTATAGTATAATCGTAATCTTTCTTAATATGTATTTTCTCAAGATTATTGGGAGTCCTTTCAAGAAAATTCTCAAAAGCGTTATGATAGTATCCTACTTCTTCGTCTTGGAATACTTCCTTAACCTTCTCCAGCTTCCTGGGCAAGAATAAGTCATCGTCGTCAAGGAAGGATATTACTTCACCCCTAGCTTCCTTTAATCCTGATATAACGTCCATTCCTTGAGTTTGGTCACCAACTAGAACGCTCTTAACACCGTTCTCCTTCAAGTAATCGTCAATCTCGTCCTTAAAATTCTTAACAACAATAATCTCATAATCATCAATTGTTTGATTCAAAACGGAATCAACAGCATCCCTCAAATATTCCCTCCTATTATGAGCAGTAACAATAACAGAAATGAAAGGCATAAATAAAATTGAAAAAAAGAAATATATAAATATATAAGGTAGTTCTTACTTAAATATTTTACCATAAATATTATAAAAATTAGTTGTGCAAATAAAAATTTATATATTTATTTATGAAATACTTAATTGAACTAGATATGGTTAATATAACATTTGTAATGTATGGGCTAGGAGGTACTGGTGGTGATCAAGAAATATATAGGATTGCAAATAGATTAAGTGAAGACGGACACGAAGTAAACATAGTGACGCTTGTAGGCTGGGGTTATTCTGGATATAATCCCGTTAAAAATGCTAAGATTATTACACAACCTAAAATATTACGTCCAATATTTTCCATACAATATCTATTAGAATTTAATAAAAAATTTCATAAATTCAGTTTTCTAACAAAAATACCATATAAGATAAATTTAAAAATTTTAGAATATCTTATTAAGAAAAATAAAGGTGATATAATCATAGCTACTGTATGGTATACTATACCTGCAGTATATAAAGCAGGTGGGAAATATTGTTTTTGTCAAGATGTTATAGAATCTTGGTATGAAGAAGATCAATGGAAAGGTGTAAAAAACGCAATTTCTAAGTCATTTTCATTACCTATGACTATGTTAAGCATATCTAATTACACTACTTCATATTTAAGAAAATTTTCTAATACAAATAAAATTATTAACATAGGAAATTTCATCGCTGATGACTTTTTTAATTGTGAATATTTGCCTCCATCATCAAGGCCAAGAGTGATATCGACAATAGCTAGACATGAGGCTCATAAAGGATTTGATGTATTTGTAAAAGCTATAGAAGAAGTATATAGCAGAAGAAATGATTTCTCAGTAAAAATCTTAAATAAAGATGACATTAAATTAAATCTTAATTTTCCGTATAAAGAAGTAAAAAGGTTAAGAGTAGACGAATTAAAGAATTTTTACGCTAGTTCATATATTATTATATATCCATCAACACGTGAAAGTTTCGGTTTAGTAGGATTAGAAGCTATGGCATGTGGAACGCCAGTTATAATGACTAATACTGAGGGATCCAAAGAGTATGCTGTGGACGGTGTAAATGCCATTATAGTTCCAATAAATGATTACAAAGCCATAGCTAAAAATATAGAGTTTTTATTAGATAATCCTCCTATTGCAGATAAAATATCTATAAATGGCCTGGAGACAGCAAAACAATTTCAGTTTAAGGATTTTATGAGAAGATTTAAAGAGGCAATTGGATTAAAATAGTTATGCTAAATATACTTGGGATAATTTAAATTATAATCTAGAAAAATATAATTTACTATAATACGATTTCAGTTTTTTCATATAGATTTAAATGCTTTATGTAAAGTAAGTTTATATGGAAATAACTGTTGCTATTCCTACATACAAGAATAATGGTTCAACTATTGGAAAACTGTTAGAGGCTCTTCAGAATCAATCTTATAAAAATTTTAGGCTTCTTGTTGTTTATAAGCCTTCTGATGGTGATGTTACTGAGGATGTTATTTCTAAGTATAAGAATTTGGATATTGAAGTTATTTATCAGAAGGAGGGTTACATTGAGGAGGCTATGAATTTAATTTTCTCCAATGCTAATGCTGATATTCTCATAACTACTGACGATGACGCAATACCATCAAAAGACTGGGTAAAAGACCATATAGAAATGCATTCCAATCCAGAATTTGGAGTAGTAGGAAATAATAGCACTGTTAGGCTGATTAATTTTAGTTTATTGGAAAGATCTTACGCTAAATTATTTGAAAAACCTATAGATAAAGCAATGTCTGACTATGCTATTTACATTGCCGAAACAGGATTATGGACTTATAATAAATCTTTTAGAAAAAATGGTAGGATAATAAAGACGTTAGGGCTTTCTGGTTATAATATGAGTTTAAAAAAGGAAGTCTACAAAAATTTCAAGTTAGAGCAAATGACGCTAAGAGGTGCTTATTACGAAAATTATGTTGGTGTTAACGCTATAAGGAAAGGATTTCATAGCGTTTTTGTTCAAAATTGCTGTAAAACTGAACATCTAAATAGAGAATCAATAAGTAGATCTAAAAATCCTAGCGTCATAAAAGAACTTTACGCTGAAAGCGTTCTATCCGCATATTATTTTTCTAGAATATATAAGATAAATCTTGAAAAATTAAAAACTGATATATTAATAAAAACATGGAAGTGGTATTTAAAAGACAGATCTCTATTATCTTTAGCTGCTATTGAAGGTCTTAGATTGGGATTAAAAATAACTTTAGACGCAATAAAAAAAGGTTATTCAGGGGAACAAATAAGGAAAAGATTACTTGAAATAAAATAAACTATTTCCATCTATCTATTACTTTGCTTTTGAGGTATTTTTGGAATTCTTGTGAGTTTTCTTTGTACTGTGACAACATTCTGAAGCATGAGGAGCATACTTTTTTTCCTTGGTATTCGTTTGTTGCTGGGTCTCCACAATAATAGCATTTTGTCATCATTGTTCCTCCCATCATTGTCATCATTTTTGCTTTTGTCATTAGTTCGTCTGCCTGCATTGTGTAGGATTTTGCTACAACTTTTTTGCTTTCCATTTCGTGTGCTATTCTTTTTGTTATTTCTGCTGGTCTTACTGTCGGTTCTTCGTCTGTGGGGAGATATGCGTGGAATATTATGTGTTTTTCCTCATCTACGTATTTATAATGTGCTAGGTTTTGTTTTTGTGATTGTATTACTTCTACTTTTTTTGGTGTTACTTCTTCTATTGTTCCGTCATCATAAATTATTTGTAGTTTCATTTGTTTCACGCTGTGCTATTTGCTATTCCTACGTTAAATTGTGCATTGTATGTCTGGTTTGATGGTATGTAAATAGGTATATTGTTTTCTACCACGTTAAAGTAGAAGTTCAGATACTGTATTAATTGAACGTTGCTGTTTAGTTGGACGAATTGGAAGTATCCTACTGGTTTTCTTGTGCTGTTATCATATAGTCCGTAAGTGTTTTCGAAGTAGTTGAAAACTATGTATGCGTAAGTTACTGTTATTCCTATATTAACGTAAGCTATTCCATGTATATAGTATGAACCAAAATGTGCACCGTATGTTGCTCCTGGTGTTTGATTTGGATTATTGAAAGTATTGAATGCTATGTAAAGCATTAGAACCTTTCCAGTTAATTGCGTCTCACTAGACCCAGGGGCGTTTGTACCTCCTATGAATATGAAACTGTTATGGGTCTCTATACTGCTGAATGTATTCCCTATTATAAGTATTGATTGTACTACTGCATTGTCTGCTACAGCTATTATTAAGTCAGATGATGGATTAAATGTATTAAATGCAATGAGGTACGATCCTCTACCAGTTAATTGATTTAGAGCTATTGTATAATTCGAAATTACGCAACCTATTAAAGCGAAGTTTTGCCCATACGTGTAGTTCATTGAACCGTAATATCCTCCAGGGAATGTGACATTATGAAGAGTGCAAGCTACTACTCTTAATCCAGAAGCACCTTGAGTTACTATGGTACCAGAGTCGAATACGCAGCCTACTACCATTCCGTCGTTACCATCGTTACCAGGATTAAGGAAAGCATGAGGACCTACGAATACGCAGCCTACAACAGTCCAACCTCTTGAAGACACTGCAAACCCTCCCTCATTTTCGAATCTGGAACCTATAACCATTACATCCCTAGATCTGGAATCGAAAAGCAGTTCCCCAGTAGCATAGCAATTTATTACCAATACTTCAGTAGTCTCGTTTATCCATATGTTAATATTGAACTCTACTCCGTCGAAATACATTACTATTGAATGGTAATTAGAATAACCGTTTGCTATAGCCCATCTTTGATTAGTGTAATTATCTAACTTTAAGTTTTTGAAGGCTATGTACCATCCAGCCATGCTATATTCTAACATTGGCAATGAAATTACAGAATTATGTGTGGATATTCCTTGTTGCATTTCAGCATTAGCTGTTCCTGCAGTAGTTATCATTGAAGGTGGGGAAATTGATTTGTCTGTCTGTAAGTAAATTATTTCTCCTAGACCGTCGCCTTCGAAAACGTAGTTTAATGATTGTTCGAGCGGGAATGGAACGTTAGTTGTTGCATATACGTAAAGCCTTCCTCTAATAATTATGTGTGCAACGCCGTAGATTTTTGATAATTCTAAAGCTTGTTGTATGGCTTGAGTAGCGTCACTGCCTGGTGGAACGTAAAAATCTACGTCTGGATCCATATGATCAGAAATTACGAAAGCCATTTTAGAACACCCCACTTTCAGAGAATCCATACATTCTCTGATATCCTACACCAGTAATTAGATCTCCAACGAAGAATATGTAACGGTAGAGAGACCAAGATACTAATGCAGAGTAATCTACGGGATCTTGAGCAGGAGACGACGCTAATTGAGAGACTTGAGAAGATGAAAGTGCAGTATTGTAAAACTGAATGTTTTCAAGCCACGCGAATGGACCGTTAGCTGGAATAAGTCCTCCCTGCTGTGTTGCAATAGGAATGTTACCTATCCATAGGTAAGCAGGGTATTTACTTGGGTAATATTCTACGTTTACTCCAGACCAATTACCAGCTAGGTTACCATTAAGATATAATTGTAGATTACCGCCATTATATACTGCTGCTACATGCCAAGGTGAAGATGATGGACCAGCAACGCATACTCCTCTTGATGAGACTCTAAAGCATAACCTTCCGTTAGTGTTTTGTATAGCCCAGATTATTCCCTTTTCTGTGGATCCATAAGATATTACATAACCAGTCCCGTAAGTATTTACTCCGAAACCGTTTACCCATGCAGAAATTGTGAATGCTGATGGAGTGCCTAGATACTGGTCATTATTACCTAAGAACATGCTTGTTACTGTACCAGGGAATAGTACGTATGGTTGCAGAGAAAAAGATTGTTTTCTTGTTAGTATACTATTTACCATGCCAGCACTTTGATACCATAAGTATGTTACGCTTTTTGATTTTGGAATTGATATCATGAAATTGCTACTAGCAGAATTTAAGTATACTATTGCACTACCGTCTAATTCTACATTAAACTGGCCATCCGGCGAATTCACCGGATAAAAGGATCCTATTAATCCTACTTTACCGTATCTATAGTTTTGTTGAACAAAATTTACAGCTTCATATATTCCGCATGTTCCAGAACCGTCTGCACATGATCCATTAAACAATACATTTCCTCCTGCATCATACGCAGTGTATTCATTAGAAGATTGAACTACTGTGGCTAAAAATTGACCTAATAGAGGATATCCTTGAGTTGAGCCCTTTGTAGGTGTATCTTTTTTTACTAGTACTCCTGTTGACAGTGCTCCAGCTCCAGCTATTACACCACTTTTTAATAGAAGATCTAGGAATTGTCTTCTATTTAATTTCCCCATAATTTTCTATACCTCTCTTTATATATTAAACCTTTTCGACTATATTTAAAGATTTAGATAATTAAAAATGAAAAATTTTTAAGGATATATTTTTTATATAAATCTTCGCTTTTATTATCAGAATAAATTTCTAGTTGACTAAAATGAAAACGATCTTAAAAACTTTTAATTATATAGAATATAATAAAACAATAATTATTGAATTTCTTTTAGTTTACTTCTTATCCACATAGAATCGTAATTATTTTGTATAGCTTCCAAAGATATTTTTAAACCTAATCTTATTCCATCCAACATAGCCTCATCTTCTTTTGTCTTTTTATGAAGCTTCCAAGATAAAGTCTTTATTAGCATATCAATTTTTAATTTAGTTAGATCTAATTTATAGAATTTGTTTAGATAATAAACTGAAAGCATAAGTTCCGCATATCTTTCTTTTATTCCAGATAAAGACTTCGGTCTACTTAAAGAATCTCTCTCATTATGAAATAATTTACAACAGTCCTTAAACGTTGCAGGATACAATCCTTTTATAAAAGAATGAAAACATAAATATGGTTCATATCCTATTCCTCTTAATGTCATTTGTAATAATCTAAAATCTTTATACACTTCTTTCTTTACACTCATGTTTACTCCCATGAAACTAAATGACTTTATATAAGGTAAATTATAGTTATTGAAAAAGGGATTTCCTACAAATATTCCTGTTTTTGAAAAATAAGTTAAATAATCTTTCATTCTTTCGTCTAATGGTCTTTCCATTAAAAAGGAGTATATTTTTTTAAAGACGTTTATCTTATGACCGTTACCGAAATAAGGTCCTACCATTCCGACTTCAGGAAATTTTTCGTGCAAATTTACGTGATTCCTTATCCAGTCTTTTGATGGTATTGCGTCATCGTCAGTAGTTATGAGAATATCAGCATTAGCATTGGAGAAAATTAAATTCATAGCCTCCTCAATGTAACCCTCCTTCTGATAAATAACTTCAATATCCAAATTCTTATACTTAGAAATAACATCCTCAGTAACATCACCATCAGAAGGCTTATAAACAACAAGAAGCCTAAAATTTGCGTATGTTTGATGAGACAATGACTCTAAGAGATCTCTAATTGTAGTTCCGTTATTTTTGTATGTTGGTAATGCAACAGTTACTTCCATTTGGAATAGACTGATAACTCTCTATAAATTTTTATTTGTAAAATATTTATATATTCTATATAACAATCTCGGTGAATTTTCTATATTGCGGGTTTCTATTGGATTTCTTAGTTCCTTTAATGCTTCCTCATTTAAATTTTGAAGAACTATTGATGTTCCTAAGGAGTTTCTTTTTATTACAACGTAAATTGCTGAGAATATTAAGGTTATCACTGAAATTACAAATCCTGCAAAATAAGGCTCTACGAGGTCTGAAATAACGCTTTCGTACAGTGAGTAAACGAAAACTCCTGTTGATATTGTCGGAACTAGTACAGCAATAATAAATGTTCTCATTTTTGTTAGACTTATTCTATTTCTTCTATAGAACATTGATAAACTAAGGTCTGGAATTAAATGATGAAAATACCATAGAATTGTTGCTATAGTCGTAGGAACGTATGACATGTAGAATATCGCATTAAAGTATCCATAGATTGGAATAAAAATTACACCTAATATAATGAAAAGTGAGAGAGAAACAATAAAGTTGAATAGCATAGCATTCATTGGGACATTATTCTTGTTCAGTTTTTCTATCCATTTCCATTTTAGAAAATCGTCTCTAGCTAAAGAATATAAGATTCTTCCTTGTCCTCCTACTCCAGAGGCAAAAGAGAACACAACTAAGATAAGAAGTATTCCAACGATTGTTAATTCTCCTACTGAACCCAAGTATTTTACATAAAGTAAAAGTCCTGGTTGTGGGAAAGAAATCGCTTTCTGTATTCCTTGAGGACCGAAAACGCTGTTAACTGAAATAGCTCCTAGCATCCAGAATATAGTAGAAACTGCTAAGGCTATTATTGCTGCTCTCCATGTATTTTTAAAGGGTTGTTTTCCTTCCTCTGTGTAAAAAAGAAGAAATCCGTAACCTGCGAACGTAAAGAAACCGTAGGCTATCAAACTTAGAAAAGCTCCATGTATTCCTCCTGGAGAATATGAAGGATTGAATTCGTTTAAACTTAGATAATGAGAACGATAAAGGAGTATTGAAAATGCTATTATATTCATTATGAAACCGGCAATAGTTAAATACCATATTATTGATGAAACTTGCTTAACATGAAGAATTGAAGAGAGGAAAGGTACTACTAAAGCTGCCGCGCCAATTAAAAAATATGAATATTCTGGTGGATAGGTTCCGTAAATAGCGTAATATCCTACAGCTAGAAGAGAACCTACGTAAGTCGCATTAGCCACTTGCCATCCAATATAGTAAAAATAATTTGTTAATGCTACAAATTTACCTACAGCTTTTCCGAATCCTAATTCTGCTGCGCCGTAATATCCTCCAGCAAATTTAGCTAATCTAGTATATTCTAAAATAGGTATTGTAAGGAAAATTACCAAGAGGAAAGCTAACAATACTACAAATGGACTTGCATATCCTCCTGTGGCTGAAATAGAACCTAGTAGTGCTCCTATTGGCAATATTCCTGCTATTGCCCATGCTGTTGTTTTCCAAAAAGAAACGGAATCTTTTGAGAGGTCTCCCATAATCGATCATAAAAATCATCGTATTTAAGGATTTTATTAAATAGGTTAGGACTTCAATATACTTGATAACTTGGCTCTACTTTATATGAAAGTTCTAGAATTTAATTTGGAATTTCTAGATATTTTATGGATTTTCTATCACCTTAAATAGTTGTATTATATATCATGGGATAAAATAAATTATTTTTAATTTATTGAAGAATATAAGGAAGTATTATTTTGATATCCTAAAATATAACGTAAATTTTTAAAAAGTTTTCAACATAAAATAAAGATTCTTTACAAATCTAACTTTATGTCCAGTCTCCAATTTTATGTGTATAGATAATTAAATTCATAAGATTGTTAACTATACAGTAGACCTAAAATCATCTCAACAAAAATAAATCAGTATCAATACGCAACTATATCAAGATGGATAATTTTCAAGATTAAATATATTATCGATAAGTAAAGTATCGCGATGACTATGTTTAAAATTCACTTCTTTTGCAAACATAATATTCTACTTCATCCAATTTCTCACAATTTAATATCTTGGTAAAATCTCTATCCTTAGCCAAGATATAACATTGTTGAGTATATACAAAGGCTGCAGTAAACAAATCTATTCTCCAATTTTCTCCTTTAGGCTTACATCCTCTATCTTTTAGTTCTCTTTCCAAATGTGATGCTACTTCCGCTTCGTTTACAGATATATTAAATATTTCGAATGAATATAATATTTTTCTCTTTAATTCATCTTCGTTTTGAGAAGCTCCTGCTAATATTTCTTCGTATATTAAACTGCTTATAGTCTTTTTATTACAGTTCATTATTCTAGATAGAATTTCCATTTTTTGTTCATATGATTTACGAGATTTTAAAAGCCTAGTATAATCCAAAATTATACTTGTATCCAAAATTACGTATGAACTATCGCATAAGTTGATAAACTCGTCAACGTTCATTAACTATCTCTTCTAATCTCTTAGTATCAATATATTTATCTAAATCGTCTAATGATCTTGCTCTAATACAAGGATATTTCTTGGAATATATCACTTTAGTTATTATAGAATCTATAATGTGACCAGTCAACGTGCCTATTATTGCACCAGCTATAGTCCCAAGCAATTTATCATCGTCGGACTTATCTAGTGAATTACCAATTACCGCACCACTTACTGCACCTATTATCTTCCCTATAACTATCTCCTCAACGTCCTCCTCACCTAACTTCTCGCAAGCAGATTTAGCAATTTTAATGCTCTCATCATCGTCATTAGCAGTATACCTAGTATTTATCTCTCCAATTTTTCTGTAACCCTTAGACACAATGTATTTAGCAATATACTCAGCCATAAATATATAATCTAATAGTTAGCTAATAAGCTTTGTTTGAGCAGAAAGAATCTAGCCATTTCTTGCGTATTAATAGCAAAATATATAGTGCGAACCACCACGCCTTAACGGACAAGGCTTCCTGCTTCAAAGCCTCCACCTTGCAATGCAGAGGGTGGGGTTCCACAGTGAGGGTCGTTCCGACTCCGATCATGAATGCCATCGATGTCCCAAATGGGACTTTGGAGCAGAAGCGTACCACATAGACCCTCGCATCAAGGCGTCTCAGAGGTGCTTACTCCGTCAGTGACTATCATTAGTATAGGTGTGGATTTTTTCCATATTTAATTTTTACTACAAAGGAGGGTATCCATCTCCACTCTTACGGAGTCTTCTGTCCCCTTTTAACTCCTTGTTAAGATAAAATATAGGCGTATTATTTAATGTATACGTTATGTTATACTTCATTAGACTCCAAAGGCCAAGGAAACGATTTAATATGGTTGATTATGGATTATTATCTTATTCTGTAACCTTATACTTTAATGTCTAAGAAAGTTATAATAAATTTAAGAATCTTTTTATAATGTTTAAAGATAAGGTTTTCGCATTTGTGAACTACTCCGCCCTAACGGACGGGGCTTCCTGCTTCAAAGCCGAGGCTTGCCAAAGGTAGAGGTCTCAGCTCCACAGGCACTAAGGGTCGTTCCGACCCCGAGCACTAATGTGAACCCACAGTATCCCAATATGGGACTGTTGAATGGAGCAGAGGCGTACCACATAGACCCTCGCTTTAACCAAGGCGTCTCAGTGACGCTTACTCCGTCAGTGACTGCCATTAATAGAATATTTGAAAAATACGTATTTAAATGTAACCACAAAGGGGGCAATCCATCTCCACCCTTACGGATGGAGTCTTCCGCTCCCTTGAACCTATATAGATTAATTAGTTGGGGAGAGTAATACTCTCCAACTGGGAAACATGGTCGACCCTTTGACTGAAGCAAAGTCTTCGAACGGGGGCGTGACAAACCCCTACCATCGGACTGAACATTGTGATAATATGCACGGATATAGGTGTGATAAAGAGGTAGGGATCCTAGGAATAGACATATCAAAAGATCATGTGACGAGTGAGGGGAGGGTCTACACAACAACAAGGGTTATGAAGAAATACTAAAAGTGAAACTAAACACAATAGTGGTCGAACCGACAGGAGCATCAATAAAACCATGTCAATACTTCAAGGAAAAAGGGATCAAGATACTACAAGTAAGCCCAAATATACTATGGAAGGAGAAGGACTTGAGAGGAAAACAGATTTTTACTACAAAAACTAGTAAACATGGCAAACAAGGCAAAGGAGTACAACTACAACCCATTGAAAGAACTAGTAACACTATATATCTTCCTAAAAGTTGAAAGTAAAGTACAAGAACAGGGTAAAAAGAGCACTATTCCTAAGTGACGAGGAAAAAATAAGCAAGGAAATTGAAGAATTCTCTAAAGGAAACTTCAAAATACAATTATACAACTTGGAACAAAGATCGTACTTGAAGAAATCGAAGTATTATCTAAAGCACTACTGGAAACAAGCGAGAAAATAAAAGAAGTAGAGAAAGTGATAAAATTACAGTCTGAAAATCACTTTCTATTAACTATACCGGGAATAGGAAAACTTTCTGGATAATAATAGGCATTGTTGGAGACATTAAACGCTTTCCTAACCCTGAGTCCTTCGTATCTGCGGTTTAGACCCAATGAGAGGAGCGGTAAAGCTACTGTAAGGGAATACCAAAGAAGGGTAATAAGTACTTGCGCAGCTTGTTTTCCTAGCTGAGATGAATTACTCTCGTAATCCTAAACTAAAATTTTACGAGAACCATAAGGAAAAGTTGAAGGGAAAGAAGTTGTCTGCTTTAGCCAGGAAATTGAGGATAGTTTGGAGTGTTTGGTATAATAATAAGCCTTATGAGCCTAAGTGACCATAAATCGCCACGTGGATTGAAAGGTACACGTGGCAATCTTAGTTGACATTATGCTTGAAGTTCAACCGAAATATTTATTACTGAACGCCCCTTGTTAAGATAAAGATTTTCAAAATATCAATAAGTTTCGTCTTTAACTTATCAATTAATACGTTCGTAATGCCATGGAAAGATCTTTCATTTCTTCATCTGTAGGATTAGCATCCCCTATTAATACTCTGCTGATGACTTTTGTGGAAAAGAGAACTTTTGCAGCCTCGCCTGGCATTTTTTCTCTCAATTCTTCTACAGTAGTATCGCTTTTGACTGAAGGTACTGAAACGAAAGCTCCTACAGGAATTTCTGCATTGACGAACGGTTTACTTTTTTCAACTAATTGTGAAATTGTTATTCCGCTACCTTTAACAGGATAATAATTATGCGTAGCCTTAACTCTCTCTGGATCTATGTGATCTAGCAAGTACTCTATTTTATCCTGGGGAAAATCAAATGCGTTTAACTCTATTCCTATATCCTTCATTCTTAATATCTTTTCTATGCTAAACCCGTAATCTATCCTAACTGCAGAAAAGCCTACAGCCTTGAATATGCCTAAATTATCTGGACTTGCGTTAAGTTCAGCAAGTATTTCAGGGTTTATGTCTACGAATGAGTAATATCCTAATTTGTTCGCTATTTTTAACAATTCTTTTGCATTTTTAATAGCTTCAAGAGTAGATTTTGTATGAACTCCTCTTCCTATTCCGAAGAATATTTCTGAAAAACCTAAATCTTCTCCTTTTATAATCATCTCTTTTTGTCTTTCGAAAATTTCCTTCCAACCTGGAAAAATGGCAAATCCTATGGACTTCATACTATAATGATAGGAACTAAGAAAATAAGGTTTAGCTTACTACTGCTTTTACTAATCCTGGAGGTGTATCTATTGGTAAAGATCTCTTTACTCCTAGTTTGTATGCCATAAGCTGTAAGGGAACTACGTTAGCAATTGGACTCAGTTCCCTAGTTGTTTCTACGCTTTTTACCATCCCGTCAACTGAGACTGAAATTATTGGACTTCCTCTATCTGAAATCGATTTTATAACCTTATTATACAAGTCGTATGCTTGTTCCTCTGCAGGTTTTACTATAACTATAGGATATCCTTTATTAGTTAGTGCAATAGGACCGTGAAGTAATTCTCCCAATTGTATACCTTCAGCATGAATCATTGAAGCTTCTTTGAATTTTAAAGCTCCTTCCATAGCTACTGGGAAATTTATTCCGCTACTTGTTACGTAGATACTCTCCTTAGTTATTTTTGATACTGCATCTTCTGCTTGTCTTTCTATTTGAGGTAATGATGAAGATAATGATGAAGAAAGTTTCTCTAAATCTGTCTTGAACTGATCTAGATCATATCTTTCTTTTTTACCTGAATTTAATCCAGTATAAAGCGATAATGTTCTTAGCACTACCAAGGTTGATGTGAAAGTCTTAGTTGCAGGTACTGCTAATTCTGGTCCTGCAGTTATGGGCAAGTATATGTTAGATTCTAGGGCTAACCTAGAGCCTACTGAATTAGTAATTCCCACAATAACTGATCCCCTTTGCTTTGCCATTTTAACGCTTCTTATTACGTCCGAAGTTTCTCCGCTTTGACTTATAGCTATTATTACTGATCCAGTACCTATGTTTTGTAATGCATAATAAGGAAATTCTGCTGCGCTAACTACGTTAACGTTTATTCCTACTTCTGAGAAATAATACGAGGAAATCAGTCCTGCATGTAAACTGGTTCCATTACCTATAACATAAACATTTTTAGCACCGTAAACAATCATAGCAGCTAAGCTTAGGTATTTTTCCATTAGTGACGTGTATGAACTTATAAGGGAAGATGGGATATCATATATTTCCTTCAACATAAAATGGGGAAATCCCCCTTTTTCAATTATTTCTTCCTGATACTTTATTCTCTTACTTACTGCGTTTATTTGATTTCTTTGTAGATCGTAAACTTTAACATCGTCTGAAGATATTTCTGCTACAGAATTTTCTGGCAATATTAATGCATTTTCTGCAAAACCAGTTAATGAAGGCAAATCACTTGAAACATATTTACAGTCTGATACTCCTATTACAATTGGCTGTCCAGACGATGCAGCAAATATTTTATTTATTCCTTCTACTATGAACGCAAAGGAATATATTCCTCTAACATTTTTGATAATATCTATAGCAGAATCTATGTAGTCTTTACTGTTCTCCAGTAGATGAGGTATTATTTCAGTATCTGTAGTTGAGACGAACTTGTGCCCTTCTTTTGTCAACTTATCTCTTATTTCCTCATAATCGTCTATTACTCCGTCCATTACTACAGCTATCTTTCTATTACAATCCATTAACGGATGTGCGTTCTCTAACGTTGGCCATCCTCTACTTGCGTATCTTGTATGGCCTAACGCTACTTTAGATTTTTCCTTTAACGTAATGGAATTCTTTGATATGTTTCCTACAATTTTTTTGACAGAAATTTCTCCATCTAAAAATGCTATGCCTGCACTATCGTATCCTCTATATACTAATCTTTTTAATCCGTTGACTACAATCGAAACGTCGTTCGGATTTTTGCATACAAAACCGAAAATTCCTCCCATACATTTTTTTGCTTGTTAGTAGTTCTTAAATATTGTGAAGCTTACAAACGTTAGAATAATCGCTCCATATAGAGAATTTATAGGTACCATAGAAATTGAAGAAGGTAAAATTAAGAGAATTAAGGAAGGTAAAGAAGAAGGAGAAAATTTAGAAGGAATGATAGCTATTCCAGGCTTTGTGGACATTCATACTCACGGTATTGGTGGATACGATTTTACGTCATGGGACAATAAAGAAGATTTTATAAAAAATATGTTAGAAATGAAAAAAATATATTTAAAGCACGGTGTAACAACTTTTCTTCCTACAACTGTTACAATACCTAAAGAAAATTTAATGGAAGCCTGTAAGGCTATTGGAGAAATTGAAGACGAATCTATTCCCGGAATACATTTGGAAGGTCCTTACATAAGCGAGAAACATGCAGGCGCACAGGATACTAGATATATAAGAAATCCTGACGTTAAAGAAATAAAGGAATGTTTAGAATTAAGTAAGGGTAAAATAAAGACTATTACTGTTGCTCCGGAAAAAGACCTAGATTTTATAAGTGTTCTTTCAAAACTTGGAATTCATCCTTCTGTTGGGCATACCGATGCAGATTACGATACTGCAGTAAAGGCCTTTTTCTCTGGAGCAGATAGAACTACTCACATGTTTAACGCTATGAGGCCTTTTCATCATAGAGATCCTGGAGTTATCTTAGCTAGTATAAATTTTTCTAGATATATTGAGATAATTTCCGATTTTATACATGTTGACAGAGAGGTTATAAAATTTCTGTTAAACTCCGTAGGAATAAATAGGATAGTAGCTGTTACTGATTCAATAATAGCTACAGATTTGAAGGATGGTAATTACACTTTGGGTAAGACTACAATAACTGTAAAAGACGGTAAAGCGTTAACAAGGGAAGGGAGATTAGCTGGAAGTACGCTAACAATGGATAAAGCTTTTAGGAATTTAAGTTCTCTTAGGAGCTTGAGCGAAGCTGTAGTAATGACATCTCAAAATCCTGCTATGGCAGTAGATCTTAAGGATAGAGGTTCATTGGAACCAGGGAAAAAAGCAGACATAGTTATCCTAGATGAAGATCTGAAAGTTGAAAAAGTATATCTTAATGGTGAGAACTATTTTTGAGGGCATATTTCACCAAGTATATCGATAGGCTACCTATATAATACGGAAGACCGAAATGATCTCCATTAAACGCGTTAATTTTCGATGGTTGATTCCAAGGATATCTACTAGATATTGTGTTCCATTCTTTTTGTGCTATTTCTATTCCTTCTTTTTTCATTCCCTTTAATATCATGTGAGACGCAATAGCGAACGAAATTCTTGGCCAGCATGATTTCATCTGGTCAGTAGTTTCGTCTATACTTCCATCAGGATTTACTGAATTTACTAGACAGAATTTGGAAGCTTTTCCATTAAGTTCATATATGGATTTTAAAGCAGAAATTACTTTGTCCTCATCTAAGACGTTACCTAAACCTAAGATGTCACACCAGAATTCTCCTAATATTTGAGTATTCAAGCAAGAATCCTTTTCATTGTCTTTATATTTCCAATTTACGAAATATTTTCCATTCCACAGGGAATTCATTGATGCCCTAGCTTTATCTAAGATTCTTAAATACTCAGAGTATTCATAACCTAAAATCTCAGATGCTGAGATGAACGCCTTAAGAGAGCATAAAAATAACGATGCTACATAAGACGAAGTTCCGTACATATATGTTCCATCATAAGAATTATCAAAACCGCCCTTTGAATCAGGTATTCCGTCTCCATCTTCGTCCCTCTTTATTAACCAATCCATAACTTTTTTCATATAAGGATAATTTCTTTTGAGAAAATCTTTATCCTCAGTCAATTTATAGTCTCTATAAATCATTAAAATCCATGTAGGACCTAAATCGTTCCATGAATAAGGAAAAGAAGCTCCGTAAATCGGATTTTCTATTGATTCTTCTCCTATATCATGAGGAACTTCTCCATCAATAATATAATTGGCAAAATATTCGTCCATTCTTTTGATTAGATCAGGGAAATATTCTAAGAGTGCAAAAGACGCTACGTCCCATGTCATTCCTCCTATAGTATTCATTAAAAGAGATATCTTGGAATCTTCATATATTGCAAATCTTCCGTCTTTTGTTAACCAACTATGAGTTATTACGTATAAACTATTCCTAAAACCTTCGTTTAACCAGTCCCTACTTTCGTCAAGCTCTATTCCAGGTTTTCTCTCATTTATGTACTCAGCTATATCTATAGCGTTTTGGAACCAATTTTCGTAATAATGGCCATAAGGATAATGATGAGGTCTTCCATTAAAATACCAAGTAATGTAGAAATTCTCTTCTCCCTTAACTTCCTTCCATACTATACCAGATATTTCTTCTCTAGCAAAGGGTTTTATGTAATATTTATCTTCTGACTCATTTAGTTTATTTAAATCAAAGATACTGACATCTTCAGTCATCCCTTCCTTTAATGCTGGAACCCAATATGGATGACCTACATGAACTTTGCAACCTTCACATCCTAGAAATATTTCTCCGTAAGCTGGATCAGATTGTAATGCCCTTAAATTCGTCATTAGAACGCCGTTAACTTTTCCTTTTACCTTATAGTTAGCTCTTCCCCATCTTCTACTACCAGTTAAGTTAGGGAAGGAGATAGCTATTATCCCGTTTCCTTTAATGTTAAAAATTATTGAGGGTAATGAAGAATCTTTTAGATTACCTGGAATAAAAGGAGAATAAACCTTTATTGTAAAATTTGGGTCTTCTGTTTTATACTCCACTTGAGGGAAGAAAGCGTCTGCCTCTATCTTGGCTGTCTTAGTTTGAAATTTAATTTCTGAATTTTTTGATGGATTTCCTTGTAGGAAAGTCCCTGTTGCAAGATCTACAATGTGAAATCCTCTAACTATCTTTAGAGGAGTGCTCCAATTATTCATTATAGTTAAATTCCCTATAGTCAGATCGCTGAAGAAATCTATCTTTCCAGTACCCATAGAGCCTATTGGTATTCCGCAATTATTCGGAAACTTCAATTACATCATCTTTATTTCTTTTACTTCCTTATTTACATTGATTATTATACTTTTTCCTTTTTTAGAGAATGAGAATTCCTTACCGTCTACTATAACCTTAGATGCTGAAGATACTACTGTGAGGTTTCTAATAAAGAAAGGCTTAGAGAAAGTTATATCTCCGTTACTCTGAATGGCTGTATCATCATAATCTATTTTTCCATTTCCGTAAACTATCATATCTCCCTCTGAAAGTGGTATTATTGACCCTTCTCTAATATATATAGGAAGATCTGTTGAAGAATCTATCCAGCCTTCAACAATTTCTCCTGTCCAGTAGTCTAACCACTTACCTTTAGGTAAGTATACTTTTCTTTTTTCAGTTTGTGAAACTATTGGCGCAAAAAGAATGGATTTGCCTACCATGTATTCGTCGTCTATTCTAAATGTATCTTCGTCTTCAGTAAATTCGTAAAATAGTGGTCTCACTATTGGGTGTCCAGTTTCGTGAGCTTCTTTAGCTAAATAATAAAGGTAAGGAAGGAACCTATATCTTGTATCAATGGCTTCCTTGACTTTTTCCTTATAGTAGGACGGTAAGAATATTGGTTCAGTATCTATTCCATCTGTAGCCTTATGTGTTCTATAAAATGGGAAGAATAGAGCCAGCTGGAATTGTCTCATAAGCATTTCGGGAGAATTATCTATTTCCTTTAACCCTCTACCTTGAAATCCTCCTATGTCTATTCCTACATATGGGATTCCTGAGATAGAAATACCAAGAACCATCTGTATCTGTAACTTCAATTGATCCCACGAAGAAGTACTATCTCCAGTCCATACTCCGGCGTATTTTTGAATTCCAGCATAACCAGATCTGCTTAATACAAAAGATTTTCCAGCCTTTTGTAAACCTGTAGAAGTTGCCATAGCCTGATAGTAAGGATAAGCATTTCTAACCATAGAATGTTTAACTTTCTTGCCGTTTAAATAGTGTATTACGTCATCAGGGAAAGTTGTATAAAATCTGTCGTCCTTAACTTTTATTGGAGTATCTTTAAAGATATCATTTATTTCAAATACTTTAGAGAAGTCTGTTGGTTCATTCATATCTAACCAAATACCATCAATACCTTGCGATACCCATTCATTTATTAAATTGCTCCACCATTCTCTAGTTTCTTCCCTAAAGAAATCTGGATAAACTGAATTCCCTGGCCATAACTTTCCTACAAATAACTCTCCCTTAGAAGTTTCACAGAATTTTCCTATACCGGAAGTAAATACGTTGTAGCTCTGATCTGCTCTAACGCTATGATCAACTATTGTAATCACCTTAACGTCTCTAGCATGCGCTTCTTCCAAAAATTTCTTAGGGTCATGAAATCTCTCTTTATGCCATGTAAATAATTTAAAGGAATCCATGAAATCTATATCGAGGAAAACTCCTGTTACCTTAAAACCTTCTTTTTTCATTAGATCTAAAAGCTCTATTATTTTTTCCTGAGGATAGTAAGTATATCTTGAAATCATGTATCCAAAAGCCCAGTAAGGTGGAAGATAAGGTTTACCGGTAAGTTCAGAATATCTTTCTAAGACTTTTTCCAAAGTAGGTCCTTCAATTACGTAAAATTCGAAGGATTTTTCGGGAACTTTTATCCTTACTTTACCGTAATCCTCAAAACCTATATCAAAAATAAGCTTAGAAGCAGAATTTACGAAATAGCCAATAGCTTTTCCTTCATAAACCGATATCATAAAAGGAATATTAATATAAAGTGGATCTTGGAACTTCTGATACGCTCCAGGATCAACATTATACATGATATACCTCTTTCTCTTCCTATCAAGTTCTACTGCCTTTTCACCTAATCCTAATATGTGTTCTTTCAATTCCAAAGGTTTTTCTATGACTATGTAGTCTTCCTCCTTTATTTCTAAGGAAAAATCTGAGATTCTTTTACTTGACTCTCTTCCCTTAAATCCGTAATCTACTGGAGGAAAAGGTTCATTAACTTTTACCTTATAAATACCGTCTTTTTCTTCTATGCTTATCTGCATTGAAAGTTGTTTTGATATGATAATTTAAAGCTAATCTAAATCCCTAAAATACGTTAATCGAAGCAGTATTATGTAATTATTATATAAATACTAAATATTTCCTATATGGTTAATGTAACATCATAGAAAAAAACTAAAACTATAGCAAAAGGTCGAACTTAGTGAAAATAAATATAATTCTATTAGGTAATTAAACGTAAAAACACATAACTAATATAGTTAATTTGGTTCAGCGTTATAGTTCATCTTTTTAATTCTCTTACATAATTTTCTATAAAATGGTAACCTATACTTCAGATCAGGGAATAGGCTCCGGAGTTCCTCTAGGAGGAATAGGAGCGGGTAAAATAGAGATTGATAATAAAGGCAAAATGGTAAATTTAACAATAGCAAATAATTGGACATTTCCGATAAAGGAAATGTTGGGATTTCATATATTCATAAAGCCTGACGATTCTGAACCTTTTTTTCTTCAAAAAGAATTAAGATTTCTTAGTTTAAATAAATTAGCTACTAACTTAACGTATGAAGGAAAATACCCTTTTGTAAGAATAAGTGGTGGAAAAGTTAATGCGGTTATGGAAGCATTTTCGCCAATAATTCCTTCGGATGTTTTAGACTCTTCATTACCTTCTATAGGAATCTCGATTAAAGTTAAAGGAAGTAGTAGTGGAACAATAGCAGTTTCAATTTCTAACATTTGTGGTCTAAATAAAATAGGGAGATATAATGAGAGAGTTAAGGGAGGGATAAGAACAAAAAATTCGAGAAGTAATGAATACGACCCATATAATGGAGAAATGTCCTTAATTTCTCTTTCGCCTAGTAAAATAATAACGCAATATAATTTTCATGTAAATAGAGGATTGGAAAAGACTCTAAATCTTCATAGGTTAATAGAAAATGAGGCACCGTGGGACGCTTTACTTAATGATAAGGATTATCCTTCAGATGATGGAGAATCTCAAGGGTCTTATTATTTACCAGCAGGATTAATCTCAAACAGATATGATAAAGGAGAAGAATTAAAATTCGTATTATCTTGGTATTTTAATAAACCTTGGGTTTACTATCCTTATAGACATTATTATGCTAATTATTTCTCAAGTTCTCTAGAGGTCGCTAATTATTTCTTAGATAATTTCGATATTCTCAGGAAGAAAACCTTTGAATGGCAGGAAAATCTTATTGACCCAAGTTTACCAGAATGGCTAAAAGATGCCGTGATAAACAGTACTTACATATTATCGTCTAGCACGTGGTTAGACGAAAAAGGAAGATTCTCAATATATGAGGCTCCAGAGATAGGTCCTATGTTAGGTACAATAGGTGGAGTAGTTTATGAGACTGGATCTTTGCCTATAATTTTAATGTTTCCAGAGCTAGAGAAGTCTTTCCTTAAAATGATTTCTCTAAGCATAAGAGAAGACGGATATGTACCACATGATTTAGGTACTTACTCTTTGGATTCTCCCTCAGATGGGACTACTGCTCCTCCTAAATGGAAGGATACTAATACGACGTTTATTCTTCTTGTTTATAGATATTACATAAGGACTAAGGATAAGGATTTCCTTATGGAAATGTATCCTACAGTCTTGAAAGCTATGGAGTGGATAATAAAGCAGGATAAGGACAATGATGGATTGCCAGACCTAGACGGATCTTGTGATACAGGCTATGATTGTGTGCCAATGGAAGGTACTTCGAGTTATACTTCTTCATTATATATAGCATCTTTAATCTCTATGATCGAAATTTCCCAAATTTTAGGAGACTCAAAAAATAGCGAGAGAATGAGATTATTGCTTCAAAAAGCTAAGGATTCCTTTAATAGACTATTTGATGGGAAAAAATTCATAGCATGGACCGGAAAGCCTCAGCACAATAATGCGTCATTTGCAGCTCAGATATTCGGAGAGTGGTGGTCCCTCATTCTTGGGATAGAAGATATAACAGATAAAGATAAGATAATTTCTTCCTTAGATACTATATATAGAGTTAATGGGAATTCTTCAAAATATTGTACACCCAATATGGCAAGAGAAGATGGCGGTCCAGTTGATATAGATAGTCAATTAACTTCATCTTGGCCCAGACTTGTTTTCAGCCTATCAGCCTTAGCTTACTCTTTAGGTAAGAAAGAGTGGTTAAGTCTAGCAAAAAAGGAATGGGATAATTTAGTTAATCAAGGCTTAACGTGGAATCATCCTTCCATAATTCATGGAGAAGACGGTAAACCAGATAAACCTTTCTTGGATCATTATGCAGGAAGCGCAGCATTGTGGAGTTTCACATATAAATATACATTAGAACATTTAAGTGATAAAAAATGAAGATTCTTTACGTATCTGCCCATCCTGATGACGAATGTGATAATGCTGGTGGAACATTAGCTAAATTATCTAAACATAATGATATTTACATAATTTATTTTACTGATGGAAGATTAGGTTCGCCATATCCTGAAGAAAGAGGAGATAAATTAGCATTAATAAGAAAGAAAGAAGCTATGGAAGGATTGAAAGTTCTTGGTATAGATCCTAATAAGGCATATTTTTTAGAATATCCTGATGGAGAACTAAGTAAGTTTATTTCTGATGCAGTTAAGAAGACTATTCCAATCCTCCAGAACATCTCACCAAACGTTGTTTTTTATCCTTCAACTTTTGAAGCACATCCAGATCATTGGGCTGCAGGAAAGATAATGAAGGAAGCTATACATGAAGCAAGAATTCAAGCAGATCAGTTATCATATTTAAATTGGGAACCTAAGATTTCTAGAAATCTTAAAATAACATTAAGGTACTTAGAATGGAAAATCTCCATGAAAAAGGCAATTTATGTGAATATTGAGGAATTTATGGATGTGAAGTTTGAAGCAACAAAGAAACATGAATCACAAATAAAATATTTTGACGATCAGTATATGGAAAAATTCTTCAAATCTAAATATGAGAGATTTTATGTGGAAAAAAGTTATTCTAATCTTAAAGAAATTATCTCATAGTTCTTATAATTTAACTGGATTTTATTATTGTTAGTCTCTAGTTCCTTATTGTTTTCGTTTTCTAAGATATTGGTTAAAGATACTTTCTTAGGCGAATACCATAATTCTATTTCTCCTCTTCCCCTGCTATTTTCTACGTTATAAAGCCTTATTATGATGCCTCTTCCGTCCTCTGCCTCCTTAATTGCTTCTAGAATTAGATTCTGAGGAGATAGCTTCAGAAAACTCTTTTCCCCTCCTTTCCCTTTAATAGATCTTAATGGATAGTTAAGCTCATAAGCTCTTTTGAAAACTTCTGCTTCCTTCCAGTTTCCTTTATGCGGATATATTGAATAAGTGAATGTATTAGTCTCTAAATCTGTAGCATAATCTGGATACATAGGCGATCTAGCTATTGAAAGACCTACATTACTTCCTTCTACAGATACACCGTATTTCCCATCGTTAAGTAAAGCCACACCGTAATTATCTTCAGAAATATCTAGCCACTTTTCCATTGGTACCTCAAATTTAGCTTTTTCCCAACTGGTGTTCTTGTTAGTTTGTCTTTTTATAATTCCATAAGGTATTTCAAAGACTGCTTCGTTTGAATTTAGATCGAAGAAGAACCAAGATTTCAACAGTAGTTCTCTATCTATCATTTTCGTAGTCGTCTTGAAATCTATTCTTCTACTTTTTGCATATAAATATACATCTTGAATTATTTCGGAGTTTCTGAATTTATAGTAAAATCTAATGCAAGCCCTCAAGGGACCTTTTTCCCTTATTTCATATTTTTCAGCATTAATTTCAAAGTAAGTATCCTTATATGATGACTCTATATCCCACGCATCGGCCCAGCCTGGTATGTTTTCATAGAATATTAATTTTGAAGGAGATCGTAAAACTTCTCTTCCTGTTTCCTTATCATAAATTGAAACTACTGAACCTTCTGGAGTAAGTTGTATTCTTAAATACTCGTTTTCCATTGTTAGACCATTAATAGACACTGGAGATACTGGAGATTCTTTATATTCAGTAAATCCTAATGAAGGTACCTTTACCATTATCAAATATCCTTCATCAATCTTTTGGGACCCGTTAACTTCTTCATTTATTATTGCATAATCTTCTCTTTCCCACGACAAGGAATTAAATATCATTGTTTTTTCTCCTTCTCCTGCAATTTTCTTAAGAGAATCTAAGGAAATTTTATCACTTTCTTGAATAATATTCTCCAATTCTGGGTAAACAGTCTTGTAGACTTCATTTATAGCAGAGCCAGGTAAAACATCATGAAACTCATCCTTTAATAGTATTTTCCATAACGATTTGATTTTCTGATCATATTTCCCAGAAATTGTAGACCATATTTCTGCATCTCTTAAAGCAACTTCTGCCTTTCTATGAAGATATTTCATCTTAGAATGCGAAGTGTAAACTCCTCTATGCGTTTCAAGGTAAAGTTCTCCATTCCATGAATTTTCAGATTCATATTGTGGAATACCGTCTAGTTTAATTCTAGGTACTGAAGGTAATTCGTCTATAGCTTTTGCTTCGTTTAACATATCTTCAGTTGGTCCTCCACCTCCGTCTCCATAGCCGTAAGAATAAAGCATAGGTTGATCCTTATCTTTCCAGTTATTCCATTGATCTATTACACTATCCACGCTAAAATCTGAGTTATATCCTCCTTTTCCATTACCAAAAGCTACGGCATTTATTGACGTTCCGTCAATTCCTATCCAATTAAACAAGGAATAAGGGAACTTGTTAGTGTCGTTCCAAAAAACTTTATGGGTCGCAAACATCTTTATTCCTGATAATTTCATTATTTGAGGAAGCTGACCAGAAAATCCGAAAGTGTCAGGTAACCATAATATTTCAGACATTTTACCAAAATTCTGTAGGTAAAATTCCTGAGAGTAGAGCAATTGCCTTGACAATGATTCTCCAGAAGGTAAATTTGCGTCAAACTCCACCCAACCTGCACCTAAAATCCACTTACCCTCATTTACCTTTTCCTTTATTTTTTCGAAGAGTTCTGGATAGTCCTCCTTTATCCATTCATAATATATTGCCATGCTTTGCATAAAATGAAAATCGTACTTCGACATTAAGCTAATTACAGTAGAAAATGTTCTAGCTATTTTCCTCCTAGTTTCATCGAAATTCCATAGCCAAGCAGTATCAGTATGAGCATGAGCAATACCTTGAACTATTCCAGCCTTTCCAAAGGTTTCTCTCAGTTCCGATAATTTTTCCCTTAAATATCTTAATGCGTTATCGTAATTTCCTGTGTATTCTTCGTATTTCATTTCTTGTGAAAATTCTAATAAATAATTAGGAAATTCTTTCCAGTATTTGGACGCTAGAAATAATTGGTCTCTAGATACTGAAACAAAAGGAGATAAAGACAGTGCCTCTGTAAGAATTGTTAATAATTTTTCCCTTAAATATCCTTGAGAATTTTTAGCTAATTGAAGAGTAGCGTTAGCGTAACTCCATAATAAATATGCTGAAGAGTTTCTTTTAAAGATAGCAGGTTTTCCTGGATCTATCTGAACCTTATCACCAAACGCCTTGTATGGAGAAAATATAGCCTCTATTTTTATTTTACCTAATGGTAAAGGAAAAGTATTATGGTAACCGTCCAAAGCATAATACGGTTTGGAATTTATTTTCACCAATGCAGATCCTTGATAGTCAATAACAATTAAATGTCTTGGTTCATTAGTTTCTAGATCTATAACATATCCGTTATTATTTACCCAGTTTAGATATTTTATATCATAAAAAGAATTCGCCAAAATATATGAGATTCTCGAGAAAATCTCGTTTTCTTTTCTCATAACATTGCAGTGTATTTTACGTTAATAAATATTCAATACGATAATTTAAGGAATTCGTTCTTAAACTTCTCATCATTCAAGTATAACTTAGTATATATCTTATCGGGAACACTGTTAAAGATAATCTGGTCTTCTATGAGTTCAATATTATGCCATGTAATCTCATAACTAGCATCTTTTATAAGCTTCAAGAGTCTTGAATAAAGCTCTCCATACATCTTACTAAGAGTCTTCTCTATGACTTCTTTTTCCCTATTTTTCATGTATATTGACGGATTGTAAAATATACTCTCTAAAACTTCTGAAGCTCTTAATTCTTTAGAAGTAGTTTTCAAGGTTTCTGAATATCCTTCTTCCAGCAAAGAAATTACTAATGTATAAGGTAAAGGTTCTATTTTTCCTGAAGGATATCCTAGCCTCTTATTTCTAACAAGAAGAATCCTATCTTCCTTTTGTGACAATTTATTCATGAAATATCCGTCTATCATTATGTTATTTATTACGTAAAAAGGGATCTGCATTTAGACCCTCCTTAATCTCGGATTTGATATTTCGTCTATACCATAACTTAACATTATTAATCCTGTCATAAACATGACAACAAACAGAGAAGGCCATAATAGGAACCAAATTGCAGAATTGCCGTAAATTGCTCCATCTTGTAACGCTTCGTTAATCATAACTCCCCAGTTATATTGGCTAACCGGTAGTACTCCTAAGAAATATAATCCTATTGCTGCATAAAGTGCGTTTTCCACATTAAAAATAAAATGTATTGCTATATAGGAAGCTACTGTAGGCATTATTTCCCTAAAGATTATATGTAGACTTCCTAATCCTAGAGTTCTAGCTACTTCGACGTAAGGAAGGTTTTTCATTAAAAGTATTTGAGATCTAATAGCTCTAGCTAATCCTGTCCATCCGCTAATACTCAATATGGCAGCTAATATAAATGGATTTGACGTCCTTAAAGAAGTTGCAATAATTAATATTAATATTAGACTTGGCATTGTCATTACTATATCGTTAACTGACATGAGTAAATTATCGAGTATACCACCTTTGTATCCAGCTATCATTCCTACAGCTATTCCTATCAAAGTTGTGAATAATCCAGCTAGAAAGCTTACCTCTAGAATGAATGGAGCTCCCCAAACTATATCTCCTAGAATACTGTCACCAATTGGCCCAGTACCTAGGATATAGTAAGGGTTCAACATGGGAGGTCTAAATATCATGCTAGGATTTATATTAACTATGACAGGCTTAGGAACAACTAATGGACCTATTGTTCCTAAAAGAACGTAGAATATTGTGATTAATAGACCTACTCTGCCCTTCTTATTTCTCCATACAAGCTTTAGGTAATCAAGAAGCCTCATATGGATTGATTTGTCTCAAAAGTTAAAAAACTTATATATGGAAATCTTGACTCAATTATAGATTAAATAATTTCGAAATTTATAACATAAAGTTTATTTGAAACTACTTTCATATTTATATTATGAGCGAGTATAGAGGTCTTTTGGCTTTTGGTTACATTTTCCTTTTCTTATCGATATTTTCCCTTGTTTTTGATTATAGAATAATCTCATTAGACATTGTACTATCATTCACTTTAGCCATTTCTATATTTGCAATAGTATTTTCTATATATAAAATTAGAAAAGAAAGTAGAGAATTATAATTTTGATTTATGAATTTTGGATTTATTTAATGAAAGTGCATAACTATACCATAAGAGTATTAGACCTAAAACTAAGAAGATCCCAGCTATTGTATATCCTATCCCGGAAAAATTAGTATTATATGTCTCAATACTAGCAGTAACATTGGCAGGATAATTTCCTCCTTCTATTACAATTTGTTTAAAAGGTGTAGCGTCAAAACTTGTAGTAAAATTCCCATTAAATTGTCCTAAATATATTCCACCTAAAGGTGGATTTAATACAATTATCTTTATGGAAGATGTAGAATATCCACAAATTATAACTTTATCTCCAGTAGAACCTTTATATGATACCGTACTTCCTCCGAGATCTGATAATGAAAGATGGAAATGATTTGAATAGACGGTTGTATTAGAATAATATATTGTGAAAGGAATCATTATAATTCCTACCAAGAGAAATAAAACTGAGATAAGGAGCAACTTCAAATTATCCACCGTAAAGATAACAAGCTACTTTTCTATCGCCATCTAGAGTATATCTAGGAAAATCTTTTTTGCACTTTTCCATTACATATGGACATCTTAAACTGAATGGACACCCTTCTTTAGCTATTCCTTCTTCCTTATATTTTAGGAACTCCATATTTTCTCCTTCGTTGTTTATATCTATGTAAGAGCTTACAAGAAACTTTGAATAAGGATGTAAAGGATTCTTTATTATTTCATTAATGTATCCTTCTTCTATCAGCCTACCACCATAAAATACGAAACTCTTAACCCCCCCTGCTTTATAATCTAAATATTTTGCTATAGCTAGATCGTGAGTTATCATTATTAATGTCATATTTCTTTCGTTCTTTAAATTAACTAATAAATCTATAATTCCTATTCTATATGAAGCGTCAAGCATTGTCACGGGTTCGTCGGCTATCAAAACTTTCGGATTAACTGAGATGGCTCTAGCTATATTTATTCTTTGTAACTGACCTCCAGATAATTGATTAGGATATCTATTAATAACCGAATTATCTAAACCTACTGAATTGAGCAATTCAGAAATCTTAGCATGTAATTTTTCTCCCTTCAATTTAAGATGTTTCTTTATAGGATATGAAAGAGATTCTCCTATTGTTTTAGAAGGATTCAAAGAACTTATAGGATCTTGATAAATATACTGGATTTCTTCCCTTAGAATTTTTTTAGTTTTTCTATCTTTCCATACATTTTTTCCTTTATAAAGATATACTCCAGAAGTTGGTTTCTCAAGGGCTATCAAAACTCTGGCTAAAGTTGTTTTCCCTGCACCGCTCTCACCTATAATAGTTACTGTTTCTCTATCGTCTATTCCAAGGTTAACGTCTCTTAAGGCGTAAATAACTCTTCTAGTAAAACTACCTTGGGTAAATTTTACGCTTAAATTATTTATCCTTATTATTTCCATAAAGGAAACACCTTACCTTTCTTCCATTTACGTCATATACTTCCGGATGGTTTAACTTACAATAATCCATTAATTTATTACATCTAGCATTAAAAGGACATCCGACTAGTGAAGGTTGACCTTCCTTTATTGGTCTAATATTTTGCATAGATCCCCCTATCGAAGGAACTGAACTTATGAGATCAGCAGTATAAGGATGTAAAGGAGTTTTTATTACAGCTTCAGCCTTACCTTCTTCCATTAATTCTCCTGCATATAAAACTAGAATATCAGTTGAGAGATACGCAGAAATTGAAATATCGTGCGTAATAAAAATTATTGACGTTCCTATGTTCTTATTAATGTCCTTAATTATTTCAAGGATATACCTTTGAGTTGCCACGTCTAAAGAACTTACTGCTTCATCCATTATTACTAGATCTGGATCAAGTAAGAGGCTTAAAGCTATGAGAACCCTTTGTTTCATTCCTCCACTTAATTGAAAAGGATAAGCCCTAGCTACTCTTTCTGGATCGAGTTTTACCATTTTAAGAAGTTCTAACGCTTTTTCAGTAACCTTTTCTTTGCTTAAGCCGTGAGAATACGCTGTGTCATAAAAATGATCAATAACCCTCATAGTATTATTTAAAGAATTCTGAGAAGCTTGAGGAACATAGGATATAGATTTCCAAAGAATTTCCTTTTTGAAGTCTGTTTCCTTCATTGAAAGTAATTCTCTTCCCTTAAAAAATATTTTGGAACTAGGCTCTATTTTTCCAGGAGGCTTTATTGCTCTTAAAATTGCCTTAGCTAAGGTTGACTTTCCTGATCCGCTTTCTCCTATAATTCCTAAAATCTCTCCTTTTTCCATACTAAAGCTTACATCCTTAACTGCAGGAATTTTTGTTCTCTCCATATAATAGGAAACAGATAAATTCCTTGTTTCCAAAAAAGTAGAGAAGCTCATTGTTTCTCACTCGTGTCTTACTCTGGGATCAATAAGGGAGTAAGTCAAATCAGCTAAGAGAACTCCAACAACTACTGCAGTAATTATTATGATAAAGATTCCCATTTCCAAAGTATAGTCATTATTAGTTATGGCATAATAGAGCAAATTTCCTACTCCAGGATAACTAAATATTTCCTCTACAAATACCGATCCTCCAAAAGAGAATCCTATTCCTATAATTAAACTAGTATATAAGGGAAGTAAAGCGTTTCTCCCTACATACTTAGTCTCTATTAGCTTATCTTTTATGCCTCTTACCTCTGCAAAGCTTACGTAATCTTCCCCTAATGTATAAATAGTATTTGCTCTCATGTGCAATGCCCAACCTGCTAGATTAGCCAATGTTAGGGTCAATATGGGAAGGGTAGAATGATATAATACGCTTATTATGAAACCGAGATTGGGACCTATTGTTACATTAGCGGAATATGCTCCACCGCTAGGGAATAAATGAAACTCAAATCCCAAGAGAAAGAGTAAAAGAGCTCCGCTTATATATAGCGGAATAGATCTTAATACAGTAAAGAACGTTGTCAAAGAGGAGTCCGTTTTAGTTCCTCTTTTGTATCCCATCTTTTGTCCTATTCTTATCCCTATGAAGAAGCTTATTATCAAAGACGTGGATACAATAAAAATAGTCCATGGTAATGCAGTAGCTATTATAGTTGTAACAGGTACCTCAGATATAACATCTAAACCCATATTGCCATGGAGCACATTCATAAGATAACTTAAAGCTCCTACTATTGGATTACCATGGGGTACTAAACTATTATAAAATTGCAATTCAGACGCATAAATTTGAGCAAATTTTGGGTTGCTAGCTTCGTTTAATCTCACATTGCTGAGAAGAGCGTTTGCCGGACTATCTGGAGAATACTCAATTAGAGCCCAGCTAATAATAATGGTTACAATAATTGTTATAAATGCCATAGCAAACCTTCTGATTAACCAGATTTTGTTCATAATAGCTTTTATGTAATATAACTTTTTAAGTCTTTTGAGAAGGAACATATATATTAGAAGGATAATCTATATTTAATTAATTTCTATACAATTGAGAAATAGTTAAAAAATGAAAATTAACGTATTAAACAATTATCTCTCACAACTTGTAAGCTATACATAAAGTTTAAATTTTATATACACAAAATGATATGTATGAAAGTATACATTAAAAAATCTAGCCTTTTAAAATATATCTCTTTATTGATATCGTTATTAATACTGGTTACACCTTTAGGAAGCATTGGGAGTTTTGTAGTTACAGCACAGTCAAGTTCATCAACCTTATACATAGCATGGATAAATCCCACGCCTTATGAAAGTTTAAGTACCTATAATCCTAACATTTTCGCTGGTGGACTAGGAGGATCTTTTTACGGCATAGCTTACGCTTACAGTACAATTCTAAATGTCTCAAATAACGTAATGTTACCAGGCTTAATAGAGAATTGGTCCTTCTCGCCATCTAATTGGGAACAAGTATGGCAAAAGGAGCCTATTAACGTCACGCTTTACGTGAGACATAACACTGGATGGGGAGATGGAACACCAGTAACAGCTTACGATATTATGGCTACCGATCTCATTCTTCAAGCATCTTATCTAAATCCCAATCCTGTTAAATATACTATAATAAATAATTACACATTAACTTTAACTTTTGCTCCTGATTGTTTATCTCCTTATCTTATGCCATACACTTTACGTTATACTGCTGGATTAACTCAAGTTGCTACAATAATTCCTTATCAAGAATGGAAGCCAGTAATAAACGAGATTTTAGGTAATTTATCAGCTATAAGAAGTCAAAATACTACTGTAATAGATCATTTTAGGAAAATAATACATTCTTATTTACCATCTGGTCCATTATCTGGAAACTATAACGGCCCATTCTATTTGAGTCAGATTACGCCAAACGAATTAATTCTGAATAAGAATCCTTACTATTACGCTAGTAACGAAATCAAATGGAATAAAGTTATAATATATCAATATACTTCGGAGTCTCCAGCGTTAGCGGCTATAAAATCTGGTGAAGTTTCATTAGTGTATTCTGGTGAACTTTCACTATCCTCTCAAGTACTCTCTTCCTTACCTTCGTATTATAAAGTAATTGACGTGAATCAGCCTTTCGGTTGGGGACTTTATTTCAATTTGCAAAATCCCTGGGTTTCTAACTTAAAAGTTAGACAAGCTATAGCTTACGTACTCAATAGAACTGCAATAAGCCTTGCAGGTGGAATAAAGTACTCTCCAGTTAGTGTACCAAACGGGATACCATCGTTCCCTGCGTACAAAGAATTTATTACGCCTGCAGTAAGTAATTTAAATACATATTCAGTAAATCTTACAAAAGCTCAAAGATTAATGGAATCTGCAGGATTTACGATAAAGAACGGGCAATGGTACGCTCCTAACGGAACTCCTTTATCTTTTACTATACTTTATGGAGGACCTATAACACCTGGAATTTCTAACATGTTGGATGTAATAGATAGTGAACTATCGAGTTTCGGTATACCAACACATTACATAGATATAACGTCGTTAACACAACTGCATAATACCTACAAATCTGGCGCATATACTATGGACTTTGGAAATTGGGGAGGATATTTCCCTGGTACTATAGACTGGTATCTTCCATTGTTTTATTTTGGAGGATATCCATTTAATGTAACTCATTGGAACCAAATTGTAACTCTTCCAAATGGAACCACAGTGAATTTACATGAACTAGGATTCCTATCTACTGCACCAAATTCTACGTCTCAATTAATAGACGTAAATAATGAAATAGCTTATACTATGAACTATTATTTGCCTGTCTTACCATTAGTTAAAGAAGATTATGTAATTGTAATAAACACTAATCAGGTTTCTAATATTCCAACTAACAATTCGTGGATATGGAGTGAGGCATTATATGGAGTAGGAGGCAATGCTTTCTTACAAGAAGGATTTTATTATGGATATTTCGAACCAATTATTCACACTACAGTACCGCCTACTACTACAACAACAACTTCAAGTACTAGCGTAATATACATTGCTGGAGTAATTATAGCTATAATTATAATTGCTGGAGTAATATTTTTATTAAGAAAAAGACATTAATTTTTTTATTTCATTCCTATTGGTATTAATTTTACATCAATTCTTTCTCCTATGTAATCTAGCATATCCATATCTTCGGGTAATACTTCGCCAATAACGTTAAATCTAGGATCTGCTTCTACTTCCTTCTTAAATATCCATACTTCTACTACATCTTTTCTTCCATTCATTACAGTGACAGCTCCCCTAAATCTCTTTACTATATTTCTTTGCTTTATACCGTTCTCAATAATTTGATTTAATGCCAAAGCATACTCTTTAACTCTGACATCAGAGAATCTTATATTGAACATTTTATTTTCCTCTTCAGTTAGCCCAGGGTATACTAGGACCCTAATTTTTGTATAATCTTTTGACTCTTTTACTTCTTTTAATTCTTCTTCAGTAGGGAAGGGATCTCCAATAATTACTCTATCAATATACCCAGAATTAAATAATATTGATGCAGATTTACCTGGATTTTTACCCCTTAACATTTCGACAGTAGTTCTTCCTTCAATTTCCCTAGGTGTAGGAATGAACGCAGCTACTGGTATTCCTCTTTCTTTAAATTCCTTTGATTTTCTTATCGCGTCTTCAAGAGACAAAGCAGTATATTTTATAGGATAAAAATCATGACTAGCCTTCAGTGATTCTATGTCTTTAACTTTCTTAACTACATAATCGAGTTTATCCAATGGAAAAATACTAGCGTTAAGCTCTATTTTTAATCCTAAATCGTTGTTTGCCATTTTAATTATATCTTCTATTGAGAATCCATAATCTGCCCTTAATCCACCTATTTTCAATTTTTTAAAAATCTCTAGATTACTTGGAGTAACTCCGAAACCTCTTAATATTTCTGGGTTTATATCAATAAAGAAATACATTCCGTATTTTTCCGCTATTTCGGCTATTTCTTTTATTCCATCTATATAATTTGGATCTACTCCAGACCAGATTTCGTTAAAGCCTAACTTACCAGCTTTTTCAGCAATTTCTTTTAACTCGTTTATTTTGTCCTTTCTCCACGCTTGAGAAAGAATACCTACAGATCTCATGAATATAGAGAATCATGTTAGATTAAATTATTTCTGGAATTTCGAACTTCACATAATATGTTAAAATATATTATTGAAAGAATCTAATGGCGTTAAAAGTTTAAATATAATTGTGGTTGAAGTTTGATTAGAATAAATATGAATACGCATATATTGTTAAAATATGCAACGTTAGGTATTATTTTAATATTATTGATACCAATGATAAATTCCGCTACCGTATTTGCTTCTTCAAGTTCCTCCAACACTCTCTACATTGGCTGGGTAACATCTCATCCATACACTAGCCTATCTACATTCAATCCGAATCTATTTGACGGTGGTATGGGAGGTTCATTTTATGGACTTATTTATAGCTATACGGCATTGCTGAACGTTTCTGATAACGGAATAATTCCTTGTTTAATATCAAACTGGAGTATATCTCCTGCTAACTGGGAACAAGTTTGGCAAAATGAGACTGTAAATGTTACTATAACTCTAAGAAATTCTGGATGGGCTAACGGTGCTCCAGTAACTGCTAACGATATATTAGCTACTTGTTTAATATTAGATATCTTAGGAGCACCTCCTTTCCCCAACTATACAGTAGTAAATAATCATACTATAGTAATCTCTCATCCTCCTGGGACAATGTCTCCATATTTATTACCATTCACTGAAATTTGTGCCATAGGTTTGGGAGAAGTTGCGCTAATAACAAGCTACCAAGAATACAAGCCATTAGTTCAACAAATAGAGAATAATTGGATTGCATTACAACATGATAATAAAACACTAATAAATCAGTTTAGAAAAGAATTACACAGCTATACACCATCAGGACCATTGTCAGCAAACTATAATGGACCTTACTATGTAGCTCAAATAACTCCTAGCGAAATAATACTTGACAAGAATCCGTATTATTTCGCAGCAAATAATGTGAAATTCAACCAAGTAGTTATATATCAATATTCTTCATCTTCCACAGCAGAATCTGGTATTTTATCTGGACAAGTTTCAATAGAATATAGCGCATTCATGTCACTTCCATCTACATTAATATCTAGCCTACCGTCATATTATAGAGTTGTCAATATACCTAATCCTGGAGGATGGGCGTTATACTTTAACTTTAAAGATCCATGGTTAGCTATGTTACCAGTAAGGCAGGCTATAGCTTATGTACTTAATAGAACATCAATTGCTCTAGCAGGAGGATCTAAATATTCTCCAGTTGCCATCCCTAATGGAATTCCTAACTTTACATACTATAGACAATACATTACTCCTGCAGTAGCTAATCTCAATCCATATTTAACTAATTTACAAGAGGCTACAAAATTACTTGAGAGTGCCGGATTTACGCTGAAGAACGGGCAATGGTACGCTCCTAATGGAAGTCCATTCACATTAAACATAATAGTTACAAACACTCCTGGGCCTGGCGAAACCAATATTCTAAATACGATAAAGGACGAGTTATCATCATTTGGCATACCTACTACATATTATATAGAAACTGTAGGAAAAGTTCAACTACAAGATTGGGCTACTGGTGATAATTATGATATTGCCTTCAACGCGTGGGGAGGATATTATCCTGTTACTGTAGACTGGTATCTCGAGGCAATGTATTTCAACGGAGTACCGTATAATGTGACGCAATGGGATGGCATAGTAAAGGCGCCTAATGGCACAATATACAATATATCAAAATTATATGGTGAAACGGTAGCTCCTAACTCAACTTCTCAGTTGACCTCTGCAAACGATGAGATGGCATATGCATTAAACTACTATCTACCTGCGTTGCCTTTAGTTTTACAATCTCAGCAAATAATAGTTAATACTAAAGATTTAGTAGCTCCTCCATCCAACTCTTGGTTCTGGGAAGAATACTTCTATGGAATAGGTGGAACTGCAATTAACCAACTAGGAATTACGGCAGATTATATGCAACCTATATCGATAATTACTACGCATCCACCAGTAACTACAACTACGACAACAACCCATCCGCCATCAATCAGTGCAGCGGCAATAGCTGGAATAGTTATAGTTGTTATTATAATAGTGGCAGCCGCAATATTCTTCTTGAGGAGAAGATAAACATTTTTTTAATTTTTTTCTATTATATATAAGGAGAAAAGCTTATTTTATTCTCAAAATAGCTAATGAACAATGAAGAAAAACTTTTTGATAGCTTCGTGGCTTTTTGGTTTGGGAAATAGTTTTTCCGCTCCCCTAATTGGCCTTTACATTTACATTAATTCTTCTATTTTTTATACGCTTGATTTCCTTATGATTAATTCCTTGTTCATATTAATTGGCTACATGGCTGTAGGATATTTGACTACGATATGGAAGAAATCTATAATATATTATAGGCTAGGTATATTTTTGTATATTGTTTTTTATATAACTTTGTTTATAATCAACGTTAATGCTCCTAAGGTTATTGATTTCATAGGAGCATTATACGGTATCGCACAAGGGTTTTATTGGTCAGGATGGGATATATTATTTTATAATACTCCGAAAAAACTAAACTTCTTCAATAAATCGGCATATTTAGGATTTATAACAAGCGTAGTAGCACCAGGTGTTTACGGCTCTCTTTTATCTATATTTCATGGAAACGGTTATGAAATTCTATTTACTATAACTTCTTTCTTTTTACTATTAAGTGTATTGCTTGTTGAAAATATAGAAGTAGATTCTTTTAAATTTGATATTAGGAAATCAATTTCTGTATTTAATGAGAATAAAATATATAAAAACTCCATGACATCGTTAGCTATAATAAGCGGAGTAAATTACATTCTAGGAAATTTGAATACTATACTTATTTACAGTATAGCTAAGACTTATTTTAATTTCATGATAATAAACTATTTAATGACTGCATTATCTATTTTTTCAATATATATACTAAGAGATAGGTTAGTAAATAGAATTAAACCATATAAGCTAGTTCTTACAGGATCAATAATCATAGGAATTTCCAGTTTATTCATAATATCTGGAGTTCCTTTAATTTATCTTGCAAGCTTCAATATAGCTTCACCATTAATCTACCCTGTAATTGATGTATTTAATTGGAATAATATGGATAGAAGATTTTTGACAAGTTACTTGGTAAATAGGCAAATATTTCTAAATTTAGGAAGAATTCTATCCTCAGTGACTGAAATATTTCTAGCTAACCTATCTACTGGAGAAGAAATAATCCCACTACTTCCAGTAGTTGTTATTGCGTCATTAATATTTGCTAGGAGTAATTCTAAAGAGGAAGTTATTGAAGCGTAAATCTTTTATGTTAAGTTCTTTACTAAACTACATGAAATATTCGTATTCTTATAACCTTGATTCTGGAATTACGTTAGGAGGAATAGGCTCCGGATCTATAGAAATAAGAGCGGATGGAAGGTTTTATGATTGGACAATTTTCAATAATGGAGGATACGCAGAGAGACAAGACATAAGATATGTGTATTACATAGATGAAATGGATAGCTTTATTGTAGCTAGGCAAAAGAAAGATAAGGTAAAAGTAAGAGTACTTCAAGCTTATGATTACTATTTTGGTGGAAGTCCATATACATTACCTTGGCTTAGACCAGTTAAACAAGTAGAATTTAATGGAGAACCACCAATAGCTTATCTAAATTTCATCGACGACTTTAAGTTGTCAATGAAAGCTTTTTCACCATTTATTCCTTTAGATTTAAAGAATTCATCTCTTCCAGTAGCTATTTTGAAACTTAATTCAGACGAAGTTACCGATTTTATGTTGGGTATTAAAAATCCATTCCCTAATGGTGATGTAGAATTTAAAAATAGTACGCTTATCTTTAGTGGTAAAATAGATTCTAATGATCCAAGATATAATGGTAATTTATGCGTAAGAGTTATTGGAGAGAATACTTTTGGTAGATATCTTGAAAAAACTCCAATAATTGAATATGAATTGTGGAATAAGTTCAGAGAAGAAGGAAGATTAGAAACTAAATCAGGGAAAGGTAATTACGGTCTGATAGGAGGAAAAGGTAAGAACGTAATTTTTATCTTATCTTGGTATTTCCCTAATCATGTATTAAGTAATGGAGAGAAAATTGGTCATTTCTATGAAAATTATTTTAAAAATTGTGAGGAAGTAGCAGATTATGTCCAGTCTAAAATGGACTATTTAGAATCCAAGACTACTCTTTTCCATGATTTGCTTTATAATGTAAAGGGAATAGAAAGCTGGATAGCCGATTTAATAGGTTCACAACTTACTACGTTAATAAAATCTACTTGGTTAAGCAGGGAAGGATTCTTCGGAATCTGGGAAGGATATTTTAATACGGCAGATAAAAGAAAACATGACGAATATGCTCTACCACCTAATTTCCCATATAGTGATGGACCTATGCATACAGCATTAAATACAATTGATGTCCTTACTTATTCCATTTATACTATCCTTAATCTATTCCCTGACCTAGCTAAAAAATTAATTTTACAATTTAAAGATAAAACAATTAAGGAAGGAAGTCCAGAACATGTGATTTATTCGCTAGCCTTTAACGAAAATAGACAAAAATTCTTAGAAAAGATATCGAAGGATCCATCTATTCCTACTGACTATGAAAAACTGTCTTCTACTATAAATGAAATAGTTAAGGAGACAGGAAAAGATCCAAAAGGAAGAGTACCCCACTTTTTTACTGATACGTTAAAGGTTGACGAATATCATAGAGCTGACTTAAATCCGGAATTTACTCTAATGTGGTACTTAATAGCGAAAATGACTGGAGATAAAGATTTTCTTAATAACATTTTCCCAGAAGCTAAAGAAGCATTAGAATCTACAATGAGAACACAAAGTTTAGACGGATTAATTTACCATACACTTCCAGCAGGATTAGAATGGCTAAGATACGTAAATTCAATGTTTAATTTACCTAGAGGAGATACAAACATTTCACATATTTTAGGCAAAGATACTATACCATTATCTATTCAAACGTACGATGATTGGAGTATGATAGGTATAACCTCTTTAACGTCAATACAATGGATAGCTTCTCTTCAAGCTTTTAATGAAGCATCTAAGATCCTTAATGTTAACGATAAATATGATTATGAGCAATCAGTAAAGAAATTGTTAGAGTACTTATGGAATGGAGAATACTTTGATCTTTGGTACGATCCAATCTCAAACTTTAGGGATAAGGCATGCAATGCGTCCCAGCTTTTGGGACACTGGTATTCTACTCTATTAGGTTCAAGATTTTTGGATGACAGTGTAGTTAAGAGTTCATTAAAAGCAATAATAAAATATAATTTAAAAGACGAAGAGGGTCTTATTAATGGTGCATACCCGGATGGATATAGACCTTTAAAAGGAAAATATCAAAATCCTCTTAATTTGCCTGCTACTACTCAAGTTGATACTCCTTGGTCTGGAGTTGAATTTTACGTAGTGTCTCATTTAATCTATGAGAAGATGTTAAAGGAGGCTGAAGAAGTACTTAAAAATATCTATGATAGGTACAAATTAGCTGGAAATTTCTGGAATCATTTAGAGTGGGGTTCCCATTATTTGAGACCTTTATCTTCAATGACTATTATCCCTGCTTATCAAGGATTAAGATACGATGGATTTACATCTACTTTAACTATAGATCCTGCAGTAGACGAATTAATATGGATAATATTCCTGCCTACTGGTTGGGGAAAAATGGAAATAAACAAGGATAAAATTAACATAAGACTTTATCACGGTATGCTCTCCTTATCTAAATTGAAATTACCAAAGATACCAAGAAAAATAATAGTAAATAATGAGGAGATAAATTATACTTCCGATACCGAGATAAAGTTGAGTAAAGAAATAATATTACAGGAAAACGATTTCTTAGAGATACATTTTTAATTTTTTTAAAGTAAATATCTTCTTTTATAATAGAAATTCTTATATACCTAAATTTTACGGTATAGTTATGATTCGATTTCCTAAAGATTTTGTTTTTGGTTGGTCTCAAAGTGGTTTTCAAACTGAAATGGGACTAAAGGGAAGCGAAGATCCAAATAGTGACTGGTTTGTATGGGTACATGATAAAGAGAATATTTCTTCAGGATTGGTAAGCGGTGATCTTCCAGAGAATGGGCCTGCTTACTGGCATAATTACAAAGTATTTCATGATAATGCTGAAAGAATGGGACTTAAAATCTACAGAGCTGGAATAGAATGGTCTAGAATATTTCCTAAATCAACATTTGAAGTTAATGTAGATACAGAAATTAATGGTAATAAAATAACTTATGTCGATATTAAAGAGAGGAATCTAGAGGAGCTTGATAAGATTGCCAATAAGGAAGCAGTAGAGCATTATAGAGAAATATTCAAAGATATTAAAAATAGAGGAATAAAATTAATTCTCAATCTTTATCACTGGCCCTTACCTTTATGGCTTCATGATCCCATAGCAATAAGAAAAGGCGAAAAAACAGAGAAAAGCGGTTGGCTAAATAAGAGAACTGTAATAGAATTTGCTAAGTTTTCTGCATATGTAGCTTGGAAATTTTCTGATTTAGTAGATATATATTCTACTATGAACGAACCAAATGTTTACCATAATAACGGCTATGTCGGAGTTAAAAGCGGATTCCCTCCAGCTTATCTAAATTCTGAATATTCCGAAATAGTAAGATACAACTTAATTCAAGCTCATGCAAGAGCTTACGATTTAATAAAGAGATATAATGGGATTATAGGAATGATTTACGGCAATACTGCATTTGTTCCTTTTAGTGAAAAGGATAAGGAAGCTGCAGAAAAGGCAGAATATAATGCTAGATGGATATTTTTTGATGCAATAACTTCTGGGAAAATAGGTAATGAAGTTAGAGAAGATCTAAAAAATAAATTAGATTGGATAGGAGTAAATTACTATAGCAGAGTTGTTGTCAGATCCACGGGTGATGGTTATAAATATATGCCAGGCTATGGCGGTCTATGTGAAAAAGATTCTATAAGCTTAGATGGCAGGCCTTGTAGTGACGTGGGATGGGAATTTTATCCAGAAGGGCTTCGCGATGTAATAGAACATTATTGGAATAGGTACAAATTACCTATTTATGTTACCGAAAACGGCATTGCTGATGAAGGAGACTATTTGAGACCTTATTATCTTGTAACTCACATTTACCAAGTTTACAGAGCTATTCAAGCAGGAATAGACGTTAGAGGATACTTACACTGGTCATTGGCTGATAATTACGAGTGGGCATTAGGATTTAGTAAAAAATTCGGATTACTTCAAGTAGATTATGATACTAAAAAGCTCTATTGGAGACCTTCAGCGTTTATTTATAAGGAAATCGCTGAAAATAATGGAATAACTGATAGAATAGAACACCTTAATAGAGTTCCTCCAATTAATCAGTTAAGAAGATAGGCTTATTCAAAGTATTATTTTGTAATTTTTATTCTAGATACGTTTTTAATATTTCACTCAAGAAAAATTTATAGGCATGAATAATTTTAATTCCTTCTACTTCCCTCTCTTCTCCTCTATATATTACTATTATTCCATTATTTACGCCCATTTTTTCCATGAATTTCTTTAACGCTTTAAATTCTCTTTGAAAAGTATCTTCTTCACTTAGATCGTAAACTACTTGAATAGGTAATATCCTATCATTATTAACTACGACAAGGTCAACTTCCACGTTATCATACCAGTAATATGTCTCCATTCTCTTTGTCAAAGAGTATTTATATAAGAACTGTGCAACTAAAGATTCAAATAGTCTTCCTCTGGAAATTTTAGGATTAAATATCTTAGTAAATCCATTGTCAATAACGTGAACCTTTCTAGGAGAATTCTCGATAGTTTTTATAGATAATGAATAATTATTTAAAAAGAAAATTAAATATACCTTCTCTAAATATGATGAATACCTTTCTACTGTTTTTACTGGAATTTTTAGAAATTTTGAAATGCTATTGTAAGTTATCCTTGTTGAAGTAGATGAGATGTAAAATTTTGCTAAAGCTCTAATTTTTCCCTCATCTCTAATCTTATATCTACCTATAACGTCCTTTAGAATTATAGTATCAAAATGACTTGAAATTAGTTCGTTTGAAATATCAGTATGAAGTACTATGTCTGGAAATCCTCCATTACTCATTAAATTTTCAATTCCCTTATTAATTTCTTTCATATTCTTGATAATGTCAAGGTTATCATCAAAATTTATACTATTGAATTTTAAATATTCTTTAAGATCCAATGGAAATACTCTAACTTCTACGTGTCTTCCCGACAATAGTGTAGTAAATTCTGAACTTAATAGTTTAGCTGAGGAACCTGTTACAATTATCTTATTTCCTTTTTCTGATAATCCTCTAGTAAATCTTTCCCATCCTACTACTTCCTGTGCTTCGTCTATAACTAATAGGAGAATTAGAGTTAGCTTTAATGTTATTTAAATATAGATCAAAAATTCGTAAAAGTAACTCATAATCTGGATTAATTAGCCTTTCATCGTCAAGTTTTATAATAAGTGTATCCTTTGGATCAATTCCTCGATTTATTAATTCTTCTATAACTTGTAACGAAATTATTGATTTACCGCTCCTTCTTATTCCTGATATTGCTATGATATTTATACCTTTCAATAAATTGACTATATAATTAACATATTCATTTCTTTTTATCCAATTTTTTCTACTTAGATTACCCCAGAAATTCCAATCCGATATTATGGACATTAATTCGTTGTCATCCATCTAGTATATATTATACGCTAGAATTATAAAAGCTTGTCACAAGTGACAAGTAAATTCATAAAAAGTTTGTCTTATATGACAAAGTCTATTTTAGTACCCTCTCTAACTTTAACCTCCTTAACTTCGTCGTTAAGAATAATTAGAGTACCAGAAGCTAGCGTTTGCCCATCTTTCATCGTGGAAGGAGGTAACAAATATTCCTTCAACCCAATTGGCGTACCTTTCTTACCTAGAACTATAATCTCAGATTCCATTTCCCCTAAATCTATCTTAAGGTCTTCCAAGTATCCATGTTCCTCCTTGATGACCTTATAATACATCATAGATTTATCAACGGTATAAGGAAGATCCTCAGCCCTTAATGTGTCCACTATTCTTTTTCCATCTTTATTAACATTTACTGCAGCAATTACTGGAATTCCATTTGCCTTTGATGCAATCTTAAGTAGTTTATCTTCTACAAAGGGATTTGAAAAAATTATATCCTTGGTAATTAAACCTGGATAATCAACAGTAAGCAATTTTCCAGATATCATAGCCTTATTGAGAAGTTCAACATTTGTTTTCTCTGGATCTTTATCTGTAATATAAACCGGACCTCCACTAAAAATTCTCATTATCAGATGAGATAAGGCATAAGGATCATAACTTACAAACATATCGTAATCTGGATAAACTATGTTGCTAAAGAATAGAGAATTGTATGCATTGAAAAGAAGATGAAGCTTTCCAGCATCTTTCCAGTTAGGTATATAATCGTTAGAAGTTCTCATAACGTTACTTATGGAATAGTTTGTATAGCATTCAGGAACCATGGACATACAATTTAATATATCAAGATCATTAACATACCCAGAAAATTGAAGTGCTGTCTGAATATTTTCTGTTAAAGTATAAAGCTTTCTCAATACCCACTGATTATCCACTTTTATGAAAGAAAATCCATCGGCCTTTAGTTTCTGATGAAATTTAATGTAAGCTTTTAATGCCTTATTAACGTCTTGCGGCAACTGATATGAATTATCTACTTTTTCTCCTTCGCTTAAATCGTTTTTAACGTTTTCACTAAAACCGTTCCAATAAAGGTTGATAGTGTGCCATAATCCTACGTCTTCTATTCCTAAATCCTTTATACGCTTTACATCAAACCCTTTAGGGAATTTCTTCTTGTCAGGGTCAAGAGAATCTAACGCTCTTTTATCGTTAAGTTCCTGCCATCCATCGTCAATAATAACATAACCTAATTTTACTCCTCTTTTAATTATGCCTTCTATCACACTAACCATTTTTTCCTCATTTAAGTTAGTAAGAAAAGCGTTCCATGAACACCAACCCAATTTACCTAAAATCAAAGGTTTTTTCTTATCATCTCTAAACTTGACATTACTCCATTTACTCATTTCATGAAATGCCCTTGAGATAGATTCATAAGGATTTTCTCCTTCTCCTATAAATAAGTTCCATGAAACTTTACCTGAATTATATGATCCTTCCAACAGTATTTTATTTCCCTTTAAAGAGGAAAATATTCCATTACTACTATTTACTAAATAAGTAGTATATTTTTCTCCTTTTATAAGTAGAGCAATTGTAGGATAAATTATATCTTTAACGTCCTTTGATACGTAAGAATAACTCCAACACGGAGTGATCTTGTTAATTTCCTTATAATTTTCATACTCTCTAATTACTGGATATTCTATTCTCTCAGGCTCTTTAGCTTCAGTTTTACCATAAGTATAAATTTCGTTATAATATTTATATCCAGAACTATAATTAACTAAAGGCGAGATAGTTAAAGCTAAGAAATCTCCCTTAGGAATATCTATAGTCAACTCCGCAAAATTAAAAGAAGAAAAAGATTGTATTCCTATTCTTTCCTTAAAGTTAAGAACAAGAAAATTGCTTCCACAAGCATCATATTCAAAATAATTTTCAGATTTATGTAATAATGAAGGTTTACAATTATTTTCCTTGAAAATTACTTTATCTAAAGATATGTTCTGCATCACTTGATACTTCGTCTAACGCTTAAAACTTTTTATATATGGTGGATTTTTTACTTATAAGAATAATCCTTCTTCTGACTTTAAATATCAAAGCGTCTTTAATGTTAGTCAAATTTACGATAAAGATTTAGATCCAAATTAAGGTAAGCATTTAATTTTTAGAACACAAAGTATCTCAATGGAGATAGCAACATTCAAAGGTGAACAATGGTCGTGGTTTAAAGCTACTAAGAGTAGAGGAAAGTTAATTATAAGTGACAAGGAGTTAGTTGAATGGTTATACTCTCATGGTAGTTCAAGTTACCTAATATTTGGTACTGACATAATTCCTTCATGTTTATGGGACTCTAAATCCAATTCACCGTTACTCATCTTTGATTATATAAATAGAGGTGGTACTATAATTTGGGCCGGAGATGTTCCTTTCTTATACAAAGGTTCTAAACAAGTTACTGGAATTGATATCTTTAATACTGAAATTTTGCCTTCTGAAGTCGATACAAAAAATACTTTAGTAGGTAATCTTTTAGAATATCCTAGGAATAAAGGTCTTAGACCTATAAACAATATTTCTGATATTATTCCTATTTCAGTGACTTCTGAAGGAAAACCTACAGCCTGGATACTAAAAAAGGGAAACGGATACTTTATAAGACTTTTTGATATAGGTGAAGTAAACGAGGACTATCTCTTTTCTTTTCCAGAGAAATTTGAAGAACTAAAGAAGACCTTTGCAATAAAACTTAATGTTAGAAACTTGGAAGATTTAGTGCTGAAATTTGACAAAATGAATGTAATAATAGGTGATAATGCTGCTGGAAAAACAACAATATTGGAAGCAATCTCTTTGTTTAGCAATAATAATATTTCAATAGATGGAATAACATACTCAAGAAATTTATTACAAACAAATTTCGATGACGCTCTTGCAATGATTATAAGTAAGAATTATGGAAGAACCTTTACTGTAGAATACATTAACGATATGAAATATTTTATAGCGAAAAGTAGACTTTATCGTGTAAGCTCAGATATCATTTTCATTAATTCTAGAAGACTCACAGAATATGAGAAATACGTGATAAGTAATTGGGAAAATATCTTTAACAAAAGAAAAGAACTGAGTCTTCTCCTAAAGACTATAGATAAATCGTTTAGAAATGTTTTAAATGAACCTTTTAACGGAGTTCAACAGTTGATGATAGAAAAAGAAGACAGCAGTGTAATAAGGCTAGATGATTTAGGAGAAGGAATAAAGAATCTCATAGTTTTAATTTTACTTTATTCTATTTATTCACCTAAAATACTATTAATAGATGATATGGAGGCCATGGGATTATATGTCAATAAATTGGAAATACTTATGAATTTTCTTTTAAAAATAATTGAACAAGACGGAGTTAAAATATTAGTTACTACGCAATCTTTCGACGTATTATACAGTCTTGTGAAAGCTGGAGCCAAGGTTTTCATTATGGGCTCTGGGAAAATATATGAAATGAATAATGACGAAGCTAAGGTAAGAATAGAGTCTAATGAGGATCCTAGGCTAATTTCACAGAGCTTAGAGGAGATTCTAAGTGAAGGTAAGCAATAAGCTTGAAAATCCGATGAGTAAGGTGATTATTAGACTAATTGTAACTAACGGTAATACGTCAAAAAGTAGAGACATAATACTTTTAAAAAAGATAGCCGAGAAAGTAAATGGAATTAGTAAGTTCTTATTGTATCAAACTGTTTTTATACAACCTAAATATTCAGCTATTAAAGAACAAATTTCACCTACTGGTAGTCTTAAAGCTACGTTTAGAGCGATAAAATATATAGACGAGAAAGAAGGCAAAATAATTAAAGCGTACTTAATAATAGCAGATATAGAACACAAGGAAGAAATGGAAAATGCAATAAAAGAATTTGGATTTGAAAATTTTCTCAAGTTGGATAATGGAACGGTTATACTTAAAAATAGTAATCACAAATTAATAATTTTAGTTTTCTTAGGAGAAAAGTTATGTCTAGAGGAACAAATACTACTTTACTTAAGAAATACTAACGAAATAAAAGACCTAGATAAGCTGAACGAGATTAAAAATTGCAATGAAATAAAAGGTATCATAAAGAAAAATAATGAAGTAAGAAGATATTTTAGTAACTTTGAAGATACTTTAGAATATCTGATTAAAAAATTGAATAAAAATTTTTTTCCTCAAATATGGGAAGCAATGGAGTTTATAGAAAAATATTGTTAGCATTTATTTCGTTCATTAGTATTTTCGAAAAATTCTTAGACTAGGGTTTAAATGTAAATCCTTATAAGCTATAAACTTTCTGAAAGCGCTAATATTTAGTTTGGATAAAAATTTCCTAAAAAGGTCTTAAGAGCTACTTCCCATCATGTGAACTCCTTCGGCTCTTCAAGCCATCGCCTAGCCATGTTAGAGGCGAAGCATGTGGAGCCTACCACGCCCTAACCAGTAGACCCAAAATCATTTTACAAATATGAATTCAATACTAAATCTCATATTTTTTTCTTCATAAGGAACATATTTCATTATACTTATAATCAGGAGCATTAAGAACAATGTATTAAATAATCAATGTAAATAAAACGGATTCTATCATACGCATCTCATCATTTTCTAATATTATAATAATATTTCTTAGTTTACTTTCAGAAAATAAAAGATCTAATATAACACTTAAAAATTCCCTAAAAAATATTGCAAAATCAATTATCTAATTACATTAAATTCACATAAATAACTAATAACAAATAAAAATTATTTTTACTAATAAGATTTTGGGTCTACCGAAACCTTACGGTGATTTAATAGTTGAAATAGAAGGCAAAAAGGAAATTGTAAAGACTGAAAAAATTAATGCAGTAAAAGAAGAAATAAAGGGATTTCTTAATTCAATAATTCAAGATAAAGAAGTTCCAATGGATCCTCAAATTGCATTAAGGGATTTAAGAGCTGTTAGGGACATTTATAGAAGTTGCGGAGAATTCTAAAAACTACATAGTTTTTTATGATAGTCTAAAATTTTTGTATAATTTTGAGCTAATCATTAAATACTAATGGAAAAAGCTAATAATGAAGAAGCAAAAAATGGAAAACAATAGTATGTCGCTAGACGAGGTAATTAAGAAATTGGAGAAAAAAGGTATTAATGTCACAGAAGCCTTGCTCGACATTTTGAGTAAGGAAGATCCAGAGGAGAGCAGTAAAGAAAGGATAAATTTAGCTGAAAAATACATGAAAGAGAGTGAAGATTACATAGAAAAAGGTGATGCAGTTCAAGCATCGGAAAAGGCTTACAAGGTTGCTGAAGAGATCGTAAAAGCTTTAGCTGAAAAATTTAGGACTGAGGAATATGAAGAATTCCTGAAAGAAGGAAGATGGTATACTTACTTACTAGGTAAGGCAAGTAAATCGCTTTCTAAAAAGCTTGGTTATTGGATTTTAGATGGCTGGAATGCAGGTTACGATTTGCACGTATGGGGATTTCACGAGAGGAAGTATTCCATAGAAGACATTAAGGTTTCTTTAAAGAAGATAGAAGAAATGCTTATGGAATCAAAGAAAATAGTATAAGTGATACAGTTTAATTAGTATTTTTCATCAAAATTCCTATTGACGAAAATGAAATTATACGATAGAAACTTACTAGGACTACTAATAAGAGAGGATATGAATAGTCTCCTTAATAAATATTAACGTTCAGCTTGCTTTGTGGGTTCGTTCAATATATTTCATTAGAATGATACAGCAAAAATATGCTTTCTGTAGAAAATAATAGATCTTTCCAAGATTTTACTATACTACTTCTTGACCTCAACTCCCTTAGCTCGACCAACAACAAGGTTGGCCATGTCATCCAAGCATAAGCCAAACTAGCTTAGCCTCAACAACTTGACCAGCAAAACTCGTAGCCCTAACAGACTCACCAAATGCTTAACAGCAGAGAACAAGGACTCAACCAACCACCTTAACTAACCCTTCCTATCACGCCAACGTTCATAACCCAACTTCTTGAACTCGCGCACAGCCTTACGCCTAGCAGGATGACCACGCCTAGTACGGTAGACCCAAAATCTAATTAGTAAAAATAATTTTTATTTGTTATTAGTGGTTCGTAACGATTTAATGTAATTAGTTAGATAATTATATGATAATTTTTATAAATTTCTAAGTACCATATTAGATTTTTTATATTTCCACACAATTAACTGAGAAATATTATTATAATATTAGAAAATGATGAGATGCGTATGATAGAATCTGTTTTATTTACATTGATTATTTAATACATTATTCTTAATGCTCTTGATTATGAGTATAATGAAGTATGTTCCTTTACTTATGAAGAAAAAATATGAGGTTTAATGTTGAATTTGTATTTTTAAAATGATTTTGGGTCTACCGTTACGGATGGAGTCTTCCTCCACCTTGAACCCCTTGTTAAGATAAACATTTATTTAAGCCATTAGTCTTGGAAAAATTTTTATTTCTAATCCTCTTTTTATCTCTATGGATAGGAAAATAGTTATAGCAATAATTTCCATTTTAATCCTTTCAGTTGTATACGTAGAATTAACTTTACATCCTTTACAAGTTAATGAAACACTGCCTTCTAATAAATCATCAACTTTACAATATTCTCAAGATAATGAAATATCTCCTCCAATTTCAATAGATTTAGCTAAAAATTATTATTATGTAACGTATAATTCTTCACTGAAACTATTCATGGAGTGTCCTTACGCCAATACTTATTTTGTAGAAAGCGACAATTTATTAGCTTCAATAGCATTGAAATATCTTAATCTATCCTATCCTGTCTTTAGTAACATTAAAGGAAATCTAACACTGAGTCCTTATCTAGTCCTTATTGGTGTTCATAATTTTTCTTGGAATTTTAGAGATCCAGTAAATGATAAAATTTGGAAAAACATCTACATAACTAACTTCACTAACAAATCTATGTCATACCTCTCATGGTATGAATTCGCCGATTTATCATTCCTATATTCAATTTATCTTATGGAAAATGGTAACTATACTGCAATGAAAGTCTTTTCAATTACTATGAAAGATTTCTGGAACGGATACGGTTTCGTAGACGAATCGTTTAATGGAGTATACTCATCGTACAAAATAGCTTTAGCTATAATAGCTTGGAAATATATCTACGCCCATAATGAAACCTTTGCATTAAAATACCTTAAAGATATAGAAGAAATGTATAATGTAGCATCTCATTTACAGTCACCAATAGGAGGATATTTCACGGGTTACACTGTAATTAATAATACTATAATGCCACAAGGAAACGTTAATACTGAAACGACATCATTATTCGTTATAGCCTTTCTAATGAATCCGGAAATAATTAAAGGGAATTAAAATTAGAAATCTACAGTATTTTAAGGATATTTTTACCTTAAATACATTAATGATTCTGCGCGTAGAAAATACTTTTCTAATATTTCGTTAAATATAGAACACTTTATTTTTGACATAAAAATATAAAATTTTGGACTAACATAATTCTACCAAATTCTCCTATAACTAGTACTCAAAATATAATTGAATTACAGATTTTTTACTATAGACCAAGTAGTAATGACTTATAACAACCAAATATTACAAACAATTTTAAAAGATAAATTATTAAATCAAAATCGGAAAAATGTCAACAGTAAAATATTAACATTCATTTAAGAGCTTCAATGTCCTTTTTATCTAATTGAAAATTCCAAGAAGAAACTATTTCATCTACATGTTCAGGCTTAGAAGCTTTTGGTATAGGTATAGATCTCCTTATGAGGTAATTTAACGCTATCTGTGCAGGGGTTCTTCCATATTTTTTAGCTAGATCTATTACCCTTTTATCGGAGAGTACTCTTCCCTGAGCTAATGGAGAGTAAGCTATAACCTTAATTCCATTACTTTCACAATACGGAATAACGTCCTTTTCAGGCTCTAAATGATGAAGATTATATTCTATTTCATTAGCCTCAATTTTGTAAAAACTCTGAGCCTCCTTCATTAATTCAACTGAAAAATTACTAACTCCAACGCATCTTACTATCCCTTCGTTAACAAGTTTTTCCATAGCTCTCATTGTCTCTTCAATTTCAACTTCAGGATTAGGCCAATGAATTAAATAGAGATCAATATATTCACTGTTTAGCCTTTTTAAACTCGCCTTTACAGATTCTATAACGTCGTGAAATTTTAAGTGTGAAGGCCAAACCTTAGTTATTATTATAATTTTCTCTCTATCAAAATCCTTTATTGCCCTCCCAACTAATTCTTCAGTGTGTCCTCCACCGTACATTTCAGCAGTATCTATAACGTTAATTCCCTTCTCGATAGCGTATTTTATTATAGAAACATATAAGTCGTCTTTAGAATAATCTGGAGTCCAATATCCTCCACCCATTTTCCATGTCCCCAAACCTACTGGACTTGCTTCCTTACCACATAGTTTCATACTTTAAACTTGCATGCATTTATTTATATTTATGTCGTTGATAAAGATAATAAGGAATTAAAGTGAGGAATGAAAGTCTTATAATAATTGGAATATCATAATACCGTCCATAAAATTGAAAAGTATAGTAAAAATTTTTAAGAGTACTACACATGAAAAAGGGGGATATTTAAAAAGTTTTAAAGTTTAAAATTATGAATTTTAGATTTTTTTCATGATACTTATAAAAAACTTTTCTTTGCTTTAGCATGTCATATATTTGAAGAAAAATGATGTTAGAACCAATCAAATTAAACCTCTTTATAAAGTTAAGCATAATAGGAGCAGGACTAGCTCTAGCAGCATTAGGAATGTCACACGTCTTAGTTCATGCAGGAGAAGAAAGTAACGCGTACGAAGGTGTATGAAAAGTTATCAATTATCGGATAACAGTGTTTTTTAATATGTTCAACAAATTTTGGCTGTGCAATTGCTTCAATATAGAAATGAATTTTCAAAGCTTCTTTATTACATTCAGCGATTTGGTGATCTTAATCCTTCCATAATAGGAGCAATATCTGGAATTAAAAATTCTCAAAAACTCATTTCAGAATTAAAGTCTAAGTATACCTTTAGAGCTTATCCCGTCATTAGAGAAAGTATACTTGGTTTGAAAAAATATGTTGCAACATTATATTTTAAAAAATATATTTCGTTGAAAGATATTAATTATATCTTTGACGGTACTTTGAATTACGCAATGAGAGATTTACTGAAACCTAATGTTTTGAACTTATCAATATACTATAATTCCAATGTCAATTTTATCCGGGTATTAGAGAATTTGATAGATCAAGGTTTAATATATTATTACGAGTTAAATAAAGTAGAAGATATTTCAATTTATCCCTTTGACTATTCTCAGTTTAACTATGATTTAAAAGAATTCGAAGGAATTGGAGAAAATGAGATAGTTCCCTTTGAGCTAGTTGATTTGTCAGATGATTTTAAACCTGACTATTACGATATAGTAATTTTAGGAAAGAAACAAGCAAGAACTGATTTTTCATTAAAGGACATATCTTCATTTCTTAAGATACCATTTAAAGAGGCATTAAAACATTATCAAAGTCACGTTATAGGTAAAGGTCTTATATCAGCCTATATCGTAATGTTAACAATTCCAGATTATAGGTTAATAGTGAAATTTAGGGATGAAGATGTTTTAAATTACCTTACCAGAATTCCAGAATTTTATTCGGCATTTAAGTTGGATGACGATAGTTATATTGGTCATATACGTGGAAGAAACTCCACGCTAATAAAATATTTAGAGTTCATATCTGAAGCTAGAAGGAAATTTGACGATGATATAACTGTGAATATTCATCCTGCAGATAAGGACCATATTTATACTGCCTCAATTCCTTATGAGCATTATGAAAATGGAAAGTGGGAATTTAATCCAGAAGTTATGATTATGAGGGCTGAAAAGATAGCTTCATGATTTTTCTTTTAATAAATATACGTTTTCTCCATTTTCTCTTTTTATTGTAATATATCCTTCTTTGACTAGTTTTTGAACTGCTCTATATGCTGTAGATTTAGGTAGTCCTGTATATTTTATTACTTCTGAAAGATTTCTTGCTCCTTCTTTTATAGCTTCCAGTACTTTATTATCTCTTTCATTAAGTCCTTCTGTTATTATTATGTCATTAGCTTTTGTTTCTTTTTTAGATCTCTTCTCCATTAAATCTTTAGTAATTAGGAAAGCTATTCCTCCTAATGTGACGTCGAAGGCTATTAGCAGTGCTAACATACACTACTTTAAAATTTCTCAATATTTATTTTTTAGTATCAAGTAACTTGATGAAATATCGAATTTTATTTTTAATAAAAAAATTCTTACTATGAATTATTTACCAGATTATTCTTCAAGTAGATAAAAAATTAGTATTGATAGTATACTGCCAGTATTGGATTATCATAGCTTATTGTTTCTGGATATGGTAATACTTGGTATCTAATACTAACTTCAACATTATATGTTCCAGGGTTTAAGTATATAGTAACGTTATTAGGATAATTTATACCGTTACCGTCTATTATATGATATTTCATTTGTGCTGTACCATTTAGTATACTAATAGTTATATTGAACCAAGTAAATACGTTTTGAATTACAGAATTATTTAGAACAGTTATAGAATATACGCCTGCCTGTCTTATAGTCATTGAAGTGGATTCAGTATAATTATTAAACTCATTAGGATATATAGTGCCAAGATCTATATTAGCAGTATATACTTCAGATGGATTATTTTCTACATTGAACTGTAGGTTTGCTAGATATCCAGTTAGCTCTTCTGCTGCTAGTGCAGTTGTAGCTACTAGAACCCCTACTATGAGGGGTACTAAAATATTTTTATTCATTGATATTAAGTTAAAATGAAGTTTCTTATAAAGAACACTTTTTCCCAATAAAAACTCTTTTAAAAATTTTCTATAATGAAACTTGTGAAACTGCCGTTTCATAGTAATTTAACCATAATTAATGTAAATATTTTTAACATAATTTTTCTAATTTGTCTTTTTAACAATTTATCTATATACAAATATGTTCATATTACTTTCTAATTTGATTTTAATTATTTTCTAAATATTAATTTAATCATAATATAACTATTATTCTAAAAAGTTATTAGATACTAAATAGTTATTATTAAGTCTGCATCACCTACTGCGGAATAGAAATCTGGAAAACAGCCTATCTTCGCTTCATCAATTAGGGAGTTAGCTAAGTTCCTCATATAAGTACACTGGTCGCAAGCTTGCAAATATATTCCTTTCTCATGAAGTTTTCTCAATCTTTCAGCAGTGTCAGTATTCTTTGTTAGCATGTATACGTTATCATGAACAAAGAATATTCCTTTAACTTCTACGTTATGTCTCCCTTCCTCTAATTGAGGAATTACCATATTCACTAGGATATATTGTGCTAAATTGGTTAACGCAATATACGCTACTTTCTTCATTAAATAACCCTCGTAAAAATTTCATAAACCAAATTTTTTACATCTTCTGTTATTTTGTATCCTTTAATTTTGGATAATTTTTCTATAGCTTCTTTAGCGTTTTTCACTTCACCATTGTTTATCCATTCGCAAAGTGCTTCTAAAGCTATTTTTGTAGTAAAGCAGGAGGGAGAATAGTATCTTAAATCAATTTTTTCTCCTTCTTTTTTCCAAAATATTTGGACATTACCTTTTTGTGTTTTTATTACTTCGTATTTGTATCCTTCTAGGTTTCTTCCTACATATTTTTGACTCATTAGGAAATCTGAGGCTGATTCTCTTTTTGGATTACAACAATCATCAAATTTTTTCATTTAGGGTCACCCTAAATATTACTTTAAGGTATAAAAACTTTTCTTAAAATAGTTTAATAAATCTTTTATTTTAGTTAAAAAATCAATTCAATAAGTATAGAGAATAGGAAAGGGATATAATTAATGTGTATTTTAGCTAGTTTAACTAAAAGCTTTCCAATAGCCTAAGTGTTTTATTTTAATTTTCTTGATCTTCTAAAAGTATTGCTAATACGTTAGGTTAATTTAGGTATTTCTTTAGATTTAGTGTATCTCTTTCTATAAGTTTTTCTTTTTCAAATTTTCTCTCTAACCTAGTTCTCCGATCTAAAAGGACTTGTTTTATTTCATCCACTAGAGAATATTCTCCTTCAGTCAAATAAACTTTTTTAGTATACTGAAGAATTCTTACGTAAAACTTAGCAGTATACTGAATAAGGAAAAAATGAATAAAAAAATGAATATAGGTATATTTAAAAATTAATAATTCGTTTTGTGTTTTTAATTTAAGAGTATTCATATTAGATTTAGAAATAATCAAAAGACTCTCTTCAAGTCTCAAAGTCAGGTAAAACTTCTTTCAAGAGCTTACGAACTACATCATAAAATGACTTCTTTACATTTAGAGCAGAGAAGTTTAGACTAAGGAAATAAGAACACTATATAATCGAGTTCTGCACAGAAGTGTTAAGAGCTTCTCTGTATTAACTTAATAATCTCTCAAGTTATGATATTATCTAGTGGTAAGCAGATATTATGATTGGCTAAGACAAGCAGAGAGAAACCTTAAGTCTGCAGAAATTAACTTTGAGAATGGACTTTATGAAGAAACTTGCTATGAAGCGCAGCAAGTTGCAGAAAAATCTGTTAAATCTTTGTTAAATTATTTTCATAAAGAAATGAGAGGACATTCTATTACTTTTCTTTTACAATCTTTATCTATTTCTGTTCCAGAAGAGGTATTAAAATGTGCACAAGAACTCGATAAGAATTATATTCCATCTCGCTACCCTGACGCATACGATCAAGGTGCTCCAGTAGATTATTATAGTAAAGACGATGCAATGTCTTGTTTGAATTGTGGTAAGAAAATCTTAACATGGGTGAAGGGTATTGTTGGAGCAACTGTGTAGCGCATATTCTAAGTTTAATCCAAAAATAGTTGTTCTCTTTGGCTCTTATGCTAGGGGAGATTATACCGATCAAAGCGATATTGATGTGCTGATAGTTTCTGATGTTTTCCCACGTGATCCTAGAGAAGGTTTTGCTATGGCTTATAACATAGAATATCCTAAAGTTATGCCTGTGGCTATGAATACTCAGGTTTTTCTAAAGAAATTAGAAGAAGGTTCTACGTTCATTTTAGAAATTATTGAGGACGGAAAAATATTATGCGGTGACGAGGTATTTATGAAAGGAGTTCTTGAAAAATATAATGAAGTTAGGAAAAGATTTAAGAGAAAAGGAAAAGTATGGGAGCGAATTCAATTATAGAATTTTCTAAAAAATACTAAAAATTGTATACTTAATATGAAGTGACCTTTTATGACGCGTTGGCGTTGAACTAGATATGATTATTTAATTTTTCTGGTTTTGAAGTAGAAGAAAATAGATGAAAGAGAAACTACAAATATTATAATAACAGATGATTGTATAATTCCTATATATTGCGTGACGTAACCTACGAGAAATATTATTACGATTAATTTGCTTACTAATTCTCTTAAACTCTCTATAGATATAAGGTATCCTGCATATTCTGACGGAATTGAAGTATTGAATATGGAGCCAATATATGCTGAAGAAGCACCTTGAACTATGCTAGTTATAAAATATCCTATAAAGAAAAGATATGCAGGAAATTTAAACAGAATAATAGGCAGAACGATCAAATATAGACTAAGAGAAATTAGTAAAAATAAAAAGTAATTAGAAATTTTATTTTTAATAATATTAATAATTTTATTTAAAAACAATGAATTTGTAACGCTTACAAGTATAAGCATAATATTTAATATAGCATAAAATTCGTATAGATATTGAGAATTTTTGAATATTGCAAAGAAAAATAAATCCGTTCCGTAAGTAAAAATTAAAATAAATATAGATATAAATACTACATAAAAATATCGTGCGTTAGTTTTAATGATCTCCATGTATTTCCTAAAGGCCTCTCTCGTAAGTTTCATACTGGAGAATTTTTGATTTTTCTGTACATTTAATCTCAATAATACTGTATGAGAAATTAGATAATATATTCCGCCTAAGAAAAATAAAAATGAAAGGACTCTTATACCGTACTCTTCAACCAAGAAAGATAAAAGAGATACTAGACCTAGAGAAACAAGATCTCTTATTTCTCTAAATTGAGAAAGTGAAACGTAACCGTCTTCGTTTAACTTATCTTTATAAGTAAGGTAAAGGAATATTCCATCAAGTGAGGAAATTATATATAATGTAATTGTAAGAAATAAAATTAATAATAATGATAAAATTGTTATCTTATAGAAGAGGAAAGTCTCAAAGACGGAAATTAAGAAAAAAGCAATCATAAATAAAATTCATGCACCTCGAACGTTACGTATATGATCTATAATGAACGCTATAGATTGATGAATTAATGGGACATATGATAGGAGAGAGATAATTATTGACGCTGTGAACTACCGCGCCCTAACGGACGTGGCTTCCTGCTTCAAAGCCGAGGCTTGCCAAAGGTAGAGGTCTCAGCTCCACAGGCACTAAGGGTCGTTCCGACCCCGATCTTCTCAGTATGTTGAGGGAAGCATTATAATCACGATCAACGACCCAACCGCACTTGGGACAGACAAACACACGATCAGCCAACGTCAAATCTTTCTTAACATGCCCGCACCTAGCACAAGTCATTGAAGTAAAAGCAGGATCCACTAGAGTAAGTTTCTTACCGTACTTCCCAAGTTGATACTCCATGATACTCCTAAGCTCATGAATAGCAACATCGTGTAACCTCATCCTCAGCCTTCTGAGAGACTTACCAACAAGTTGCTTAACGCGAATGTCCTCCATTACGAGAACATCATAATGCTCAGCAAAATACTTACCAAGTTTCATGTACATGTCCTTCCTAAGGTTCTTCAAGTGTTCGTGAGCCCTCGCTAGACGAATCTTTGCCTTAAACCAGTTGTGTGACAAGAACTTCTTCCGTGAGAGAGCTTTATGAAGCTTCTTCATCTTGTTGAGTGCCTTCTCATAAGGCCTCTGGTTGGGGACATATTCCCCGTCAGAGGTAGTGAGAAGTTTCTCTACACCAACATCCACAGCAACAACTTTGTTTGTCTTGGGGAGTTGAGGATACTCTTGATCCACAACGAACGTGACGTAAACTCTCCCTGATGGTGTTAACTTGATTACTACCCTCTTTACTTTTTCCAGTGGGAAGTCCCTATGAACAATAACGTTGAAGATCCCTAGGTTTGACAGCTGAAGCGTTATTACCTTCTTCTTGTTCTTCTTGCTCTTCGTCCTTATTTCTCTCACCTTCAGGACTTTCCAACCTGATTGAGGGTAGACGAGGGAGTACCACTTGTGTGCTTTCTTTTCCTTTGGGTAACGTGCTAACCCATCGAAGAACCTCTGTCTAGCGTCGTAGAAGCGGTCTGCAATTTGTTGGACAGTTTGTGAGTAAAGTTGTTTGTATTGCCCATCCTGTTTTCTCAGGTCAAGAGCTAGTTGCCTCAACTCCGTCTTAGTGAGTCCTTTTCCATCTCTTTCATGAAAATACGCATCTGCCCAACGTAGGGTGTTGTATACTTCTGACGCTAACCTCAACTGGGCTTTTAACGCCCTCAATGTTTGTTCGTCAGCGTAAGCTCTGAAGCGTAACCCTACGTCAGACATTAATAGAATATTTGAAAAATACGCATTTAAATGTAACTACAAAGGGGGCTATCCATCTCCACCCTTACGGATGGAGTCTTCCGCCCCCTTTGAACCCTCCTATATAGATTAATTAGTTGGGGAGAGTAATACTCTCCAACTGGGAAACATGGTCGACCCTTTGACTGAAGCAAAGTCTTCGAACGGGGGCGTGACAAACCCCTACCATCGGACTGAACATTGTGATAATATGCACGGATATAGGTGTGATAAAGAGGTAGGGATCCTAGGAATAGACATATCAAAAGATCATGTGACGAGTGAGGGGAGGGTCTACGAGAACAACAAGAAGGGTTATGAAGAAATACTAAAAGTGAAACTAAACACAATAGTGGTCGAACCGACAGGAGCATCAATAAAACCATGTCAATACTTCAAGGAAAAAGGGATCAAGATACTACAGGTAAGCCCAAATATACTATGGAAGGAGAAGGACTTGAGAGGAAAACAGATTTTTACGACGCACAAAAACTAATAAACATGGCAAACAAGGCAAAGGAGTACAACTACAACCCATTGAAAGAACTAGTAACACTATACGTCTTCCTAAAAGTTGAAAGTAAAGTACAAGAACAGGGTAAAAAGAGCACTATTCCTAAGTGACGAGGAAAAAATAAGCAAGGAAATTGAAGAATTCTCTAAAGGAAACTTCAAAATACAATTATACAACTTAGAGTACACAAAGATCGTACTTGAAGAAATCGAAGTATTATCTAAAGCACTACTGGAAACAAGCGAGAAAATAAAAGAAGTAGAGAAAATGATACAATTACAGTCTGAAAATCACGTTCTATTAACTATACCGGGAATAGGAAAACTTTCTTCGGGAATAATAATAGGCATTGTTGGAGACATTAAACGCTTTCCTAACCCTGAGTCCTTCGTATCTGCGGTTTAGACCCAATAGTTGAGAGGAGCGGTAAAGCTACTGTAAGTAAGGGAATATCGAAGAAGGGTAATAAGTACTTGCGCAGCTTGTTCTACTTCCTCGCTGAGATGAATTACTCTCGTAATCCTACATTACTAGAATTTTACGAGAACCATAAGGAAAAGTTGAAGGGAAAGAAGTTGTCTGCTTTAGCCAGGAAATTGGCTAGAATAATTTGGAGTGTTTGGTATAATAATAAGCCTTATGAGCCTAAGTGACCATAAATCGCCACGTGGATTGAAAGGTACACGTGGCAATCTTAGTTGACATTATGCTTGAAGTTCAACCAAAATATTTATTACTGAACGCCCTTGTTAAGATAAAATCTTAAAATATTCAGTATTTTTTTTGACTAATATAATACGTTTAAACTGTTTATAGCGAAATAACTTCTTTTATGCATGGTACTTCTTATTTATAACTTCTTTCTCATTAATAGTGAAAAGATTTTAATAAAACTCAAATGTTTATGAATTCAACATTAAAATTCTCCACAACTTCTATAAATGTCCCTAACAGCTCTTAAATCCCTTAATGCAATTTGAGGATCCATGGGAACTTCTTTATCTTGAATTATTGAATTAAGAAATCCCTTTATTTCTTCTTTTACTGCATTAATTTTTTCAGTCTTTACAATTTCCTTTTTGCCTTCTATTTCAACTATTAAATCACCGTAAGGTTTGCCAGGAACTCTAGAATGATAATCCTCTATAATTGAACCTTTTTCTCCATAAATTTCAAAATGAGGGAAATTATCTCCTTTTGTTGCCCAGGAATATATTAAAACTCCTAGGGGTCCGTTAAACGTGAATATTCCTTCACTCGTATCTTCTCCTTCTAATCCAGAAAAAGTAGATTTACACATACCTCTTACTTCCTTATATTCTCCTCCTAAATTTAGGAGAGTATCGACATAATGTATTCCTCCATCTATTAGTGCTCCTCCTCCCATAAGTTCCTTATTTCTTCTCCATCCTGGAGGTGAATTAAATCTTGTATTCCTTAATATTATTAGGGAAATCTCTCCAAGTTTTTCCATGAGTTCTTTAGCTTTCCAAACCGAAGGATCAAAATAATGATTTTCCAAGACCATGAACTTCTTTCTTGTGGATTTTGATATAGAAATCAGCCTTTCTCCTTCTTCTTCAGTTCTTCCAATAGGTTTCTCAAGCATTAGATGTTTTCCAGACTTCATGGCCGCTATTCCCATAGGCTCATGAGCATCATGACTTACAACCAGGTCTATTACATCTATTTTCGAATTTATTACGTCGTTATAAGACGTAAAGTATCCGTTAGCTTCAAACTCTTTCATACACTGTTTAGCGTATTCTTCTGTCCTACTGAATACGTAGAGTTCTAGATCTATTTCCTTCCTTATTTCCTTGTATGCATCAAGGTGAATTCTTCCGAAACCTCTACAACCTACTAAAGCTATTTTCATATCAAGTATTCTTTTCCCTAGTATATTAATGTTAACTTCAATGTCTTACATAATTAATCATTTTTTAGTATTTTACAATATTCTGTACTTTATTTATTAATTATCTCTTCTATATTCTCGAACTCAAATGGATTTAAGTCAGTAAATTTAGTTTTAAATCAGTCAGAAAATTAAGCGAGTTTTTATTAAGATAGTGATGACATACGATCAAAAGTTTTTAAAAATTGAAAAATAACTCGCTCTAAATTAATCCCTTTATAACGTTGTTCATGAATTCATCCATCTTTTTTACTATATCGTGAGTAATTCCGTATTCTTTAGCTATTTCACTAGGCATTTTAAATTCTATATATACCTCATTATTTTCTTTCCATATTGCTATTCTTAAAGGCAGTTCATAACTAATTTTCTTATTTATTTGCATCAATACTGTTCCGGCTTTTGGATTTCCAAAAAATATTACCTTATCGTCATCAAGAGGAAGTCCAACATCTTTTGCATTTTTAGAATGATCTACTTCAGCAAATATAATCCCTCCATTTTTTAAAATTCTTGATTTTATTTCTTCTATACATTTCTCAAAATCTAACTTGCATTTCCCTATCATAAACGCTCTTTATTACTCTTACTTAAATTTTTTTCCCAAGATTACTTTATAGTATTTTTTATAGGTTAAGACATTTTTATTAAAAAATTATTAAGTAGCTAAAATTAATTTGGCTAGTCTCATACTAAATATTTTTCTTTATCTTGAGATTTATCTCGTTATCGAAAAAGCTTTTAAAATTCCATTTTTTCTATTCTTTTTAATAGATATAAAAGGAAAATAGATCTATGGATACTAATTTATACCATGACTCATAGTGTTATAGAGTGAAATAATGGAAAATATATTGTTTAGAGAGAATACGAGTAGGCGAACAGGGAAAGACGTTATAATTTCTAACATAACTGCAGTGAGAACTTTATCAGAAATGCTAAAAAGTAGCTTAGGTCCTAGAGGCTTAGACAAAATGCTTATTTCAGGGACTAGTGACATAGTTGTTACCAACGATGGAGCTACGATAGTAAAAGAGATAGACGTTCAACATCCTGCCGCTAAAATAGTAGTAGAAGCGGCAAAAACTCAGGACACTGAAGTGGGAGACGGAACTACAACAGCAGTAGTTTTTGCCGGATTTTTATTGGAACAAGCAGAAAAATTATTGGAGCAAAACGTTCATCCTACAGTAATAATTGACGGCTTTAAAGAGGCCTTGGAGTTTTCTTTACAAATATCTAAAAACATTGCTACAAAAATAAATCCAGAAGACAGAGATTACCTAAAGAAGGTAGCTTACACAACATTATCCAGTAAATTCTTCTCATCGGGGAAAGAGCTGGATAAGATTATTGATATTGCAATAGATGCGATTCTTTCAGTAATGGAGAAGAACGGAGAATATAGGATTGACCTAGGAAACATAAAATTTGTTAAGAAAAGAGGAGAATCAATAGATGATATACAATTAATAAAGGGATACGTTTTAGATAAGGAGGTAGCTCATAGTGGTATGCCAAAATACATTGAAGATGCCAAAATAGCTGTTATAGATTTTCCATTAGAAACTGAAAAAGGAGAAATATCAGCTAAACTTAGTATAAATTCTCCTGATCAAATAAAGGCGGCTTTGGATGAACAAGCTAAACATATAAAGGAAATGGTAGATAAACTGGCTGCCGCTGGAGCCAAAGTAGTTATATCTCAAAAAGGAATGGATGACATAGGACAATACTTCTTGGCTAAGAAAGGAATAATGGGAATAAAGAACGTTGCCAGAAGCGATATAGAAAAAATTGCAAAAACTACTGGAGCAACAATTATAAGTACATTTAGGGATATAGATTCAACCTCCTTAGGTTACGCAAAGACTGTCGAACAGAAGGATGTAGGGAAGGAAAAGGCAATATTCATAGAAGGAGTAAAGAACAGTAAAGTTGTAACTATATTAATAAGAGGTTCAACGGACGTTTCTATGGATGAGATGGAAAGAAGCCTTACTGACGTTTTAAGTGCAATAAGAAATGTAATAATTGATCCTTACATTGTGCCTGGAGGAGGAGCCTTTGAGGAAGAATTAGCAATGAAATTAAGAGAAAAAAGCGTATCAGGAAAGGAACAATTAGCTTTAGAAGCTTTTGCAAACGCATTAGAGGAAATACCTACTACTTTAGCAGAAACCGCTGGATTAGATCCTACAAACTCTATGGTTAACTTAAGATCTTTACACGCCAAAGGATTAATTAACAGCGGAATAGATGTAATGGAAGGAAAAGTTGTGGAGGATATTACGAAACTTAATGTTATAGATCCGTTAAGAGTTAAGGAACAAGTACTAAAAGGAGCTACTGAGGCTGCTAGTGCAATACTTAAGATCGATGATTTAATAGCTGCTGCACCTTCTAGACAACCACCTCAACAACAAGGAGGATATCCAGGATATGGCGGTGGATACGGAGGAGGATATCCACCAATGATGGGATAATCAATTATTAAGTTTACTCTTGATATCTTTTTTATATTTAAAATATTCTTTTATACTTTTTTGTTAGTTATTTATGATATTGATGGAAAATTTCAAGATGTACCATGAGTTATTTCACTCTCAATGATAATCTTAAAATCATCTCTCTAAAAATAGGCTATAGTTTTTATGGATTTTTTCCATGTTTGAATAATCATTAATTATTTTTTCTACTCATTATATATTTTCATTTTTTTATTCAATTTATCTTATTCACTTCACTGCATAAGATTCCAGATTAACTTATTCACTCTACTGCATAAGTTTATAAAAAGTTAAGGGAATAATATATTGTGAATGAAATAAAACAAGTGTTAGTTGACCAAAAGGCAAGATTAGAAAGGAAATTTGAAAAAGAAAAGATTATAGAGAGAGATATTCCGGATTTGAAGAAATATCTTTCGCATCCTAATGTGTTAGCCATACTTGGGGTTAGGAGAAGCGGTAAATCAACTTTGGCTGAAATGTTATTAAGAGGAGAAAATTTTGGTTACGTAAACTTTGACGACGATAGGTTAGCTGGAATCAAAGTTGATGATTTATATAAATTAGAAAAGATCATTTATGAATTATTCGGAGAAGTAGAGTATTTCCTTTTTGATGAAATTCATAACGTAAAAGGCTGGGAGCTGTTCGTTTCGAGATTGAGGGAAGAAGGAGAAAAGATAATAATCACCGGAAGTAATTCAAAAATGCTCTCTGGAGAACTAGCAACTGCGCTAACTGGAAGACATGTAAACTTTACTTTATTTCCATTCTCATTCTCTGAATATCTGAGATTTAAAGGAGTTAAAATAGAAAAAGTAAAGGATACGTTTACTACTTCCTCAGAGGGAGTGATTAAGAGAGAACTAGGAAATTACATGAGAGAAGGAGGTTTTCCAGAAGTATTAAAAATTTCTGACGATTTAATATTCTCAATATTTTCAGACATAGTTTATAAGGATGTCGTACAAAGGTTAAAAATTAAACGAATTGAATTATTTAAAGTATTTACTGTAAATATTATAAAATACTATTCCAATGAGGTTTCTTTATCTAAACTATCTAAAACGTTAAAGCTCAGTAATAACACTGTTGAAGAATGGTTTAATGGGCTCATAAACGCTTATGTAGTAATAACCTCAGAAAGATTTACCAATAGACCGAGAGAAGGGATGACTTCACCAAAGAAAGTATATGTAATAGATCCTAGTTTTATAACTTCAATTGCTTTAGATAGCTCAAAAGGTAGGATAATGGAAAATTTAGTTGCGTTACAACTTTCTAGAATGGGAGAAAAGTTGTTTTATTTAAAGGGTAATAATTACGAAATAGACTTTTTAACTAGAGATAAGGCAATACAAGTTACTTACGCCTCAGGAAAGGACGAAATACCTAAGAGAGAAATTGAAGGATTAAATAAAATAAAGACTAAGGAAAAGATTGTAATAACTTGGGATTATGAAGACAAGCTGGGAGAAATAAAATTTATACCTATATGGAAATTTTTACTGACTATTTGAGCGTCTCTACACTAGTTTTAAGTAAAGGAGACTTAACTAAGCAAACTATTCGAAAGTCCTTGATGACTATAACTTCCAGTAAAATTTCATATTATCAGTTTTGTTTTCTCTATTAATAAAAAACTTTATAGAAGTGTTACTGAAAGAGTATTTGACACTACCCTTTTGTCCTAAATCTAATTTGATAGTAGATATAGTCTATAATTTTTCTCTTAAATATTCTGTGGAGGCAATGATAAGGAAAATTCTTAGGCCTCTGAATTTCCACCTCCTACCGTTAGTAATATTAGACTTTGAACCAGGAAGACACATTCATAATGACTTAGCATTTGCTATTCTAATAATTAGGAAATTTTACTAAGTTTATTATCAATATTTATACAAGGCTACAAGTATTGCTATTGAGAATATAGCAAATAATACGATCATAGTTTCTAAGCTAAATAGTGAGAACTCTAGAGTAAAGGAAAACAATAGTGGCGCAATTAATTCTCCAATACTTGTCATAGCATTGCTAAAACCAGTCTGTATTCCGTACTGTTCTTGTTTAACTGTAATATTTAGTAAAGAGTAATAGTTTAAACTAAACACAGCTCCTGAAAATGCCGAGACTAATGTAAAAACTCCTATAGAGAGAATAGAAGGTGAGTAAACTAATAAAAAGCTTATTCCAGAGTAAATTAATGGAAAAATAAATAAATTAGAAATTCTTTTGGTAAATGTTAGAGAAGATATGTATCCTCCGAACGAAGCTATTAAGTAAGATACTGAACTATAAGTAGCATATATTTCAAAGAAATTCCCTATTTTCCCTATAATGTCTATAATAACCGTAGACATCCCTGAAAATATAAAATAAAATATTACTGCAGAAAGCGTTAATAGAAGTAATTTATTATCTTTTACTGCGTTCCTAAAGTATATCTTATTAATCTCTACTTTACGATTGTTTATTTTCACAGTAGATATTATAGCGAATCTATTGTATTGTAAAATAGTATAAATTACAAGATATATTTGAATAACGACTAAACCATAAATTTCTGCTAGAAAACCTATAAGAAACATAATAGCTGTTGCAACTAAGGTTAGTAATGTGAAAGTTAATGAAAATACTGCATTAATATCTTCTTCATTAATATTTTCTTTCATCCATTCTCCTAATATAAAACCAGCTAAAGATTCAATATTTAACCCTAAAATTAGAAATATTATAATTAGAAACAAGGAATAAGACCACATATAAAAAGGATAACAACGCCACGAGTAAATAAAAAGTATTAGCAAATAATTTAGACGTCTTACTTATAAAATTTGGATTATACTTATCAAATAAAATACCTTTAATAGGCATTGTTAAAGTAACTGTTGACAGTAAAGAGATTAATACACCAACTAAAAGTAAATCTTTAGAAACATAATATATTAGCATTGTAACTGCTTCAATGAGAGGAGTCTCTTGATAAAGGACTTCTGCTATAACAACTTTTCTAGCCTTAGAATTTCTGAGAGGATCGAGAAACTTCATTTTCCAAATCACCAATAACCAATATTTAAATTAAGCGCTTTAGCATAATTAATTATTTCTTTAAAATATGAGCTATCATTAACTGTATTTAAGTATTTATCATAATCGCTTCCATATTTCCCTAATCGTGCAAATGATATTATTAATTTATTAGAAAAGCCAATTTCGTTTTTTATTCTGTTTAACAACGACTTTACAGAATTTATGTTATCCAAAGATAAGTGAATGCGTAAATATATTTTTAATGGAATATTGGAGTTAATTAAAGATTTAACGTTATTCCATATTATTTTAAAAGTACCTCTTTTACCTATATTGATCCTTCTTATGTCATGAATATCTTCATTACCGTCTAATGTAATTTGAAATTCATTAACATTAAGCTCCGCAAGCTTTTCAGCCTTTTTAAAATCCAATAGATATCCATTAGTAACCGTGAACTCCTACGGCGATTTTCACGAACAACACTCCTAAACAAGAAGACAAGCTTTACAAGAGTAAAACTTTTATAAAGAGAACAAGAAAATAACACAAGCCGAAAGTGAACATGGGGATAAAACCCCGTTGGATAGGCTGGCTATACGTCCCCCGCGATCTAACATGTGGGACAACATCCCGAGTAGGAGTGTGCAAAAATTTAAGGGGACGTTCTCATACTTACTCTACACTATCTCCTAACAAAATTAACAATATAACGCGTATTATTATAGAAAAATTCAAGAATTAGAAAAAGAGTATTACACATGGAAAGGAAGATAAAGCCTAAAGTATTTGCAATAGATGTGGGGGAATCAAGACTTGTTGCAACCAAGATGGAAATAAACAACAACACAGTAAAAGAAGCTGATACGAGAGAATTCAAATACAACGAAGAAGGACTCAAAGAACTTATAAAATTCCTAGAAGGATACGAAGAAGGAATAATGGAAGCAACAGGAGTATACTTCTACCACGTATACAACGTACTGAGAGACAAGGGACTAAAAGTAAACGTGATAAACCCTGAAACAGTTGAAGTCCTAGGCAAGAAGACAGACAAGAACGACTCCATAAGACTCGCAATAGCCTACGCTGCAGGCACAGTAAAAGGATCGTACCAACGGGAGAAATGCAAGAACTAAGAGAAATGACAAGACACAGAGAAGGACTAGTAGAGAGAAAGACACAAGTAAAGAACGAGATAAGGAAAGTTCTAGAAACAGCAGGATACAAGCTACCTTCGAAAAGAAGACAAAGGAAATAGTGAGAAAACTAAATGAGGAGAAGCTAACTGACGAAGAGATCAAGGAGTACTCCAAATTATTGGGAAGAAAATTAACTAGAATAGAAGCGTTCATCCTAAAACAACTCCTGGACCTACTGAACATTATAGAAGAACAAATCAAGGAAGTGGAGAACGAGATAATGAAGTTCCTACCCGAGGAAGCAGTAGTGACTAAGATACTTGGAATAGGCCCAATCTCTGCAGCCACAATTTACGCTGAGCTTGGAGACGTGAGCAGGTTTGAGTCTTCGAAACAAGCTGCTTATGCTGGAGTTTCTGGACTAAGCAGAGCGGGAAGACCGAATTTCACAACGGTCTCATCAAGGGGAATAAGCACTTATCCCGCGTTCTATTCCTTGTTGCAAGGTCCGCTAAGAACACGGCCCAATTTAATGGCTTCTATCAAGCCTTGTTGAAGAGGACAAGCAATTCCAAAAAGGCTACATTAGCCTTGGCCAACAAGATATGTAGGATAGTTTATCACGTACTCAAGGATGGGGAATACAAGGGTGAGACTAAGAAGACTAGGTATAGGGGAGGAGGTGGTGAAGGCCCCCAAGTTGACCCCAATCAAGTAGTTCCTTCGGCTCTTCAAGCCATCGCCTAGCCATGTTAGAGGCAAAGCATATGGAGCCTATCCATCTCCACCCTTACGGATGGAGTCTTCCGCCCCCTTTGAACCCTATATAGATTAATTAGTTGGGGAGAGTAATACTCTCCAACTGGGAAACATGGTCGACCCTTTGACTGAAGCAAAGTCTTCGAACGGGGGCGTGACAAACCCCTACCATCGGACTGAACATTGTGATAATATGCACGGATATAGGTGTGATAAAGAGGTAGGGATCCTAGGAATAGACATATCAAAAGATCATCTAGTAACGAGTGAGGGGAGGGTCTACGAGAACAACAAGAAGGGTTATGAAGAAATACTAAAAGTGAAACTAAACACAATAGTGGTCGAACCGACAGGAGCATACTCAATAAAACCATGTCAATACTTCAAGGAAAAAGGGATCAAGATACTACAAGTAAGCCAAAACTATGGAAGGAGAAGGACTTGAGAGGAAAGAAAACAGATTTTTACTACAAAAACTAATAAACATGGCAAACAAGGCAAAGGAGTACAACTACAACCCATTGAAAGAACTAGTAACACTATACGTCTTCCTAAAAGACCTTGAAGTAAAGTACAAGAACAGGGTAAAAAGAGCACTATTCCTAAGTGACGAGGAAAAAATAAGCAAGGAAATTGAAGAATTCTCTAAAGGAAACTTCAAAATACAATTATACAACTTAGAGTACACAAAGATCGTACTTGAAGAAATCGAAGTATTATCTAAAGCACTACTGGAAACAAGCGAGAAAATAAAAGAAGTAGAGAAAATGATACAATTACAGTCTGAAAATCACGTTCTATTAACTATACCGGGAATAGGAAAACTTTCTTCGGGAATAATAATAGGCATTGTTGGAGACATTAAACGCTTTCCTAACCCTGAGTCCTTCGTAGCCTACTGTGGTTTAGACCCAATAGTTGAGAGGAGCGGTAAAGCTACTGTAAGTAAGGGAATATCGAAGAAGGGTAATAAGTACTTGCGCAGCTTGTTCTACTTCCTCGCTGAGATGAATTACTCTCGTAATCCTACATTACTAGAATTTTACGAGAACCATAAGGAAAAGTTGAAGGGAAAGAAGTTGTACACTGCTTTAGCCAGGAAATTGGCTAGAATAGTTTGGAGTGTTTGGTATAATAATAAGCCTTATGAGCCTAAGTGATCCTCCCCAAATCGCCACGTGGATTGAAAGGTACACGTGGCAATCTTAGTTGACATTATGCTTGAAGTTCAACCGAAATATTTATTACTGAACGCCCTTGTTAAGATAAAACTCCAATTAGCAGTACTCCTCCTAATTTCCCTAGCCTCTTTTTCAGCCTTAATCATTTCGTCAAACATAATTTATTATTAATCTCTAAAACTTTAACTTCTTTGGAACTAAAGATACTATCTAGATTGATGAAAAGAATTTACCAAGAGGTAGAAAATATTAAAAAGTTTAAATGGAAGAAAAACCGTGTATTTCCAATAAGTTTTCACCCTATTTTACGCTATTTAAATGACTAAGAACTTTATGAAACAACTAACGTAAAATACTACCCCATAAATAATAAACAAATACTTGAAGAGTAACTAAAAAGGACAAAAGATATATGAGTTATATTTCAAATATTCAGTTTAATGAACTATAAGGAATGGATAGAGCAAGCTTTGGAAGATCTCGATACTGCAAAAGTTCTTTTAACTAATGGGAAATATTACGCTTCTGCCTTCTATTCTCAGCAAGCGGTAGAGAAATCATTAAAGTCCATTATAATTTATCTTGGAAAAGATCCTGGCAAGACGCATTCACTTATTGAGCTTATTGAAATGATAGAGAAGGAAGGAGTTACTGTACCAACAAATATTAAAGAGAATCTAATGGTTCTTTCTCCTCATTTTATAATTTCAAGATATCCAGAGGCTGCAAATGGAGTTCCTTTTAAGCAATATAGTAAATCAATTTCTGAGGACCTTTATAATAGAGCAAAAGAGGTGGTTGAATGGGTAAAGGAAAATCTGCAATAGAGAGCCAAATAAAGATAATAAATCTAGTAAAGGAGATAGTGGAAGAAATGGCTAAGGACTTCCAGCAGTTAGACGAAGTTTATATCTTTGGCTCTAGAGCTAAAGGAAATTATTTAGATACTAGTGATATAGATGTTATCTTCGTTTTCAAGGGCATAAAGGAAATGAACGTATTTGATAGGATGTATATGGTAAGTAAATACATAAAAGGAAATGTAGATTATATAGTATTAGACGAAGACGAAAAGAATAGAATAAAAGAGAAGAAATTATTTTGGAAGAAGAATAAGGGATTTGTAGATATAAAGGAATTTCTATAATCCACGCTTCATTATTCGTTTTTAACCTTATTTAGATATAAATTGCTTTTAATTATATACATTATTCAGTTTTTTTATTATGTCATTTTATACATTTATAGCGTAAGATTAATAATAAACTTATTAACTATACCGCATAAGTTTATAAAAAGTTAAGGAATTAATATATAAATAAAACAAGTGCTAATTGACCAGAAAGTGAAATTGGAAAATTTGAAAAAGAAGTATATAATGGAGCTCTTCATCTCCATCCTCACGGATGGGGTCTTCCGCCTCTTTAACTTCCGTTAAGATAAATGAGTTTGAAGTTAGAAATTTTATCTAGTTCTCTTTCTTCTCCTTATGATCCTTACGGGAGAAGTATTTGATGGGGAGAAATTTATAGGTACAAAAAGTATAGTAATAGAAGAAAATAAGATAAAAGAAATAAGAGATCAAGAAGAAGAAAGTAAAGGAATAATCCTTCCTGGCCTAATAGATGCACATATTCATTTTTTTGGAGTAAAAGAAGATAATTTAATTTCTTGGAATCTTACTCCAGAAGGTCTTTCTGTAGCAAGAAGTTTTAAAGATATGATAAATCTTCTAGCCTCAGGATTCACGGCGGTCAGGGATCTAGGAAGTAAATCAGCTATTTTCTTAAGCAAAGCAGAAAAAGAAGGTTATATTCCTGGACCTAGAATAATAGCTTCTGGATATTCTATAGCAGAGACAGGAGGAAACGATGATCCTACGGATTTGCCCCTTGATATGGCCCAGAGGCTTTCATATTCCTTTTACTGCGATTCTCCGTGGGAATGTAGAAAGGCAGTTAGATTGGCAATGAGACAAGGAGCTGAAGTAATTAAAATTTACTCATCTGGAGCTTTCTCACAAAGAGGATATCCGAAACCTGCCTTAACAGTTGAGGACATTAAGGCTATAGTTGATGAGGCACATAGATCTGGATTAAAGGTAGCATCTCATGCATATGGTGAAGAAGCCATAGCAAACTCCATAGAAGGAGGAGTAGATTCAATAGAACATGGTCTGGGTTTAACTGAAGAACTAGCTGAGGAAATAAAGAGGAAAGGAATTTTTTACGTTCCTACTTTAGCTACATATTCTAAGGAAATAAAAATTAGGGAATTGGACGAAGAAGTTGCAGTTAAAAGAAAAGAATTGATAGATAAGCACCTTAATGAAGATGTTAAGATTGCAGTAGAGAAAGGATTAAAAATAGTTGCCGGTACTGATTACGTAGGATCTCCCGAGAGAAGACATGGAGATAATTATAAGGAAATAGTGCTCTTATCCAGATTTATGAGTTTAGATAAAGCATTAGCATCAGCAACGTCTATAGCTGCTGACTGTTTAGGTCTGAAAATGGGAAGAATAGCAGAAGGATATGAGGCAAATTTAGTTATGTTCAGAAAAATTAGGAATGCGGATGATCTAAATCCAGAAAATGTTGTTTATGTTGTAAGAAAAGGAAAGCTCTACGATCCGCAGAATCTTAAGGCAATATTCAGCTAAATTTCTATTACTTCTTTCGTGTTTAGATATAATGATCTATATTTACAAAATTTTAATATTAAGGACGAAAAGTCTTATTATTTATAATAGTAAAAGATAGGAATGTCATATAAATATTATTTTTTGTAAAATTATTTGAGAATATAAGATATTTGAAAATAATCTAAATTATAAGAAATAATTAGACATACAAGTTCACTTTCCTCTAGCACTTAAGTAATATGTAACCATTGGATCTATTATCTTGTAGATACCTCTATCCTCCCTTTCAACGTAACCGTACCTTATTAGCTGTTTTAACGTTCCTCATCCTGTAGATTTTACGGAGATTAGAAGGCTAGAAGATATAGATTCGAAGAGGATATTATCTTGGCTGAAAAGTAAGGAGGGAATAATGGTAAAAATTTACGATAATGGGGAACTTCCCTTTAGAAAGGCTAGAAATTTCAATATGTTAGCGTTTAAATATAAGCCTTTTGTTAATCAGTTAATAGAAGAGATTAAAACAAAAAAGATAAAAGTGGACAAGACAAAATTGTCTTCAGTTATATCAGAATTAATTACAGAATACTCTAAAAATGGAAATATATCCTTTGAGGAAATGTTGAAAAATATAGAAGAAGACCACGTGGAGTTGAAGGATTTTATAGACCATAATTACGAAACTATTAAAAATTTCTGACTAACCAGTGATACTGTAAAATCTTTAAAAACTATTATCACTTCATGATTCCCCTAACAAGATTTTTAATTATAAATTTTATATTAGTATTATGCATGAATGGTCCGTAGCAGACGCAATTATTAGGACTGTCATAAATTGGGCTAGTGAGAACCACGTAAAGGAAATTGTTAAAGTGAAGGTTGGAATTCCTTCTTATTCTTTTTTAGATTTAGAGATATTAAAGGAAGCTTTTGATACAATGAAGAAGGATTCAGTTTTAGATAATGCAGAATTAGACGTAGAGTTTAAGGAACCTACTTTTAAGTGCAGAAACTGTGGATTTACTTTCACTTCCTCTGACGTTAAAGACCAGCTTGATTCTGTAAGATCGGAATTTGGAGAGGAATATCCATTACATCTCATGCCTGCATTAGCCCCATCATTTCTTAAGTGTCCAAAATGCGGTTCTCATGATATAATTACACAAACTCAAGATATCACAATAGATGGAATAGAGGTGAAAGAAAGTGGAACCACTGAGGCAGTTAGCTAAAGAAAAATTAGATGGGAAAAAAGTAATTGCTGTAATGAGCGCTAAAGGTGGTGTAGGAAAAAGTATAATATCGTCACTTTTGGCTTTATCGTTTTCTAATGTGGAAAATACTATCCTTATAGACATGGATATTCATACAATGGCTACCACCAAATTGTTTGGATTTGAAGGAAAACTGCACGATGTAGGGAAAGACGGAATAGAACCATTTAAAGCAAATTCTTTAGGTATAGTTAGCTTGGGTGGAATAGTTAAGGATAATTACGTTCTTTTACCTGGAGGAAATAACGAAGAAGTAATGGAATCTCTGATTGCCTATACAAACATGAAAAACACTAAGAGAATAATTTTCGATTTACCGCCTGGCTTAGGAGACGAAGTATTAGTATTAGAAAGGTTAACTAAATATTATCCAATAGTAGTAACTACACCTTCAAAAGTTTCTGTAAAGGTAGTAGAATATTTAGTTAAATATCTTAGTGAAAGAAATAATAAACCATTACTTGCTGTAAACATGTCTTATTTTGACTGCGGAAAAATAGTCCATCCTTTTGGTGAAATAGAGAATGTAAAGTCTTTATCTGAGAAATATAATATAAAATTCGTAGAAATGCCAATAGATCCCAATATTGAAAATTATATAGGAAATATACAAAACTATAGAGGAATATTAATGGAAAAAATAAAAGAATTAACTTCTCTATATGAATCCTGAACCTTCTGGTTTTTTAGGCTGTATTGGCGAGCTTTCTACAATAAAGCATGGTTCTTCTCCTTTCTTAATATGCATTTGTTGATGTTCAAGAGCGACAGATGCAGGCATAACCTCATTATCTAATTTACATCTTAACATGACATCTACAACAACTACTACAGAACCTTCAGGAGCACTCAGATTTGAAGCTGGTAGTTGTGGTTTTGGTTCCATTATTTATATTATGTAAGAACAAGTATATAACTTTTTCAAATTATTTAAGGTCGTAATTTATGAAAAATACTATCTCTATGTTTAACTTAAAAAATATGGATAATTTACATGATTTAGTAAAAATGATTGTATTGAATTTCTAAGATATTATATATAGATTTTATTAAAAACAAGAAAAGTTTATAAAAGAAGATGCTGAAAATATAGTAGGAAAATATGAAAAAAGCGTATATTATTGTTATTTTAATTATTGTAGGTTTTCTTGTAGCATATTATTTTGCAGGATCCTTGATCTATAATAGGAACGTGGTTAATGGTTACGCTCAAATTAGCATAAATAATGCAGATAATGAGATTCATGATATTCCGTCTTATGCTCGTATTTCTAATAACACCATAGTTTTTACTTCTAGCAATATTAATTTGGTAGTATATACTATGGGACATATAAGAGCAGAGAATCTTACTGGAAAATTTCCTCCTTCGTATGCTCATCATGATGTTTTCGTAATTTTCGGTTTAATTAATCCTACTTTAGTAATACCTGCAGGAGCTTCAATTCACGTAACTGTTATAAACTTGGACGATAATATGCTTCATAATTTTGTAGTAACTAACGTTCCTCCTCCGTACCCTTATAATGTCATGATGTCAAATATGGGACCTGGAATGATGGGGTCCGGCACGTCTGGAAGATTCATTACTATGATGCCGTTGTTACATTATGCAAATTATTCAGCTGGTTATGCTTATGAATACGGATATTCTTTTACTCTAAATCAAGAAGGAACATATTGGTACATATGCACTTACCCAGGTCATGCACAGATGGGAATGTATGGTAAAATAATAGTAGAGGGATAAAAAATGGAAACTTATCAAGTTTTAGGTATAATCGGTTCATTATTGTTAATAATTGCAGTAGACTAATTGCTGGAATATTATTAATTTTGGCAGCCCTATTTTCATTACCGATTATGTTCGGATTTTTCGGTATATCGTTTATTTTACTCTTGATTGCTGGAATATTGGCATTAACAAAAAGATAATTTTTTATTAAAAACTAATTTTATAATCTATAATTTCTGTTATTTAGATATGTAACGAAGGCTAAAATTAACACTAATAGATATATTAACAGAACATAGTAAGAAGAGAAGAACGCTACTAAGTCACCTTGTAATAATGCTCTTAAAGAATCTGCAGCCTTAGCAGTATAAATGTAGTTAAGAACTAAATTCCAAGGTGAGGGAAGTAGTGATGATGGATAAAATATTGGCGGGAAGACAGAAATTACGTAGGAGAATATACCGGTAAACACAGTAGTTACTGTGTACTCGTTAATTGTTATAACAAGAAAGGCTGAAATAAATCCAGACACAAGTGCAGAGGTCAAAACTACGAGAAGAGCTGGTAAAAGTAAGGATATAGTCTTAAATATGATCAAAGCTACTACTATTACACCGGGCATTGAAGTGATTAATATCACGACTATCAAAGCCAAGCTATATTCCAGTATTGAAGGCCCTAAAGAACGTATTATAGGATAGTATTGATATGCCTTATCCATTCCAAGCCAAGCGGAAACGAAATTCATAATATATGTCGTAGTGAAGAGAACTAAAAGACCCGATAAAAAGTAGCTTAGCTCATTAGGTGAAATGAGCTTTGAAATACTGAAGTAAAGGCCTAAGGGGTATATCACGTCACTAAAGAGCATGTTAATTACATTCCTAACCCTTCCGTTCCTTTTAAGGAAGAGTTCTATTAGTGTTTTAAATTCAGTTGCTCTTTCTGAGAAACTCATGATATAACTCCTCTAACGTAGGCCTCCTTATCTCTATATCATTAAAGCAAATATACTTGCTTATCTCCTCCTTCTTTATGAAGAGCTCTTTATCCCCTACTTTAACTACGTAAATATCTTCACTAAATACTTTCCTCATAAGCTCTTCCTTTGAACCGTCAAAGAGAACCTTTCTGCTGAAAAGAATCACTCTCTCCGCCAGTTTTTCAGCCTCCTCCAGATAATGCGTGGTGAAGATTATGCCTTTCCCTTCACTAGCCAACTCCCTAAATATATCGTGAGTTATGTGTCTTGATTCTAGATCTAGCCCTACAGTGGGCTCGTCCAGGATCAAGTATTTTGGGTTTAGGGCTAGAACGGATGCTAACATTACTCTCCTCTTCTGTCCTCCAGATAAACCGTTAACCCTCTTCCTAGGATCGAGATCGAAAAGTTTGACTATCTCCTTAGTCGTTCTATCAACATCTTTAATTCCTCTTATTTTTGCAAAGAACTTAATGTGGTCATATACCGTGAGGTTAAAAATCGGCTCCGCGTTTTGAGGCATTATCCCTAAAAGCCTCTTAGCCCTTTTATCGCTAGGTTTAAAGCCATCTATAAGGATTTCTCCTCTATCTGGCTTCAGGTCATCATAAATTTGCCTTAATAATGTAGTTTTACCTGCACCGTTAGGCCCTAGAATAACTAAGATTCCTCGATTAAATCTGAAATTCATATCTTCGTTAACTACGTTACCATCAAAGGACTTAAAAACGTGGTTAACTTCAATTATTTTAAATCACCTCAATCTTCCTTTAATTAACTCTAATGATTTATTATAAACTTCGTCATTATTTAATATTTCATTACATAATTCACAAATGCTAGTATATTCTTTGTTTCTATATTTATAATCCAGTTTCAATTCTTTTAATAACCTCGAAGGCCCTATTAATGTAAGCAGTCTCAAGAAATAGTTTCTATTCAGAATGTTTTTTAAGGATTCGTCTAGAGAACCTAGTCTGCCATATTTGGTGATCTCAGAGCCATTACAACAAGGATATACTCCATTAGGAGTTATACTTAAATTTAAGGAGTCAAAACAAGCTCCAATAGGCAGTTTATCATTGCCGTAAAACTCATTGGCTGGAAGTTTTGATAAGGCGTTTCCTAATCTTAATACTGGAGAAGAAATTACAGATATTCCTAAAAGCTCATTCCCTAGAAGTTTATATAAATCATTTATATTATTTGATTTACTCGTAAGATATCTAATGAAAAAATTTAGATTATATTTCTTTAAGTTATATAATATTTTTAAAATATTATCTTTGCTATTCCAGAATTTTAAATGATATGGTGTAAGGCTTAACTCGATCTCATCGACTTTCAATTCTTTTAATTCCCTAACTCTACTTTCATTTAGAGCCCAGCTTCCATTGGTTACCAATGTTACAATATATCCCAAAGACTTTGAAAACTTAATTAACTCTACTAATTTATTCCAAAATAATGTTACTTCTCCTCCAGCTATATGAACTTTCTTATCTATAAATGGTAAGTTTAAGGCTTCTTCTAGAATTTTATAAATTTTATTAAGTTCTAATATCTCACTTCTTTGCGGAGACGAACTTACATAGCAATGATCACAAGAGAAATTACATTTGTAGGTAAGTTCTATTACTATTCCCTTAAAGTTCCAATATCTAAAACTATCAATAAGTCCTACTGAATCATAATATTGATAAACTTTTTTAAGAGTTTCTAATGAAATTATATCTGAGAGTCTACCCTTAAATTCAGCATAAAATGGATTCTTATAGAAAAGATATTCCTCGTTAGATATTTGTTTCATAAACCTGAAATATCTGCCTGGCCAAAATGTCTTGTCGTCTACTAGTACAACTTCGGATAGATTATTGTTTATTATATCTGAAGTTAGGAGCATTTCTAGATCATATTGTTTTATTGATTTCAGATTAATTACAAAAATAGCGAAATTATATAATCTAAATTCCGATAAGAACAATATTCTTCTAATGACTTCAATATCATATTTCTGCGAAATTATAAAAACAAATTCATTTTTAAATCCACTTAAAGTTTTTATTTTTGAAATTTTAATTAATGTATCTTTTAATTTTGATAAATTATCATAAGTATTAAAATTAATAATATTATTATCATCAAACAATATATATAACTTAAATATTCTATTATTTTTTAGTAATTCTTCCATTTCATTACTATAGTTTATGAAATTTTCTATATTTATAGCTATCAATTTGAAATCATTAGGAATAGAATTACTTCTTAGACTATCGGCATCAACTATATAAATCATAATTTTAGCCACCATCGGCTTCTGGTGAGTTTGTATTTATAGTGAGAGTAGTAGGATCTATTCTTGGTAACAGCTTTATTAATTCCTCTTTACCTAAAATTTCTCTTACTATTATTGAAATTTGTTCTATTGAAACTTCGTTTTTCATATTGAAATTCCTAATATAAATATTTTTTTAAACATATTTTTAAATATTTTTTAAAAATCCTTATATAGAGAAAGTATAAAGATTATAAATTACTATCCTAAAGTTCAAATTCATTAGACTCGGTGGTTGTATATCCTTTTTGCGTTTTTCATATAGTAGAAGTATGAACTAGTTGCCTCCATTATCCCTTGTAATCTCCAAGGAATTTTACTAGTTATTCTATTCGTTGTTGAAGAATTCTTTCACTTCTTTTATTGATATAGATTTTCCTTGTTTTGTTAGTTCTCCTTATTGTGTTAATTTGCTTTGTGATATGTCTATTGTGAAAGCTTTGTTAGTTATTTTTCCATGATTGAATATTATCTGTATCTAAGAGATATTCTTTATTGTCATAATATCTTCGTTCTTGTTAAGATAATTTTTAAACTTTTTAAGGTAGCGTAGAATTGCAAGGATTTTCGTGGACAATCTATTTGGATTTTTCGGTATATCGTTCATTTTACTTCTGATTGCCGGAATATTAGTATTAACAAAAAGTTTTTTAGAATTAACTTTAAAATTTATATTTAAAATAAATTCGCACTAATTATAACGTGTTTAATAAAACTAAATCTTCTCCTCTATTTTTCCGAGTATTGACTTAATTTCACCTATTAGGTTAAGTATGTTTTCTTTCGCTATATCATCATTTCTAAATGGGCTAAGTATTGCATCCTTATCGGTACCATTATATTGATATTCATGAATTGCTAAAGCTAACTTGTTTACCAAATTTATATCGCGACCTAGCATTAATGATAATTCCTCCATATAAGAAGTAGGAACTATAGCTATTAACCAATCAGCGTATGCTACTTCTTTTCTTCCTTTTAGTCTCTTTTTACCAGAATATTTTTTGATTAAATCTTCTCTTTTGTCAGTTAATAAGGCTCCCAATAACGCTTTCCACGCTTGAAAAGCCTTACCTGCAGCATTTCTCAAGAGTCCTTCTTTAACAAATTCTTCAGCTAAATTAGCCTCAAATTTAGCCTCTTCAAGTCTGGTTTTCTTATAAGCTTCTAGATTGAACCACGGTTTAGGAAGTTCTTGCACATTTAAATAACCGTATTTAGTAATTAAAATCTTCTTTCTCTATTATATTCTTAGATAATAAACGTCTCATATAGTATTTTAATAGCATAAATATGTTGGTTTATGAATTTAATATTAAATATTTTCTAATTAAATTATATTTACTAATTTTAGACTTTCTATACACTGGAAGTTATTCTATCAAATTAACTTAATTAAAATCTAGGATATCGCAATTAACAATAGAACTTGAATAGCTTAATATTTCAGTAATATATATTTCAAGTAAGTTTAATTTTTAAATAAACGTAATTATAAACATAAGAAAATAAGATATTCATTAACAATTTTTTTAAGGGATAAAATTAGGTTAGCATAGAAATCTTTGGTTTAAGGTATTTATGTTAATGGATACTTAAGTTCATAAGGTTTCCATCCTAATTCTTCTCTAAAATTATTTATTAATTGTATAGATTTTTCTTTTTCGTCCTTTTGCATATGAGTAGTTTTTAAAACCGCCATAAATAGAGCATATAATCTAGCGTTTATCGTAGCTCTGCTTATACCATAGTCTAAATCGTCCTTTAGCTCTTCTATAATATCTTTAACCTCTTCGGAAGAGGAAAGTCCTTTTCCATTTACTTCCTTAACCTTCTTACCTAAGTATAAGTGCCCCTTATCTACTACTATTGCTTTACCATCTTCAAAAGTTATTCTTCCCTTAGCTACTCTATCATAGAATTTCCACGCTTCTGTAGCATTAGGATCAAGATCTTTCAATTTAGTTAGAACAACTCTTCTAATTTCGTCTGTTGACATTCCTTCCTTCAATTTTTTCTTCACTTCTTCTACTATGTCATGTGCTATCTCTGGAGAAGCTCCAGAGGCTATAATAGAATTATATAACTTATTTTCGTTGAAATCTTCGTAAGTTCCATCGCTTTTCTTTATTCTTACCATGATAATTTCCTTATAATTGTAAGTTAAAAGTATTTTGGAGATTTTATCCTATTTACCACTTTCATTAAAATTATATAAATTTAAAAAGATATTATCTTTAATATTGTTAGTATTATGAGATTGATATTATAATAATACCTATCAAAGAACAAGGAAAAATAAGGAAAAGGAAGGTAAATGATACATTAATCTGCACTAGAATGAGAATAGTGCTTAAAAATACTTTTATATACATTGCTTTGTGGGTTCGTTCAATATATTTCAATAGGATGATACAGTAAAAATATGTTTTCTATAGAAAATAATATCTCTCCTAAATAATTTACTATACTACTTCTTGACCTCAAAGCCCTTAGCTCGACCAACAACAAGGTTGGCCATGTACATCATCCAAGCATAAGCCAAACTAGCTTAGCCTCAACAACTTGACCAGCAAAACTCGTAGCCCTAACAGACTCACCAAATGCTTAACCGCTGAGAACAAGGACTCAACCAACCACCTTAACTAACCCTTCTCATCCCGCCAACGTTCATAACCCAACTTCTTGAACTCGCGCACAGCCTTACGCCTAGCAGGATGACCACGCCTAAAGCGTTCTTCCTAGGAGGAACAACAACACCAAGATTATAAATCTCGTTAGTATCATAAGCCTTACCTAGAACCTCTTAACTTCCTTACCCTTTTCCTTCAAGTCCTTTACTTTGAAGCAGATTCGGCCTCATTACTCGTCACCTCAGCGCTTACTATCTTGAACTCGTCCTTCTCCATAACTACTTCAATCTTAATGAATTTTGAATCCCTCCTTTTGCCCCACTTTGCTACTATTGTCCTCCCCTTGTTGTGCTTATTCCAGTACCATCAGCTACTTCAAGTTCGTCACTCGCTTCAGGGAAATTAATATTCATGTTTCTTACCCTTTCCCATATTGTTAATCTAGGCTTGTCGGTATTATCTTCATTTCAACTAGCACTTAATACTCCTTCTACTCTGTAAGGTAAGAACAAGTGTAGGAATGCTAGTCGTTGAACTCCTTTGGTGCCTTGTACTTGGTCTTAGCATACCTGTTCTCTTCCTGGAGTAATTCCCACAGGTGTTCGAAGACGTAGAAGGGGAACATTAGCTTGTATCTAGTTACCACGTTCTCATCGTACTTGCTCCAATCCCTAGTGTTCTTCTTTTCCATGGGTAATACTCTGCATAATTACTTAAAAATTTTTGTATAATTCTGAAGCGATCCACAACGTATTATTTAAAGAAAACTTTAAATAGACATTATTACGGACATTATATTATGAGGAAAATATTCGGCACATTAATTATTATATTAATAATTCTTAGTTTTCCTATTTTTTATGAAATTTCTAGGACTGCTCAATCCATTGCTCAAGATAATTTTTCTAAGATATATTCTATGAGCATTATAGGTAAATATCAAAGTGATTCAGCGTATTCCATCGGTGAAATTTATTATTCAAATTCTTCTGTTTTCATTTCTCCTTTCTTATGGAATATGAAATACGCTAAAGGTTTAGTAAATATGACTTATAACAAGTTTCTTTACGTTAATGTTGCATTAAATAGTTTTGAGAAAATAAATCCTAAAATAGGAGTTGATGGATATCCTGGATTAATGTATGGTCAGGAGTGCTGGTTTCCTTTTGCTGGAAAAACAATTGAAAATAGCATTTATTTACCTATAGGAGTGAGTTCATTATCTAATTTCTCATCAACACTGAGTTTTCATCTATATAATAATATAGGAATTATTGATGACTTCTCTTACGACATATGGTTATCTCAAAATCCAAATACCACATACCTAGAATATCCTGACATAGAACTAATGATATGGCTTTACCACGAGGAGAATTTAACGTCTCCCTTCATTAGAGTTGGGAATATTCCATTAACATTAATAGTTAACGGAACGAAGATTATTGATAACTTTAACGTCTATATTTTACCTCATACTGGATCTGCAGATGGATGGATAGGAGTTTACTATGTTTCTCAAAAAGAATTAGAAGGGAATGTAAGTATTCCATTATCTTTTATTATTAAGAATGAATTTTCGTGGATAAGAAAAATCTTTAACAATATTACTAGCTGTGAATACTATCTTGATGGAATCCAAGTAGGAATGGAATTTAACGATATAAATGGAACGGCAAATCTAGGGTATACTTTATATTTATGGGAAATAGATTCTCAAAAATTAATAAACTGAATCATATTCCTTTACTACTTATCCATATTCTATCTAAGAATTCATCGTTTGATAGTTTTTTATAATTAGAAAGAGCAAAATACAAAAATTCGTTTACGTCTCCTTTATTTCTTATTAAACGCCTATAAGACCGCATTAGCCTCATTATAAAATTCGAGGGTTCTACTAGTTTTCTATCTATTAGAGAATTTTCGGCTAATCTAGAAATTATTTCAGACGATTTCCTTAAACTCTCGGCTATATCGTCAGTAAAAATTTTTTGAGGCGTAGTTAATGCGTAATAAAACCATTCTTCTGGTTCTACTTTTATTCCTATTCTTTGGAAGGAATAATCGTTTAATTTTCCTTTTATTCTGCCTAGATAACTTAAAATTATTGGAGATCTTTCCCTTAAAATTTCTAAGTTTACTCTTTTATTATAATATCCATCAACAATGAAAGAATAAGAAAAAGAGTAAAGTATTGATCTTGAAAGAGGATTTTCCTTTTCCATTTTTTTATCAAATTTCATGATAATCTTAAGTAAATTCATTCCTATTTTAGATACCATTTCCGTAGCAAATATCTTACCAATCAATGTAACTTCATGATTTTCTATAGCTCCTATATTTTCAAGAAAAACCATAGCATCTTTAACTTTTCCTTGACTATACCTAAATCCGTATTTTGAAAGTAAATAAGGATCTTTCCTAGTATATATCCATCTCAATACTGTTTGAGCGTAATCTATTGGTTCATCTACTCTACCGTAATCTTTCTTTAATGCCTTATCCACAACTTTTGCTTCGTCGTTCTCTTCAAATATTATAGCTAAACCTTTTTCAGAATATCCTGGTCTTCCCGCCCTTCCAATTACTTGACTTATTGTAGAAGGTTCAACAAAAGTTTTTGTTCCTGCAAATCTCTTTAAAGCTAACATTACTACTACGTCAACATTAGTGTTTATACTTACTGCTAGAGTATCTGTTGAAACTATTATTTTATACTTATTATTTTCACTTCTCATATCGTTTTCTATTTCTTTTCTCCTTTCCAAAGGCAAACCTGCATGATGATAAGTAGAAGGAAAACCTAAATATTTCTCAAGAAGAAGACTTATTTCTTCTGCAGATTTCCTAGTATTTGTATAAACTAGAATTTGTTTATATTTATTTAAATCTAAATTTCCTTCTTTAACGTAATCAATGAACGCATGTGCCTTGCTTAAATAGTAATTCTCCCTACCTTGTTTCTTAAGTCTAATTCTTCTTATTTCAAGATCTACTGGTCTTTCCTTCATGCATATAACTTTAGCTCCTAAATATTGTGAGAGTTCATCAACTTCAGGCATTGTAGCACTCAAAAGAACTACATTAATTCTCATTTTTTCCTTTAAATAGGTATAATAAGCTAGGATCTCTTGGAGAGTACAATTTCTCCCTTCACTCAAAAGTAAATGTGCTTCATCAATAACTATGAGATTATTCATAAAATTATCCTGATCTGAAATTAATTCTGATAAGAGTCTTTCATAACTAGTTACTACAATTCTCCTCTTCCAAACTTCTGAAGAATTAAAATTCTCTTCTAACCTAGCATCACTATCGTCTCTTCCTACATCTTCAGTGTACATTTTAATTTTATTAAAGATCTCTCTAATTGCAGCTTTAGTAGGTAAAGCAAAGACTACTCTGCTATAAACGTTCTGCTTTAATGCATACTTTATAATGGAAGATGTCTTTCCGGATCCTGTAGGAGAAATGACCATTAATGGTTGATAAGAGTTAAGTGAATTAACGTCAATTTTAACAAAGCTCATGTATGTTTAGAAAAGATATTTTAGGATTTAAGAATTTTCTTAGTTCATGAAATGAGTAGGTCAATAATTTCATTTGAAACGTTCGGATTAATTACCGTTAAGTGTTGAGGAAATACACTTACTTAATTTTTTCAATAAATTCTAATTTGTGACCTTGAAGACCTTTTCTTTCTTTTTCATCTTTTTCTTCAAGTATTCCTTAGGTTTGAACCTAGGAGCTAAGAGGCTCTCTAGGTTGATAAAAAGAATTTATCAAAGAGGTGGAGGAATCAAAAAGTTATTTAAACGATGAGGGAAATACGTAAACTGCTACACATAATACAGTTTTGTTTACGCGATAATTTAATTGAATATTTCCCCGATAAATGCTAATTATTCCAATTCATAATGGAGCCTTAATTGTCCATGAATAAGTCATTAAAAATATTACTTAGATTTTTAATAATTCTTGTAATGGAACTGTTAATAAAAAGTTTAGGTCCTATAACTGATTCTAAGGTTGCGATTTCTGATCTAACGGTGTTATTTGGACCTCCAAAGGCAGGCAAGTCTTACATCCTTAAGGCTATTTATTCTAAGTTGGCCTTTTTTGACGAGGCCAATAATCTAGAATTGTCAAAAATCTTTGTACGTCAACTTCAAGATAAGTTGATATCCTTTGCAAGTGAAGAAAAGGGAGAAACTCTTACTCTAGACGTTGAGAAAGAGTTTTTGATTTCTATTAAAACTCTATCACAATATTATTTAAGTTACTTAACTAGTAACGCTGAAGTAGATATTCCTCTCAAAATGGAAGATATCGTAAAAGAGATTTTAAGAGACCAAACTTTGAATGAAGAAACTTATTATCCGTATTCCACTAGTTGCGTTAATGTAATAAAAATATCTTTTCAGACTGGTAAGATAAATATTAGGGTTTCCGCAAAAAAAGAAGATAGAACTTGCCAAACTATATTGGCTTCAGAACTTATTTCATCTCTGACTAATTACTCTATTAAATTGTTTACAAAAATCCTAAACTTATCAGCAAAGACTTTAAATATACCTCTAGTAAAGTATGCAGCCTACGGAAGGGCATTAGCTTTGCTTACTTTAAATGATGTTACTTCATTCAATCCCAGTATCAGAAGTTTATACTATTGGTTAATGAAAGGGTTAGAGAGTAAGGCAGAGGATTCGTTTCTATCCTTTATAGACGTAAATATTAAAAAAAGTGAAAAAGATAAAATCTTAATAGATGAGTACACTCCAGAAAAATCCTCATCTAGTCTTAATGACCTAGCAGTAATTAAATTAATGGTAGCTGACGGAAAGAAGAGTTTAATTTTAATTGAAGAGCCAGAATCTCAACTTAATATAGAACAACAGATAAAAGTTGCACTTTATCTTTACGGTCTTGCCCAAAAGCATCAAGTTGTAATAACCACTCATAGTGATGTTATACTTCTCATTCTTTCAGCGCTTCAATATTTTGGCTGGAGTAACGTTTTCGAGGAAGAGGCTAAAGTACCTCACGAGAAGAGCGTGAATATAAGAATTTACCTGGTTAAAGACGGAAAGGTTACTGAAAAGAAAGGAGTGGATTTACTTGAAAATATTCCTACCATAAGCGAAGTCGGTTATAAAATTATATCAATTATTGGGAGATTATTAGATGAGCAGCAGATTCGTAGAAATATGTGAAAATAAATGTTGCTTAAAAATAGATAATGCTAACGCGATAATTGATATCGAAAAAGGAGAGTTGAAAGTAAAATCGAGGTTAAAACATGGAGATTTTATATTTATAAATGATAATAAAATAGGAGTTGTAGAATTAAAAAATATAAACGAAATTAAGGATAATAACTCGATATGTGAAGAAATTATTGGTAAAATAGACGGTTATATTCCGCTAATTGCTGATCCTAAGAATGATAAACATAAGAAATTGATTGAATTATTAAGATTTAATGAGAATAATAATGAGAAAGAAAGAAGTTTTTACTTAGTAATACCGAAGGAAATAACATCGGCTATTCTAGGAGCTAAGAATCTATTAATTCAATTAAGAAAGAGAAAAGGAAAATATTCATCAATTTATCTTTGTGGATGTGGAGCTGAAATTTTTTCCTGCAGAGAACTTACTACATAATGCCTCTTTAGATATTTGTGCATATTTAATATTTTTATACCCTAAAATTTTAGATGCTTCGTAGACATCCTTAGGAAAGATGCCCAACGATATAAGGTAATAGTAAACTAAGGACATAAAGGATTTATAAGTGTCCTCCTCGCAAAATTTTTCGACTAATTCTTTTGCTTTCTTAATAGCCTCTTGTTTAAGCTCGTTTACGTTTATTTTCATATTTTTTACAAGTATCTTTCCGTTGACTACGACATTTACGTAAAATGGATCTTCGTGAATTAAGTAATTAAATGTTTCTGTAGTTAGGATGTGAAGATCTAATGGTTTTAAAGGTAAAATAGATTCAAATACGTTAAACAACTCGTCTAACTTATCTACAACTATTAAAACGTCAATATCCCTTTCAAGACTACCGTAGATAGCTACCAGTCTAATCATATTCTCTTATAGGATTGTATGATTAAAAATACTCCTAACTTGTGAGTAGAATTAAAGACGGACTGAGTGCTTTGTTAGTACTTTCAAAAGTTTATAGCCCTAATCTAAGGATATACCACTAAATCATAGTCCAAGAACTTTTCCAAAATACTAACGAATCGATGAGGGGAATGATGAGCCCTCTGGGAGGTAACTTTCGCCCTTCCAGAACGTAAAGGCATTAGTGCTGAATATACTTTTGTTCAGGACTCATGCAACTTCTATCTCTCCCGTTAGCTATGTGCTGCTTAACTGCAATAATTCTCTCTTTAATACGTTATTCCCATTCTTGTAAGCTTTAACTAAATCTCGTATAATTCAATTTGATAATACTACCTATAAATTTTTCAAAAAGACTAGTGATTTACCACCATTAAAATAAAAAAACTCTGATGTAATACTTATTATTATGGAAAACAAGAAGAGTAAACTCATTGAATATCTACGAAATCATGGCGGTAGCATAGCTAAATCAAAAGTAAAATGGGCCTCTGATGTATTAGATGACCTAGAAAATGAAGGTAAGATAAAAATTACAAAAAAGGGAAATGGTTATACTATAGAACTATTAGATAATGAAGCTAGAACGGAAGAATCGTCATTAAATAAAGAAGTGAAAAAAGAAACTAAAGAAAATGGAGATATTATAACAATATTAAACGAAATAAATAAAAAATTAGATATAATTCTTCAGAAATTGGGATTTTCAAACATAGATTTTGATAAGATATTTGAGGAAGTTAAGAATCCTATGGGTATTGCAGTTTTGAAAGACATAAGGGAGAGAATGGGTTTATCAAAGGAAGAATTTTACTCTAAATATTCTTCTTACATTGAATTGCACTATCAAATGTTTAGAGGTGGAGATGAAGGAATAGTCAAGAACGGAACAATTTTTGGAATAATAAAAAGGTGACTTTTATGTCTTGTAATTTTCCCTCAGATACCGTAACTACTTGGTCTAGCAACAATAGAGAAATATTTGGATCTAAATATAAAAAATATTACACTGATATAAAAAATAGACTCTTGCAAAATGGAAAAGTTTTCATCTTCGGAGATCCAGGAATGGGTAAAACTACCATTCTTCTTAACTTAAGTAAAGATCTAAGTTCTTCTGGATATCTTCCAATTTATATGGATTTATCTTCAGACACACCCTTCGTTGATGAATTTTGGTCTTTTGCCAAAAATTCAAGAATTATAAATAATTTATCTAATGAGATTTTTAATAGAAGAAAGGAAATTGGATACGGAAAGTTAACTTGGCTAAAAAAGGATTTCTATACATGGATTAAATCTCAATGCAAGAAAAGAGTTGATAATCCTTTCGTTAGGATATATTCATTAAATTTTCCCGATTGTAAGACATATGAGGGTTTGGACGGATTAATAACATTTCTTGATGATATGAAGAAAATAGGATTAAAATCTGTTCTCCTACTGGATGAAGCCAGAGCAGAACATTATTATCCTTATATTCATAAAATAATAAATTCTGGTTCATCTTTTTTGGCTGTTGCCTCACCTTCAGGAGTTCTTTCCTCAATTAAAGATGAAGCGACAATAAGAAGAATAAGGGAAAATTCTATCATATTAGAACAACTCACACTTGACGACGCTAAAGAAATTCTCTCTCAGATGTGTAAAGATATAGGAGAAAATATTGCTCAAGAAGTTTACGATCATGGTATGACAATAGCTCAACTTATAATTCAAGCTAAAACTCTATATCAAGAATTAGAATATGAATGCAAACATGATTTGGAATGCGTTAAAAATAACGCTAAAAATTTAGGAGAAATAAAAGATATTCAAGAAAAATCTAAAGAATTAGAAGATATCATTAGGGAATGTATAAGGAAATCCAAGGAAAATTTGGAAGTTGATAAAATTTATGATACAGCAAAAAGAGTAAAAGGCTTAGGAAAATTCAGAAATATTGATATTGTGCTAATATCTCACGGTAAGGTATTTCTTGGGGATGTGAAATTGACTAATGGAGAAATTTTGAAAAATTCATCTATAGAAAATATAGTGGACGTAGTGTCTACAAAAGAGCAGGAATTAGAAGGATTAAAATATCCAGTTGGAGGAGTTTTTATAATTTCTAATGGTGAGACAAGAGATTTTCCCGGTAAAACTATTACTATTCCGAGTAGGATAGTTAAAAACGCTCTAAGGAAAAAACAGTGTACTGAGGATTTAAGGAAAATGCTAGAAGAAGAACTTAGAATAATATTAAAATCCTGAATATAGTATGTAATTAAGAGATTCCATATAAAAATAATGACATCCCAATAAATTCTGAAATGTATAGTGCCTCTATAAATCCGCCTGAAACTAAAGTTCCTCCGAACCCTAATATAACTATACCTAAAATTACTGAAGACATCTTTATTTTATTACCTTTAAAAAGTAACGCTTTTGCAGCAAAAAATAGAATTACGCCTGAGCCAACAATTGTTCCCATAGACGAGGTTCCCATGACTACTGGAGGAAAATTCATAGGAAGGTAATTTTCAAGAACGTTAAATCTTTGAAGAAGGATAGAGCCAATTATAGCTATTGTAACGAAAAATGAGTACCAATAATAAACCTTAATCCAATTCTTTGGTGCTTGTTGTATTGAACCTAATGAAAGAATTACTACTAACTCAGCTACTGAAAAAACATAAATTGCACTTAATAAATATCCCCCTATTCCGAAAGCAAAGAATTCTTGGCAAATTGCAGCTACAACAAACAAAACGAATCCTAAAAACCAGAAGAGCCACATTATATTCTTTGATTTAAAATAATGTCTTCCTGCAAAAAATGTTAGTAAAATACTTAATACAAGAGTTATTGATGCCCAAATTAATGCTTCTTCCTCAATGTTCATAGATGAAAATTAATGAATTTAAATAAAAAATTTTTCTTTAATTCTCTATTGCTAGATTCTAAGTTAATATTAGGAAACAAAATTTATTTAATTAAATATTTACCATGGAGTATTACTTCTCTCCTTTAGACAATTAACAACATTCTCTACATTTACGTCTATACCAAATTTTTTCAAAAAATCTTGATATTTAGTTAACAATTCTTTGATTCTTTCAATAGCCTTATCTGATACACCAGGCCAATCCAATTTTTCAGGCTTAATAGCTAAAATGTAAGCTTCTTTAGGTACATTACCTGATTTTTTTGAGAGTGAAATAACTTGAACTGGGGAAAGTCTATGAGGATCTGAGATTTCTACAAAGTTATCCTTTTCTATATCTACTTTGAATAAGTTAAATTCCTCTTCCATTATAACCGCGTCAATAAAAAACACTATATCTCCTTTTTCTATGAAAGTTAAAGCTTGGAAACCATTAGCTTCTGCATCAAAAGCGTTCATACATTCTGCAGTCAAAGATCCTATAGCATCGTCTCCGTAAAGCCTATTTCCCATGCCTATAACTTTGACAGCCATTCTAGTTTTTCCTCTACTTTCTTATTTAGTTCTTTGACTTTTTCTTCTGAGTATTCTCCCTTGTAGTATATTGCGTAAACTTTCTTGTATCCTCCGAAAATTAAAACGCCGTAAGCTATGTCTTCAACGTAATATCTTCCATCTAGGCCGGGTCTTATAAGCTCCATCATTTCCCAAGGATCGTTAGTCTCTAAAGTGAATTCCTTTTCTGATATACCTTCTGGCGCATAACGACTGCTTCCTACTAGGAGAACTTTATCTGCAGACAATCGTTTAACTTGATCTGCAGCGTCTACTGGGTCTGTTTCAAGGTCTATAACGTTCTTCTTATTTTTCCATAAGTTAAAAACTTCTTCGACTACTTGACCATCTGGAGTAGAGAAAAAAGGAATAAAGCCTACTACGATATTCATCATTTCACCATACTTTTTCTTATCTTATTTACTAAGTCAACAACGTCTTTTGCGTCATATTTTTTCAATAATTCGTCTAAGTTAATATCTTCTTTAGTAGTTTTTATTTCATATAATGGGCTTAGCAATTCTTGTTTTAATGGTTTCTGGATTTCGTTTTTTATTGTATCCTTAAGAGCTAGTATTTCTTGAATTATATCTAAAATTGAACTCATATTTATCGCCTCTAACATATTCTTGGTACTATGTCACCAGAAGGCATTTCAAGAATTTTAGCTCCTCCTACCTCTGTCCTTATAATTACTAAACCTTTATTATCCTTATTTTTAGGCTCAATAACCTTACCTATGATGCTAGGCTCGAAGCCCAATTTTTTTAACTCTTCAACAATATTTTCTGCTTTATCTGAAGATACTGAAAGTACTGCAACGCCCTCGTTAGCTAGAACTAAAGGATCTAATCCCGTTACTTCTGTTATAGATTTAACCTCATCAGGAATTGGTATATCTTTCTCATCTATACTTATCATTTTGCCAGATAATTGAACCCATTCGTTCAAAGTAGCTGCTAATCCTCCTCTAGTAGGATCTCTAGCGGCGTGAATATCTCCTTGAAATTTATCAAATATTTCCAGAAGTTTCATTAATGGCTTAACGTCGCTTTTAAGCTGAGTTTCAATACCATATTGTAATGCAGCTATTACTGAACCATGAACTCCTATAGGCCCAGTAACTATTATGGAATCCCCCTCACTTACTCTGTCTATTATAGGATTTTTACTTACTCCAATTCCTACAGTATTTATAGCAATTCCTTTCATAGAATCTGAAGGGATAACTTTGAAATCTCCACCTATTAATGAAATGTTAAACTCTTTCAGTATGGATATCATATCAGTAGTTATTTTATCTAAATCGTCTAAAGGAAAACCTTCTGCTACTATTATAGAATCTAATATTGCTATAGGTTTTCCTCCCATCATTATAACGTCGTTTATAGTCCCAGAAACTGCTAGTTTTCCTATGCTTCCTCCAGGAAAGAAATAAGGATCTATTGTATGGGAATCAGTGGAAACTATAATTTTATCTCCAGAACTAATTACTGCACCGTCATCTGGGTAATCCAAACCTAAACCATTGTTAGTTTTTTTCAAATCTTCAGGTAATTTTGAAAATATGTATTTTTGTAAAATGTTCTGTGTATCTTTACCGCCATTACCATGAGATATTAAAATTCTGTCCATTAACTCTCACTTCCAACGTCTTTTAGAATACCCGAAACAGAATCCATGAAAGATTTTACTGCCTCATCCGGATTATCTCCTTCTATTTCTGCAGTTTCTTTAATTTGTTCTGCTATAAATTTTATATTTTCTATGACCTCTTCTTTACTTAACTTAGCTATTATCACACCAGCGTGAACCATTACGTAATCTCCTTTGTTTAGATTGTCTACTCCTATAGCAACCTTCTTTAATGTATTTCCTCCTAAATCTACAGTTGCCATAACGTCAGAATCTATTGAAATAACTTTAGCTGGAACTGCCCAACACATGCTATTTCACCTCTTTTAATGCATCCAAAACTTTCTGGGAAGATCCAAATCTTGCCCATACCGCACATGCTCCTTCCATTGATACCATACAAGGTCCCCAAGGTCTAGCAGGAGTACATGCCTTCATAAATAATGGACATTCGTCTGGATATGCAGTGCCTAATGTGACTTCATTACATTTGCATCCAGGAGGAAGATCGTAATCCCATGGTTTTTCTTTCAATCCTAATTGAAGTCTAGCATTGTACTCTGAATATTTCTCATTCAAATCCAATCCACTCTTAGGAATCGCACCTATTCCTCTCCATATTGCGTCAACAACGTCAAATACTTCCCTAATTTCTTCTTGAGCATAAAGATTTCCTTCTGGTTTCACAACTCTTTTATATTCTAGGTTAGTATATTTTATGTCACCAGTATAAAGATCTTTTAGAATTGTTAAAATTCCAGTTAATACATCTATTGGTTCAAATCCTGTTACTACTGCAGGTATCTTATATTCTTTTGGAAAGAAATCCCAACCTATTGCTCCTATAATTGTCGAAACGTGACCAGGACCTATAACTCCAGAGACAGGACTTCTCTTGCTTGCCTTATGTATTTTTACTGCATATTCAGCTGCAGGAGCTGTTAATTTTGTAGCAGAGTAAAACATTACGTTCTTAGGTATTTTTTCTTTAGCAAATAGAACTGCGTAGCTAGGAATAGTAGTTTCAAAACCTACTCCAAAGAATACTGACGGTTTATTGTCTTTTTTAGCATCTTCTATAGCATCAACAAAACTATACGCAATTCTAACGTCTGCACCAGCAGCTTTAGCCATAGCTAGGCTACCTATTTGATCTTTCTTATAATGATTTACTGTAGGTAATTTAAATACGTCGCCAAAAGTGTAAACTCTATAGCCATCCATTGCTAATTTTATTACATTTTCAATATCACTTGATGGAGTAACACAGACTGGACAACCTGGACCAGGAATTAATTCTACCTCTCTTGGCATCAAAGATCTTAATCCGTAATGTGTAGTAGTCCATTCGTGAGAGCCGCAGAAATTCATAACCTTTATTTTTTCTAATCCGGTTTTTTCTGTAACTTTGGGAGCTAATTTAGTGATTTCTTCAGATAATTTTGTAGCTAAAGGAGAATTCTCTCTGAAAATTAATTCAATCTGTTTAGGTAGATCCATAACTTTCACCTTTAATTTCTCCTTCTACTTTAAAAAGATTTTTTATATATTTATCCAAAAAATCTATAGTTTCGTCCATTTTAGGTCTAAGCATTGATACTATCTTAGCTATAGTCTCGTAATCTCCCCTGTTATATATAGTAATTAGGTATCTCGATAGATCATCATTAACTTTGGATATAGAAATCTGTTCATAATCCTTTGAGTTTAATAGGTTTCTCGATATTGTAAAACCTCTCAAGTCCCAACCTTCAAAAGAAGTCCTATGTAAAGTTAGAACTCTTTCATAGCTTATAGACAATTCTGCATAATCTATACTACTGGAACCGCTCTCTTTTAAAGCTCTCATCATTTCTCCTGAAGCTAATTGAAAATTACCTAAATCGTCTGACACTACAGTAAACGTTCTTGGTTGGTAAAATATTTCTCCCAGATTCTTCTTAGCAAAGGCTCCGCTTTCATCTAAAGGAATATATATGTATCCAGTAGATCCACTCAACTTTATTTGAGCTACTGAATAACCTAAACCGGCTAATCTACCCGCAAAAGCATACAAATCAGGATCTGAAAAAGATCTAACTGTAAATACTCCAGTAAAACCCGAAGCCGAGATTTCACTCACTTACTATCACCTCTTCTCCTTCAATTTTAACATTATACTTCTTAAGATCTCTTTTTGCAGGTCCATCAAGTACTTTCCCAGTTTTAACATCAAATACTGAACCGTGCCATGGGCAAACAATTCTTCCATCCTCAGTCAGAAATCCATCTTCTAATGATAATCCATTATGAGTGCAGAATGCTTCTAGTGCATAAATTTCTTCATCAAAATTTATTAAAAGAACGGGTTTCCTTTCCCAAGGTCTTTCCGCAGGAAAATAAAACTCTACCATGGAGTTTTTAGGGATTTCTTTAGATTTCACCTTAAGGCATGTCATGTATTACACACTGGTGTTATTAAATGATCTATACTCCTATTTGTTTTTCCCTTAATTTCGAAATGAGCTGCACAGACTAAACACGGATCAAAACTCCTTATAGCTCTAAGGAAATCATATCCTACCCATTGATCTGGTGGTACTTCTTCCATAACTTTAGTATTTATAACTGACATCTCGAAGGCGCCTATAGCTTGTCCGTTTATACACCAAGGTCCATTACATCTATTATCTCTTGGACTTACATTTGCTGTAGTCGGAGCTTGATATTGGTAATTAGCTATGCTATAATTACTATTAACTAACCAATGTCTACTTGTTCCTCTAGGAACTTCATATTGTCCAACACCTACTGAGAATGATGGTTGCTTCCAAGGTCTAGAGGTCTTTGGACTAGTTTGATTTTTCATAAATGTTTCTAATCCATATTGTAAGTTATCCCATGCAGTAAATATTGCAGCTGCTATATCCACAGCTCTTCCTACTATTCTACTTAATGTAGTAGAATGATTCGGAGGTTCCCATTCTACTGTCCATTCTGCAGAAGAACCTGACGGTAACCACGCAGGAATTTCACTTATTGTAGGTAAAGTTATCGTTATTTTACCGTTTTTGACTATAGGACTATTTGGATGATAATGAGCAACAGCGTGAAGTCTTGCCCACGGACCCGTTTCGTATGGCCATATAGTTCCGTCATTCCAGCTTAATCTAGGTTCTGCATCCCAACTGTATTTATCCATAAAGTTCATGGCTTGAGGATTAGGTATTGTAGTCTTATTCCATGGATGATACATATATAGAGGTGTTCCATCACTTTCTGTTAATCCCCACGCTAATTTATTCCCTATAGGATCAGTCTCAGTAAAAGGCGAAGTTATATGAGCCCAATTATGATAGTAAGAAGAATTGACAAATTCAAGTTGGCCTACATTAAGATCTATGAAACTTTTACTTAATAATTCACCATTTCTCACAATAGTAGCTCTAAATACTGTCTGAGGTCCTTCGGAAGCTTGTTGGGCTAAAGTATCATAATTCTTATAAATATCCTCATATGTATCGCCTAGGTTACTATATAGTTCTGGACTCTCATAGCCATAGCTTGATATATAGGTAGGAGCACTATATGTTAATCCTTGATATTGATAATTACAGTTATTTATAAGGAAATTAGCTAAGTCCATCCATGCTGCTATTACTACTTTAGCCATTGCAGTTAGAGTTGTTAGTCTATACATGTACTGTGTAAATAATGATTCGCCTACAGATAGATCTGTACCTATTCCTCCAGGTATTAGCATTGGTGGATGAGAATGCCTACCATATATTAGAACTCCCGCTTCTCTAGCTAGTATTTGAGCCTTTACTGCATGAACCCATAGCCATCCTGCAAAAGGATTTAATGCTGTCATTATGTCTGCTATAGTAGAAAATCCATGTATGTCGCTATATTCTGCTTGAGTTTGCTGAGCTGTTTGCCAACATGATGGATAATACGTTTGCATAACTTGAGCTGAAAAATCTGGACCTTCCAAGACGTTAAGTATTATTAAATGGTCATAAATCATGTCTGTCATAGCATATGCTAAATTTCTCAAAGTTTGCCCTAGAGGATACGGTACTGCTCCTAAAGCCATATCGTTAGCTCTTACTGAAGCGTTAGCGTGTGCAGCACCGCAGACTCCGCATGATCTAGAGGTTATGTGAACAGCGTCTGGCGGTTGCCTACCTCTGAGGAATACTTCAAAGCCTCTAAACATAGTTACATATGTATACCCTTGATTGTTTATTACTTGCCTTGTATTTGTATCTACAGTTGCGGTCATACCTAAATGTCCCGCAACTCTAGTTACAGGATCTACGGTTAATTTTATTGAAGACATATATTTTCACCTTTTATATTATTAATTAAGATAAAATAAAAAACATAATTAACTTTCATTTTTTATTCACCTTTATTCTATCAGCTAATATATCTACTATATGATTAACTTTCGAACTAGCATGATAGTAATCTATTGAGAAACCTATACTTTCTATGCAGACTGGACATCCAGTAAGAACTTCTTTAGCCTTTATCTTATTGATTTCATTTACTTTAATCTTACCAGCTTTTATTAGTGGTTCTAATGTGCTATCTAGGAACTTCTTATCGTCATCACTTACAGGAATACCTAATGTTTTTGCCATATTTTCAACCATAGAAGGAACTCCGCATCCACCACCTCCTCTACTACAGCAAAAACTATTTACGCCATGACTAGGTAACTCCTTGAATTTTTTAGATAAAGCTTTCATGAGAACTCTAGGTGCTTCAAAAACTCCTCCCCTTCTGCCTAACTGACATGGATCGTGCCACGTTATAGTCTCATCTAATGGTTCTATCTCAAACTCCTTATTTTCGTACCATTTTGCTAAAAGTTCTGTTACATGAACAACTTCGTATTTAGGTTTCACTTTAAATGTTTCGTGCATAGTATACCTTAGGGAAGGATATTCAAAACCTCCTGCAGTTAACATAACATATTTTGGAGAAATATCAGTAAAGTACGAATAAACTCTTTGCATAACTTCTGCAGCTCCTTCCTTATCTCCTATTACTAATCCAATTGGAGGTCTTATTCCAAGCGGTTTTGACATAAATGTCCAGTCTTTATTAAGCATATCGAGAATTTTTGCCACTTTTACTAAAACATCAGGATAAGCTAATGCTTCATAAATGCTGGTATAAAATAACACTTCGCTTCCTTTCTTATCTAAAGGTACTTCTTTCCCTATAGCGTCTTTAATTTTTGAAATTAAAGAATTCCATGAATTCTTAAAGAAATCTATTTCCCAGTATTTTCCAGAAATCTCTAAATCTGCTATATCCCTATAAATTTTAGGTACCATTCCGGCTTTAAACGCAACCTGCTTAAGTAGATCTATCATAGCTCCGCTATCAATTGCCATTGGGCAGACAAACATACATGCTCCACAATTAGTACAATGCCACACGTAATCTACCATAGTTTCTGCTTCTTCTAGAGAAAGATACTTTTTACTTCCACCTATGAATCTGCCTATAGTCTTTCCCCATACACTAAATCTATATCTATAAAGTTCTCTAGATACTTCTGCTTTATTTACGGGAGAATAATGTAATGATGTTGGAGTAAATGGACAAGCTGCTTCGCAGGCCTTACAATTAACACATGATTGGAAATAATAAAGCATAGTAGAGTCTAGCTGGCCATAAAATACTTCGTCTATTGCCTTATTTAATGCTTCCATATCTACTTTAGTTTCTGCTATTGCCATTATTTTTCACCTCTTCTATATGTCATAAAATACCATTCCCTAACTTTACCAAGATAGAATTCAAACATATGAAAACCTCTAGTGAAGGGTAATGTGGCTATTAAAACCTCTGCGACTATTATATGGGCTCCTAGTAAATCATCGTAATATACTACACTATTAGGTATATGGGAAGTTGCTAAGAATCCTAATATTATATCAATATAAAGTAGTAAGAAGAACCACCAATCCCCAGATCTTAACGTTAATCCTTCAGCTAAAGCATGAAACTTATGACCCAAATATATTCCTAAAAGTATCATTAGGATATATGTTATATATTGACCGTTCAGAATTATAGTTAAAGGTCCCCATATATCATGAACAAAAGGATATGATGTGGAAGTATAAGGCGAAGTAGCTAATGTAAAGGCTAATGCACCATCTGCAGAACTTTCAGGAATAGCAAAAGGAAATAGAATTTTATAAGGAGGAATATAATAAGCCCAAAATACCATATGCTGAGCTAGAAGAAATATTATAACAATTAATGATAAGTGCATAAGAAGACCTGCGGCAGTAGTTACTGGTTTTCTTTTCATTCCCACTTTACTGGAGTTAGCAAAAGTATCAACTAATTTCTTAACTTTTTCTGTTGAAGACGTTTCTCTCATAACAGACGTAGCGTAAGGTATAAACGGTTTCTTATAAACTGCAAAGTATCTAAATACTCTATATGATGCACCAAAGAAGAAAAATACTATTGTAGGAATGAACAAATCTAATGCTAAAGGATATAATGAATTGCCTACTAAATAATCCCCAAAAGGTAACTGCATGCTATTTCGACCTCAACCCTCCTTTTTGTACCATTTTCTTTTCAGCTAATCCTACCGCAGCACCGATCGCTATACCTGCGCCTATTAATCCTGCAGTTGTTAGAGTAGAAGACGGGGTTGGAACCTGTAAAGGCTTATAGAACGGTTCGTATAGATCAGAAAAACCAGGCATAGTACATCCAATACATACTGCGCCAGTTCTCGTCGGCCCTCCTATACCTCCAACCCAACCGTATTTATTCCACGGACAATTAGATACTGGACCTTTACATCCAACCTCAAATAAGCATGCAGCGTTAGGCTGACCTGGCTGAGTCCTAAATTCTCCTGCAGCATACCATGCAGCTCTGGGACATTGTTCATGAACTGTATATTGGAAAAAGTACATCGGTCTCCAGTATTGATCAACTTCTGGTAATGGAGCTAAACCTCCTGCCCATAGCACTAAATTAGCTAATGTCCTCATTATACCGTTTCCATTGGCTGGACAACCAGGCACTGCTATTGCCGGTTTCACAGAAGCAGAAGGAGATGGAGTTATATCAAGGTAAGAATTAGGATTCTTAACGAAAGTATAGAATGGTGCTGCGCCGGCTTGTCCATTTAAGTAATTATCCTCATATAATCTGCTTAACAGTCCTTTATATCCTCTTAACGGATCGTCGAAAAATCCAACTGCACCAGTGGGTGATGGAGACCATGTTGGCGTTATGAATTTAGGCGGTGGTTGATATACTTTATCGCCTATTAACCCTCCATAGGATGCACAATTTCCTACTGATAGAACTGCAACTGCATTAGGTAATAGTTCTGCTACCCATTCATTTAGAGTCTTTGGACCTAACATTCCCCAAAATCCTCCAGAATTATATTGCTGTGCAGTTTTCTCATCAGGGAAACTTCCTTCTAATACTAGTACATAAGGATTATATTTCCCAGCAATTACGTCATTTAATATATCTATTGCTTGTTCTCCTTGTTGTGGCATTAGACTTGGCCAAAAAGATATTTTTACGCTGCCAGGTCCTATTAGTGGACTTGCTCCAAAAAGAACTTGAACTACTGTAGGATCTGTAGCTTGTATTATAGCTGTTGTATTTCCTTCACATGCCTGTGCTTCAAACCATACTATATTTACGTCACCATTTTTTATCATGTCTACTGCTTTTCCTATTGCCTTATCCCATTCTGGTGCTGCAAGCATAGTAGCCGTTAGCGCTAACTTTAGAAAATCCCGTCTAGAAATTTTGAATGACATACTACTATTTCTCGAAAACAAGAAAATAAGTAAATTTTATGAAAAGAAGGCCTTTTTCTTATTAACACTGTTAGTATTGTCATAACTTAATTAAAATAATGAACTTTTATATGTTAAGTTCTATTATACTTTAATAATGGTTGAATCACCACAAGGCACTAGACTAAAAGTTGAGGAATTAAGAAAGCTTTCACAAATAAATCCCTTAGATCCGTGGCCTCACTTTATGCTTGGAGAAATATATAGTACATTAAATCCTGAAGAGGCATTGAAAGAATATAATGAGGCTATTAAATTGGATCCTCATGTAATAGATTTCCATTATAAGAAAGCCTTACTACTTTTTAATTTAGGAAAAATAGACGAAGCATTAGAGTGTCTTGAAAAAGCATCAATCATTGATTATAAAAATTTTTCAATGTATCACTATCTTAAGGGAAATTTTCTTGATGAAAAAGGAAAATATGACGAGGCTATAAAAGAGTATGAAAAGGCTATAGAAAAAGATCCTAACAATGTCTGGATTATTGAATCAAAGTTATTGGATATGGTGGAACTCGGATTAGTTACTGAAGCTTTAAATGAAATAGATAATATATTAAAAGCTAAAAATTTCAAAGATTTAATAATGCTCAGAGAAAAAATAGTTAAAATTAATCAAAATGAACTTAGAAGCGTCAAGAATACGTAAGTTAATCCAAATATTATTAGAACTTTAGCTGTTTGCGGATCAGAATCTATAGGTAAATTTATGTATACATATTTTCCTATCTTGGTAGAGAGTGGTAACGTAAGCAATATCAATATATCTAGATAAGGTAAGTATCCAAATAATATTAGTAATGGTATAAGTGAATAAGGAAGAATTATCAAAAGGAATAAATAAATCTTCTTTATTTTATCTGGAAAAATTGTTGCTAAAGTCTTTATTTTGTTTAATTTATCAGTATTGGCATCTCTCATATTATTGGCTACAAGAATTGCAGTTATTATTGATGCTAGAGGTAAGGAATCGAAGAAAGATATTATTGAAATATGACTTGTTGTAATATAATAACTTGCTATAATAAGAAATGAATATGTTATAAAAACTTCTATTTCTCCTAAAGCCTTATATTTACAAGAAAAAGGTGGTCCATTATAAGCGTAGACCATAAAGAAGCCTATTAAGGCAAATATTATTGCATAAAATCTAAATAAAGTTAAATATATCGCTATTGCCATACCTATCATCCCTAAAATAAGTCCGTATAATAGTGTATTAGTAGAAGTTAATACTCCTTGGACTATTGGATGAAGTCTATATTTAACTGTGCCTGAATTTTCCGAATCTAAACCTTTCTTATAATCAAAATAATCGTTTAAAACGTCAACTGACGCATTAAAAAGAACAGTACCCAAAATTGTTAAAATGAAAAATTGAATATTAAATATTCTATAAATATAATATCCAAGAGAGAAAGAAAAACTTACACAGACTATCGGTAAAATAAAACCCCAAGGTCTAGTTATTAATATCATTTGATAAATATTCTTCATTAGTACTATCTTCTTAGACAAAAATTTAAATTGTATTATGTAAAAATAATCAATAAATACTTTAACTTAGTTAACTATGTGTTTATCTCTTGTAAGACCTTATGTTTTGGCATGCCTTCTAATATACTCTTTCCGTATCCTGTAGTATCTTTGTATTCTCTACTAGAAATAAATCTTCTAAAAGTATCAAGTGAATCCCATTCACTATAAATCAAGTATTCTTGTGGATCATCGACTCTCTTATATAGCTTAGCGTCAATAAAACCAGGAAAAGTTTTTAGGAAATTTATTACCCCTTGAAATGCCTTCTCAAAATCTTCCTCATGACCTTTTTTTACCCTATAATACAAACCTACGTTTATCATAAAGTAATCTTTTCCTAAGTGTTTAATATATTTATCTAGGAAAATAGGATAATATCCTATAGAAAAAGTCCAATTCATTAAAAAATTATTTTTACCTTTTTCTGCTCTTTTCGACAAAAATTTAAAAAATGATAGCGAATTATTTTAAATGTTACATAAGATAATATAATACTCACGTAATTTTACGTTAGAATGTTCTTCTTTTTACGTTTATTTTAGGGTATCTCAGTCTAAAAGTACTATATAAACTCTAGATTTAGATTTATATATAATTATAAATCATAAATATTTACATAGATTCCTATGTGCGATTACAGACTAGTTAAGATTAATAGAGTTATAGGTGAGACGGAAAATCTTGTACTTTTGCCTAGAGAGTATTTTAATAAACTTTCTGAGGATATTTATTCAAAAGTTTTGGTTAACGATAATAGAGAAAGTTTACATTTAAGTAAAAGTTACTATTATTATATATTATCTCAATTAAAAAAATTAGAACTGATAGAAGATAATGCAATATCGTTTAAAGCTATAATTCCAATAGTAATCAATGAAAAGGGAATAGAATTTGATAATAGCATAGCATATATTGATAAAAACAATAAGATGCTTATCTTTATAGATATGAGATCATCAAAGTATGGCTGTCCAGAATGTCCAGTTTATACGGAGTGTGTTTTCGGATTACGAAGAATAGCGAATAGTATAGGAGCAAAAGTAGGGGAAATAGGGGATGAAGGAAGATATTCTAAGCTTCCTGCTAAACTATGGAATACAATAGTAGATGAAATTTTACATAAATATCTAAAAAATCTCAAGAGTATTAAAATACCTACTTTCAGAGACGTTCCTATTTAAATTCAAGAGTTTTTCTTAAAAAACTAGTATTTAGCTTAATCAACACATAATTCTATATTGTTATACTAAAAATGTACTTTTTTTAATATTTTAGCTTCCTAACCATCCGTGTATGTAACCGAAGATCTGATATAGTGGATTTATTCCTAGTAACAATGCTATTGGTATCCATACTAAAAATCCATAGAATAAATACATGGACAACGTAGCTATATCTTTATGTTCGTTTCTGCAAAGGAAGTATAGCATTATTGAACCAAAAGGACCTAAAAATAGCATTAATCCAAGCCATCTACTAGGATCTTTCTTAGTAATCATTAAATAAAACACTCCAAATATATAACCAATTCCTGCTAATAAACCTCCCAAAAACCATAATAAAGAATTTTTAGATAACATTAATTACACCTGTTGTTAGATATTCATTTATCATATTAGAAAGCGCCTTTTTAACTTTTTTGCATAAATTTGTATTTCTACCATCTTCTATTCCTAAATCTACTAATAATTCATAATCCATATTACATCTCCTTCTTGAATCGAAGACGTACATAAGGTTCTTCCCTATAAAGATAAATGCAGGGTCTATTTTGATTAATTGATTTTTATTATCATAAAAATATGAAACAACAAGTTTAAAATTAATTTTCCTATCTCTAATTAAATTAATTTCCTTTAATTTTTCTAACGCATAATAATAATAACTTTTGCTAACTCCTGCTACTTTAAAGTCTGGATAAGATAATACTTTAAGATAAATTTCGTTTTCCGTAATTTTTCTAAAAAGATCTCTATTTAGCATAATTAAAGTAGGTTTTTCAGTTATTTCTCTCTTAACTTCAAAGCATAAGCTATTTCCCATTATTACATAACTCTCATTCTGATTTTTTATTACTTTCTATCTTATTAATATTGAATAAGGGTATAAGTATTATTGAACTTATGATAAAGTTTATTTTATTAATTATTTTTCCCTGATTTAACAGAACTGACATTTTTATAGATTTCAATTGGTAATTCCTAAAATTTTTGTAGAACTTATAACGTAAAAAACACGTTTTAGTCCAATATATACTACTTATTAAAGTTTATAATGATCAATCCATTTTAAATAAATTTAGATTAGGTGAAAAATATGAGTCTATTCGTTTTCGATAGAGTACTTGCAGCGTTTACTATGGGCGGACATATGCTCTTTACATATTGGGCAATATCTCTTCCATTTTTTATAGTAACTGCAGAATACTTAGGATACAAAAGGAACGATCCCTACTATTTAGCAATAGCAAAAAGATTTTCAATAGTTATGGCAGTACTTTTTGCAGTAGGTTCAGCATTAGGTGCAGCAATAGCAGTAGAATTCATAACAGTTTGGTATAAATGGATGTATGTAGTAAACGAGGTAGATATACTACCTTTTGAAATAGAAGTATTAGCGTTCTTCTCGGAAGTGATATTCCTTAGTTTATATCTATACGGCTGGGATAGAGTAAGCAGAAATGCACACATGATGTTAGGGCTATTAGTAGGTGTAGGATCTACAGCGTCTGCTCTTCTTATAATCCTAGTAAACTCTTGGATGAATACGCCTGTAGGATTTAATATAGTTCAATTTGCACAAACTGGTGCAATAACTAATGTTGATCCATTAGGATCATTATGGCCTCCAGCAGCAAATGCTGAAGTACCTATGGGAGTTGCAGGAGCATGGTTTGTAGGTTTCGGAAGTTTGGCCGGATACTTCTCATTCAGGAAATTATTTAAGAAGAATTTAACACACGACGAAGTAGAATACTATAATAGAGGATTAAAATTAGCGATATTCCTTGCAGCAATAGACGCAATATTCTTAGGTTGGGCAGGAGATAATGCAGGAAAGACCCTTTATGCAATACAACCATTAAAGCTTGCAACATTAGAAGGCGTAATGCAAACTGCTAAAGGAGCACCAATGTCTGTTGGTCCAATATCAATTCCCGGCGGTTTAGCACTACTATCTACATGGCCTCCTAATCCTAATGCGTTAGTATTAGGATATTCTAGTTTTGTACAGAGTGTACAAGATCCAATATGGTGGGTAGCTCACAATGCATACGATCTTCATGCTACGCTAGGTATATTAGGTGCCTTAGTATTCTGGATATTGGCAGCATTTACATTTTTTAAATTACCATCATTGAAAAATGCTTTCAAATTCTTAGGTTTAGATGCTCCATTAGATAAGAAAGTTCCATTATACGTTACATTATTAATAGGATGGTTACAATTAATAGCGTGGGAATCCGGTTGGGTAGCTGCTGAAACAGGAAGACAACCATTCGTTATATGGGGACCTATGGTAGCAACATCTAGCGGACTATATACAATAGAAGCAGGAATGCTTACAAGTCAAGGATTTAACAATAATCCAGACGTTTTACCTATAGGAATTGCTATAATGACTGCAATAGTAATAGCAGTTGTAGGCACATTATACATATTAAGAAGATTATTCAGTGGAAAAGAAGTGGCTCAAGACGTAGCATCATTAACTACTACTTTCGGAAGCACTTCTGCTCAGTCTCCTAACATTCCCTCATTAAAATCTGTAAATTCTAACGATCAGGGTAAGAAAAAGGTGATGTAAATGAATCCCTACATCCTATTATTCTTTATCCCATTATCTTGGTTCGTAACAATGTTTATGATAGAAGCAGGATCACTAGTAATGTTGCCTATATGCAAGTACGAGAATTATAAGGAGAAAATGATGTTAGTTTTAGGATCTCTATGGGCTATAATAGCCACGTCTTTAGTATACTTAGTAGTTTCATTAGATGGGATCTTCGCTCCGATAATGTTCGCTACTGGAGAAGCACTATTCGGACTATTAATGACGTTGATTGTAATCTTAGCATTTCACCATTATTTCATAGGATCAGCAGAAGGTGCAGATTCTTTAGGTAGACATATGAGTTCTAAGACATTCCTCATACTTGCAGCACCTTTCGCGTTAATAGTTGCCTTTATAGGAACTACAATATTCACGTCAGTATTTAGTGGATATGGAATAGGATTAAAACTTCCATTATCTACAGTTGCTACAGTATTAGAAAAACATGAATTATCTGTAGCTATGCATGAAATACCTAATTTACAAGTATTCTATCCGGAATACATGAGCATGATATTCAATGCGTTTAACTGGGTATTCTTCATAGGTATAGTAATGTATGTAGTATTCTTTACTGTGGCATTCTATGGAATAAAAGAAAGATTCTTAGTAGGTGTATTAGCATTAACGTTAGCTAACATCTTACTATTAGTTAGTACGGACTTATGGTTACCTACAGTATTTAATAGTGCAGTAGGAAATGCAGGCTTCTGGGTATATCTTGCAATATTATACGGAATACTATATCTGTCAACTCATAAGAATTTACCATGGAGACAAGCCTGGGTATTCTTCTTTACGTTCTTAGGCGGAATGATGTTTGGTGTATTTACTCAAGGAAACATCCTAGTAGATGCTGTACCACCAAGTGGAATACCTGCAACATTATTATTAACTAATCCAGCTACACTTGCCGCAGGCTCAGTATTAGTAGGTCTAGCAGGAGTATTGGTATTAGGAGGAGTAACTGCTGTATCCTATAAAGTACTTTATAAGACTGCTGTAGAGAAAGCCGAAGCTAGGAAAGCTTCTGTAAAATAAATTTAGAATAGAGACAGTTTGTTTCGCTTAAACCCTGTTAAAGAAAAGTTAATCTTTTTAGTATTTTTATATATTTTTAGGTTATGTGTTTCTAATTAAAATTAGAATATTTTAATTCCGTAATTAATAGATTATACGTTAAAAATTATTAAGTAATGAAGTAGATAGAGCATTATTATGCAAATTACTATAGTCTATGATTATAAATGTTCTAGTAATTCTCTTTAACAGTAGTTAGTTTGTATATAATAACTCTATAAATAGAAGGGTTATAATCTTAGGATCTAATTTTACTTTATGTTAAAAACTATAATGTCTCAAAATATTAAAACGCTAGATATAGACTCGACCCTTAAAGATGCAGCTGAATTAATGGTAAAATCTGGTATAAGACGTGTGGCAGTAAGCGCTGCAGGGAATATAATAGGAGTAGTATCTGCTAGGACAGTAGTAAGGGAAGCATTAAATAATCAGAACTGGGCATCAAAGAAAATAGGAGATGTAACAAGACCTGCGATCTCAGTAGATGCTGATACTTCGAATAGAACTGCAGCTAAGTTAATGTTAAAGTACGGAGTTGGTTCCTTATTAATAAAAGGACAAGGAATAGTAACTGAAAGAGATCTTGCGAAAGTAATACCAAGAGTGACAATTCCTGCAATAGCTGTAGGCACACAAGGCGTTATTACACTCAATAGTGATCAAACAGTTTGGGATGCAGCAAATGCAATGGTATCACTTGGAATGTCTCATATTCCAATAGTTTCTGGAGCTGATATAATAGGTATAGTTTCATTACGAGATGTGCTTAAGGCTTACTATGAAGGCAATTCTTCCTCTAAGTTATCAGATATAGCCTCAAAGAATATAGTATCTGAAGATTTAGATGCTACAGTAGGAGATGTAGCTGATTTAATAGCTACAAAAAATGTAGGCTCTGTTTTATTACTTGAGGAAAATGAATTAAAAGCCTCGTCATTGAGAGGAATAGTTACGGAGTGGGATCTAGTAAGGACTTACGCTAATATGGAAAGAGCTCATGTTCTTATTAAGGCAGATCCTTCTAAAATAAGAACTTTGTTAACAACGCTTTTTGCAATACCCAGGGTATCTAATGTAGCAATAACCTATGGACCTTATGATCTGTTAGTGAGTATAGACGTGGAAGACATAGAACAGTTAGGGACTTTTATAGTAAATTCTATAGCTTCGTTGCCAGGAGTAAAGGATACTTTAACATTAATAGAAGCAGAGCAAATTTAATTTTTTTAAAATCCATTTTTCGTCTTTGAGGCATTTAAATATATATTTATGATTATGTATTTTCTATTTAATGTACCTAAAGGAAATAGGAGTCGTAAAATCTAAAGAAGAAAATAGAGGAATTATAGAAATATTTAATGAATATAAAGAAGGACTTGATGGAATAGAAGAATTCTCTCATATAATTCTCTTGGCATGGTTAAATAAAGTATCTAATGACCAAAGAAAAATTTTGAAAGTTAAACCTATGAGATTAGATAATCTACCAACAGTTGGAGTGTTTTGTACTCATTCTCCGCATAGACCTAATCCAATAGCTTTATCTATTGTTAAATTAATAGAAAGAAAAGAGAATCTTCTCTATGTAGATAATTTGGACTTATTCGTTGGAACTCCTATATTAGATATAAAGGCATTCTCTCTAGCATTTTGTCCTAAAGATGTAAAAGTACCACATTGGAATAATGAACTTTCAAAATTTCATAAAAAATCAGAATGATATAGATTTCCCTACGCTTACATCTAACCATTTTTCTTTATTTTCTGAAATTATTGATTTTATCATATTTCCACTGCAATGAGCTGGACCTATTTTCTGTAAATTCTTCGTTAACTCATCTGCTACTTTTTCTACATGCTCCTTTGGGGAAGAAAGAAGATGAAATCCTCCTAATGCTGCATAAACGTTCTGATTTGTAACTTCTTTAGCATGCGTAATTATATTAAGAATTCCAGAATGTCCACAGCCTGTCAAAATAACTAGGCCTTTTTTGGTATTAATATAAAGTGCGACATCGTCTTTCATACTGTCTTTTAGTAGAGAGGAATTTGAGGATGTGTATAAGCCTGAAGTATATTCGTTGTATCCATATCTTTTTACCTCTCCGCTAAACATTACCCCATTAGAAATTTCCAAGGGTTCTGACGATAGTATTAGGTTAAATTTCTTCTCAGTTTCATCTCTAGTTAACGGCATTCCAATATATTCCAATTTTCCAGACCAATTAAGAACTTTCTTTTCAAAGACTGAGGGATGTGCGATTAACATTTTACCCTTTAGTTTCGTTACAACATCGTTGTTTGAAAATCCGCCAGTATGGTCACTGTGTCCATGACTCAATACTATGAAATCTATATCTTCCAATTTTATACCTAATTTTTCAGAATTATAAATTAACGGATAACCTGAATTTCCTACATCGTAAAGTATCTTTACATCATCAGCTTCTACAAGGGCAGAAAATCCCCATTCTCCGATTAGAGGAGGAATTAGTGTTGAAACAAAATTATCACTTAAAATCGTTATTTTTAGATTGTCTATGCTCTTCACCAAAACCTAACGGTTACGGTTTAATTGCTGGTTTCGATTTGAACACTGATAGGTTGAATGTTGTAATTAATAAGGAGAGTAGTATTGTTACTACCAAAACGTGGTGGTGTTCTGAGGTTGTTTCCCACGGTTTTCCTAAAGGGGAAGCTAGGGCTTTACGTTTGAATGCTCTATCACAAGCTCTCATTTTCCTATCAAGGATTGGTGTTGATTACGTAGTTTTTGAGGACTTATTCCTAGTTAAGAGGAGGAGGTTCACTAGGAGCAAAAGCGGTAATAGGAAGGTTTCACGTTTCGCTAAGAAGCAGTTGTTAATTCACGGTGTTATTAAAGCGTTAAGGTTGGGTTTTAACGTTATTTTAGTTAATCCTAAGGGTACTACAAACTCGGAAGAACATGAAAAGGTGATGAGGGAGAAGGGATTTGACAGACACACAGCCTCAGCTTACTTAATAGCATTAAAAGGTTTAGGAATTTTAAATGATGGTAAATAATCTAAATTTTACGGCTTATCGGAAACTGCTGACAACGGCAATCCTATGAGGAAAATTTGGTATAACTTAACAATGACTACAATATCAATTTTAGTTGCATATGTAGTGGGTAGCCTAGAACTTCTGGGGTTAATACAATCAGAGTTTAGCCTAAATGGAGGATTTTGGAATATAATATCGCTAATAAATGGAGATGTATGGTGGGGAAATATAGGAATGATAATTATAACTACTTTTGCGTCAGTATGGATATTATCTATAACTATCTATAAAGTAAAAATAAGAAATATGAAGAAAAATACAAAATAAAGTAAATCTATGATTAAAAGATTAAAAAGGAACAATATTATAAAAAATCATAACTCTTTTATTAAATCGAATCTATTTTTATCGTTCCTTCCGTTTTTCCAGTCTGTTTTAACGTTAGTCCATTCACTAAAATTCTTTAATCTATCCTTATATTGGTATAGATCAGTAAGTATAGAATATATCTCATCTTTTAGAAATCTTTTTTGTTTATAACCGAGATCTGGAAGAATCTTTCTTTCCGGATTGTAATAATGTTCCTCTTTTTCTATTCTTGGATTTCTAACATAATGGATCTTTGGCCTATATCCAAATAATTCTTCTGTCGCATCAGCAATTAACGTTGCTATCTTTTCCACACTATATAGCTCCATAAACTGATTAACGACTCTGAATTCTCCTTCTTTAGGTGGATTATTAATTAAAATCTCTAGAGCGTTTACGCTATCTTCAAGAGAAATAAAACCTCTAGTTTGACCTCCTTTTCCATATACTAATAAAGGTAATCCTAAAACTGCTCTAACGGCATTTCTATTTACAACTGTTCCCCAAGCCTCATCAACGTCTATTCTAGTTCTTAGACCCTCTATTATACTATCTCCGTCTAACATATCTGTAGTTCTAGTACCGTATACTGGTCCTTGATTTATATCAGTGATCGTTATACCCCATACTTTATTTGCAAATAGTAAATTATGCGAATCATGAACTTTAGTCCAATGATACCATGATCCGGCGAATTTTGGAACAGGAACCATGTCGCTCTTTCCTTTATACTCAAATTTCACATAAGGAGACTCTGGTATATCGTAATTTGGAGTACCATACTCACCCATGGTTCCCATTTTTAGTACATGAATTTCGGGATTATCCTTAACTGCGTAAATTAGCCTTATTGTTCCTTCTATATTATTATGCATTGTATATATAGCGTGTTCCTCGTCTATCATAGAATAAGGAGCTGTTCTTTGTTCTGCAAAATGTATTATAGCGTCTGGTTTTATTTTACTAATGTAATCTCTTAAAACATAAGGTTTAGTTATATCATTGACAATGAAATCTATTGGGCCAATATATTCCTTAAATATATTCCTTCTTTCTTCTACTGATGGCAAGGGAAACGCAGAATCTCCACCAACTTCCATTGCTTGTACTCTAGTTATTAGATTATCTATACCATATACTTCGTGCCCTTTCTTTCCTAGCCTTAACGCTAGAGCCCAGCCTATGTATCCGTCTATTCCTAAAATTAGGACTTTCTTAGTTTCCATAAATATAATGAAGGATATAGGTATTTAAAAATTATTTACGAATTTATTTAGAAAAAATTATATATTGGCAAAAAATCAAATATTTATAAATTAGGTGAATCTATTTTAATATTGTTATTAAGTTTCTTTCGCTAAAGCTATCTTAATAAGAGTATTAACGTATGTTTTCTTGTCTATATTAGGAGGATTTACTACGTAACAAAGAAGTCCTCCCATGAACGACCTTATTCTTATAATATCCTCATTACTTTCGCTATTTAAAGCACATTTACTTATTTTTTTCACTAGTGAATCACATAATTCTCTAATGTCATCTCCCAGTTCCTTATATATATTCATTGCAGATATAGTATGCAAGAAAAGTTTCCTCATAATAGGATCATCGTATTTTTCTAGATATTTATTCCCAATACATTCAAGAGTATTTTCTTTTTCTTTTAAACAGCTCTCTACAATATCTAAAGGTAGACTTTTCTTAGCTACCTCTAAGATTAACTGATCTTTAGTCTTAAAGTGCCAAAATATTATTCCCTTAGAAACTCCTGCTTTTTTACACACTTGGTCTACTGAAGCTTTAAAAAAGTCTTCCTCAGCAAAAACTTCGGTAGCAGCTTGCAATATCTTTTCCTTCGTCACTTCTTCATTTCTCTGTCTCATAATTTAATTATGCCTCTCATAGTTTAAATGTTTAAATTACTCCTATAAGTATTTTTATTAGCACGAACGTTATTATGGATACTATAGTATATTTTACGTAAAGAGTCTTCATCTTGTTCATTAAATATGATCCACTGAATCCTCCTAAAATTCCGCCTATTAATATTACTAACCATAGATCATAACTTATTCCTCGTAATAAGAACAGATAGCTAGTAAAACCACTTGCAGAACTAAATAAAGCTACATAGCCTGCAGTAGCTGAAACTTTCTTATAATCTTTTTCTATTAGAGCTAAAACAGGTAAAATTATCATTCCGCCTCCTACGCCTAATAAACCGCCAAGAAATCCAGCAATAGCTCCTACTGTTATACCAAGTATGTACCCTTTAATATTTCCAGAAAATTTGTTTGTTTCCTCTTTTGCTCTTCCTCTTATCAAATTATACAATGTGTAGCCTAAGAATGCCACGAATATCCAGAGCAATATTTTCCTTGGAGTGTGAATTCCTATGAATGCCCCTATTGGAGCCATTATAACTGCAGGTATAAGGAAGATCGTTCCTAATTTCCATAATACTCTACCCCTTTTTCCATTGTTTACCGTGGCAGACGACAATGAAAATACGTTTAATAAAAGCCCAGCGGCTGCTGCTATTGAAAATGGTATACCCAAGGAGTAATATATAGGAATTAATGTGTTAGCTGCACCTACACCCGCTATTGCAAATAACGCAGAAAGTATCCAGGTTAAAATGAATATGATAGATAAAAAAATTGAATTCATAGATTATCACCTTTTATTTCTTTCAATTTCATAGCAACGTGGACAGAGCCTTTTACCGTTGAAGATTTTTATGTAGTTCTCATATGTAGGCTCTCCGCAGTCGTCGCATACTATTCTTGCCATTGTCTTCTTTGGAGAACTGTATGTAAAGTCTTTGAGAAATTCATAATAGAATAATTCTTCGAAATCTTTTGAAAGTACGTAATTTATAACCTCGTCCGAAACTTCTCTAGGAACTTGAGATGCAGGTATTCCAGATTTTCTATATTTGAAAAATTCAAATTTGCTACATCCATCAAGTATTTCTGGCTTTGGTCTTATTCTAACTGCTCCTTTACCTGGTTTATAAACAATTATAGCCATCTTGCCGTATTGAAGTCTTTTGTAATTTCCTTTACCATAAGTACATCCAGTTGCTGCCTGAACTCCGTCGTCAAAACATCCTTGATGATGCTCATCACCAGTTTCCGAAAAAACGTAAGTATTAGTATCTTTTTCCTTTTCTATTCCTAGTAGTTTCAGAGCATATTTGCCTGCTAAATAACCTAATGGCATTGCAGGACATCTATGCCCATGAAATTCAAATGCCCATTCAGGTATTTCGTGGATTCTTTTCTGTTCCATTTTAAGTCACAATAAATTGACTAGTCAGTCAATTATTTAAATCTTTCTATTAAAAGATTTAAAGTTCGTTATACATAGATATATTAATAATGAAGGATTTCGTTTCAGTAATAATAACAGCCTATAATAGGCAAAAATATTTAGACAACGCATTAAATTCAGTTCTAAATCAGACATTAGATAAGGATAAATTTGAAATAGTTGTAATTAAAAATTTTGAATTAGGTGAGATAAATAATAGAAATATAATAGATATTTATGATAATCAAGAATATTTAGGTGAAAAAATCTACAAAGGCTTGCATGAAAGTAAGGGAGATATTATTTGTCTGTTAGACGATGATGATATCTATAGAGAAGATAAGTTAGAAAGAGTAACTTCCTTTTTCAAAGTATTTCATCCAATTTATTATCATAACAACTTTGTTACTATTGATGATAAGGGTAATGAAATAAAAATCATTGAAGATTATCTTAAGATTCCTCCATATGCATCGTTTAATTTGCCGGAGTTTACATTAACTATAGAAGACAATCGTAAAACTGACATTAGAAACCTTCTTAAATTAAATGTCAATTTTAATTCAAGTTCAATATGCGTAAAGAGGGAAATTCTTGAAAATAATGCTCAATATCTTAAAAAAATAAAGGCAGTTATCGATTCTTTCATCTTTTATTCTTCCTTATTATCAGAAGGAAATATTTTGCTTGATCCTGCAAGATTAACTTCCTATAGAATTCATACTCTTCAAACAAGCTCAGGAAATACTAAAAATATAAGAGAATACAAAGATTCATTTTCTAATCTTTTTAAGAAGGCCGTAGAAGATTTTTATATTATTATGGAAATGTTAAATGATAAAATAAATAAAAATATTAATGAAACAGTAAATGAAGAATTATTAAGATATAAATTACTTTATAAGATATTTTCAGGAAATAATATTTTAATAAAAACTAAATTTAACATACATCTTATCAACTATTATCTGCTTTCATTACTTCCAACTTTTCTAAGAAACTTGTATATAAAAGATCAATATAATAGAACGAAAAAAGTTAGATCATTCCAAGTTAAGAGTTCTAATATACTCTAACATCCTTTTTCTCCACTCAGCTATTCTAACTTCTTCAGATACAGTGTAAATATAAGGTTTAATGTCTAAAATTAGTGTCTTATTGTATAAATCGCAATCGTCAATAATTATTGTATTGTCTTGAATTTTAAGAAGTTTAACTACGGATAAGCCTATAGGGTTAGGTCTATAAGGAGCACACGTACTAAAAATACCTACTATTGGAATATTGGTTTCAATTTTCAAATTATTAGCTTTTATTTTAGGTTCAAGCGGTTTAATTTGTAATGATTCGCTTTTAGCTCTAGGTAAATAAGATATTAAAACTATATGGCTGAATTCATCTAATCCCTTTTAACCCATCCTTGTATTCCCTATAAATGACTACTTTAGCCATAAATTTTTTGAAAGTTTTTGCAATTAACTCGTCGGAAATATTATGTTCAATATATCCTATAGGTTTTAACTCAATTGTTGACATAAATACCTAGATATATACAGTGATATATATGTCTTAAGGGAAATATTTATAGTTAAAATAGTTCTAAGTTTAGAAAAACAAAAAATAAAAAATCTAAAAAACAATTAAGCTAATGCACCTATTTTATCTAATTCTAAGGTCATAAGATTATTTAGCATTGTAGCGTACTGGAAAGGTAGTTCTTTAGTTATTTCGTCCATAAAACCTAATACCAGTAATGATATACCTTCTTTTTCCTTGAAACCTCTATTTTCTAAATAGAAAAGCTGGTCTAGACTCATTTTCGTAGTAAAAGCTTCGTGTGCAACTTCTGCACTTTCTTCTAAAACTTGGTTTTGAGGAAATGTATATGCTTTGCTCTTATCGTCAAGTATGAGAGAATCGCATTTTACATAAGCTTTTGAATTAAGAGCTCCTTTGTTTACTTTCACTAATCCTCTATACGATACGTTGCCTCCATTAAAACTTACACTCTTGCTTACTATCTTACTCTTGGTATATGGTGCTTTATGAATCATTTTAGATCCTCCTTCTTTCCAATCACCTTCTTCGCCTGCTATAGTTAGTAATAAACTAGTTGATGATGAATTTTCACCGTCGAGTATGGTTGATGGATAACTAAATGTATGTTTAGACCCTACAGAACCTTCGACCCATTCTAAATTAGCATTTTCTCCGGTAATTCCTCTTTTATTGCTCAAATTAATTACGTTTTTACTCCAATTCTGTATAGTAACGTATTTTACACTGGCATGATTTTTAACATAAACTTCTACTCCTCCATTATGCATAGCTGTAGCATTTAATCTAGGTGCAAAACATCCTTCAATATAATTAATTGAAGATCCTTCATCTGCTATAATAATTGTATGTTCTGCTTGAATTACTTTATCGCTCCCTATGATAAATATTCCTTCTATTGGTGTCTGAAATCTTACTCCCTTAGGAACATAGACAAATACTCCACCACTCCATATAGCACCGTGTAGCGCAGCTATTTGATATTCTGAATCTAATACATTCATGAAATAGTCTTTAAGTATGTCATACTTTTTTACAGCCTCATCCATAGGCATCATTATTATTCCACGTTTCTTTAATTCTTCTCCAACCTTGGAGTAAATTGATTCTGAGTCAAGTATTGATACTGCTCCTGCAAGAATATTTCTTTCTGATTCTGGAATTCCTAAATATTCATAATATTTCTTAAGTGAAGCTGGCAATTCCTCCCAACTACTTATATGATCTAATTTGGGTTTACTGTATATGTCAAAATTTGAAAGATCAAGATCTATATTGTTAGGTATCCAATTAGATTTTGGAAGTTTCATAGCTTTTTCAAAATATTTTATTCTTAATTTTAGCATCCAATCCGGCTCTTTTTTAGATTTAGAAATTTCTTCTATTGTACTTCTAGTGAGTTCGGATTTAATTTCCTTATCAAATTCTAAACTAATGTCGTCATCTTCTCTTGAGATTAGTTGTGTTATGTTTTTGCTCTCTTCCATATCTTTAACTCTGTTAAAGAAGTATTTAAGAATTTTTATAGTTAGTCTGCATAAAAATTAATTTAATTTACTAACTATTCCTTAATATCGTTTAAACTTTTATTATTTCTTTGGATTATATCTGTTACTATAATATCGAAAGATTTATTAATTCCGATATCGAAATAGATATCGGTGATAAAATGTATGGAAGACTAATGGGAATAGGCGGATACCAAATACTCGAAAGTCTAAAAAACGGTCCAGTAAAAATATCTCAATTAAGGAATAGTGTACCATTATATGGAAGTGCATTCGATTTCGTACTAAGTCAATTAATGGTAACAGGATTAGTAAGAAAATTTGAGAAAGATGGAGAAGAATACGTAGAAATCACAGAACTAGGAAGAAACTTCCCATATCAGTGGGGATACGGACCATATCAAGGTTTCGGACCTTATTACGGATGCGGACCACATCATCATGGACATCACGGAAACTGGTGGTAAAAAGTTAATTTTCTTATTTTTTTAAGTTTTAATTTATAGTGAATAATTATGAAATCTGATATGGGATTTAAATATTTAGTTTTTTCAAGAATTTTTAGAAGCATAGGAATAATTTATATTACATTAGTAGCTCCCCTATATCTTAAATTCATAGGATTTTCCTTAGTATCGATAGGTATTATATTCCTCTTTATAATTCTCTTTAATACTATCTTAGTCTTTGCATTAGGACTTTTAGGAGATAGAGTAGGCTACAAAAAGACACTTATAATAGGGGATTTATTTCCTTTTCTAGCAGCGTTTTTACTTTTTTCTAGTTCATTAAAAATAGTTATCATTATTTCTCTCCTCATAGGAGGTATAGGAGGTACTGCAGGAGGAATGAGAGGAGTATTTTCTCCAGGTTTAACTGCACTAGTAGCAAGTAACTGGAAGAATGATCTTGAAAGAGTAAGAAGACTTGGAATTTTAACTTCTGCAGCAGCATTTTCCAGTATAGGAGGAAGTTCAATGTTATCAATAAAATCATTTTTACCTTTCTCTCCAGAACTGAAATTTAGATTCCTCTTCTTAATATCGGCAATACTTCTTGCATTATCTATATTAAGCCTGTCTGCAGTGAACGAAGTAGCTAGACCTAAAAAGAATTCAAAAATAATGAAATTATCTAGCTTAAAATATAGTGGAAAAGTAATGCTGTCTAATTCTCTCTCCGGAATGGGAGTAGGATTAGCAGTGCCATTATTGCCACTATGGTTTGAAGAGTTAGTAGAAAAAGTTAGAAAAATATGGAATAAATAAAATATTTTCTATCTTATATAATATAATTTTAATTATCTTTTCGCTTTCCATTTTAAATAAGGGTTATTCGTAATTCTACTCCTATTTAGTCGTAATCTAGTTTAATAATTTTTAGTTAAAAAGGCGTTAATTTCAAAAATATTTAATCCATGTTCATATAGAGGAATTTTTAACTAAAAAATGTTCATGATTGTGTAGAGTTAAAAAAAAAATAATAGTAAACAGACTAAGATTTAGGAAAAGAAATGAGTGAAAAGACATTAGAACTCAAAATAGAGAATAGATTCAATGAACTAAAGAAAATACTACCAGAAGTGCCAGAAAACATACAGCCAGTAAGCAGCTGTGGTGTTGGATGCGGAGATGGAGACAAAACTGGCTTCTAAATAGAGATAAGTAGTCTCGTATAATATTCAAGAAATAGTGGTGGTGTAGAAATGCCTAAATTTAGAACTAAAGGAATTGTTAATTTTTTTAATTATTTAACAAAAGATATTAAATTAGATTTCTTAAGTACTTCATATATTACAGAAATAACTCTTAATGTATCTGGCAATTGTAATTTAGCATGTAAATATTGTTTTGCATCTACTGGTCTTTATGGTTATGATAAACTAGGAAATATGACCTTTGAGACTGCTAAGAGAGTAATAGACGAAATTTTAAGTAAATATAACGATACTAAGCTATTAATAAAATTTTTTGGAGGAGAGCCTTTACTCAATTTTAAGTTAATAGAGCAAGTTGTAAATTATTTTATGGAATTAAAGGAAAATGGTAAAATGAAATATTTACCTAAGTTTCTTGTAATAACTAATTTAACTATTCTTAATGATAAAATAATAGATTTTTTAAAGAAAAATGAATTTAGAATAGTCGTAAGTCTTGATGGACCTGAGACTATAAACGATAAGGTCAGAACGTTTAGAAATAATTTAGGTTCTTTTAAAATAGTAGACAAAAATTTACGTAAATTAATAAATAATTTAGATACAGATTATATCAGTATAGAAACAGTATATTCTCCTGTACATATTCAATATAATATAAGTATACTTGATATATATAAATTTTTTAATAATAATTATAATATATTTAATATATCCATTCATCCACTTACTAAAATTGGACAAGGTAACGAATTTCTTAAAAATTTTTTAGATGAATTACTACGTTCATATGAAGAGAAAATATACGAAATGTCCTTTGAGCTAGGAAGGTATATGATGCGTTCATTTATTAATGGCGCAAAAATTACTGAAATATATAATTTTATGAAAAAGGTTACTCAAAAGAGACTTCTAAATTCCCACTGCAGTGCAGGATTTAGTAATATAACTATTATGCCAAATGGTGATATATACCCATGTTATATGCTCTCATACGATAACAGATTTTATATGGGTAATATTATTAATGGATTAAATAATTATAGATTGTTTAAAGTTCAAAATTTTCTTAAGTACGTGAATGTAAAAACTAATATAGACCAATGTAGAACATGTGATATAATGAAAATTTGCAATGCGTGCCTTGGCGATTTAAAGTTTGGCGAAAATGGAAAAGTTATCATAGATAATTATGCTTGTAATTATTACTTAGGTTTATACGAAGGATTTTTAGTTGAATTAAATGATATAATGCTTAATGATATTAAATGGAAAAGCTTTAAGGAAAATCTTAGAAAAATGAAAGAGATAGTAGAATATGTCGAAAACTAATTGGAAAAATGCTCTGTATAATATAATGTCAATTAATTTAATTAATTTCAATATAACGCTTGCAATATTTACGATGGAATGGATAATATCAAAGCTAACTTGTTCAAGTTTACTCACTGGAATTCTAATAGGTCTCTCTTCATTAGCTTACTTTTTCAGTTATTTTACCGGAGCATTTATGGATTTAACTAGGAAAAAGAAGACAATACTTTTGGGATTAATAATACCGCTTTTTACCATCTTATTCCTATCTCAAATTGCCTTACTTGCTAACAACGATATTTTCACTATTATTTTACTATTTTACACTTTTGCTATATTAACCGGTTTTACCTCTGATATAGCAAGCATCATTTTAAGTATATGGATTAAGGAAAATGTGAATGAAAAGGATTATAGGAAGGTCTCATCTATTAATAGAGTTACTCTTAGGTCATTAAGGATTTTAGCGGAGGCTTTGGCAGGAATATTTCTTGCTATTAGCTTTAAATATTCAATAACTCCATCATTAATTATTTTAGTAGTAGTAGGATTTCTTTTATTACCTATGAATATTACAGAGAATGTTGAAGAAAAAAGGATGCATAGTTTTAAGAAAAGTCTTATTGACGGGTTTTACTATGTGAGGAGAAGTAAAGTGTTAACTCAGTTTACAATACTTACAACGGATAATTTATTCTTCGAAATGCAGGGATTACTACTATTATTTTACGTTGAAGACGTCTTACATCAAGGGCCAATTTATTTTAGTGCACTACTTATATCAGCTGAAATAGGAATAGTAGTAGGATCGATATTTGCATTAAGAATAAATAAAGGAAAATTAGGCTTTTATCAAATAATATTTAGACTAATAATATCAGCGTCATTGGCATCATACATCCTTATTAATAATATATTTCTTGCATTAATTCCTACTTTCCTCATATTATTCTCTTCTGGAGTCAATTCAACATTAACGTCGGCCACATTACTAAGATATATAGATAAAGAATATTGGGGAAGGACTACTGGATTTATTGGAGTAATAGCCAACGGATTATCTACACTTTCCGGCCCTTTGGGGGGCATTTTAATAGAAATTATTGGAGTTGGATGGACTTACGTATTAGTTAGTGTAGTTATGCTTATATTTACTTTCCTTAAATATACTTTCAAGGAATATTATAACCTAGAAATAAAATAACTGATTCATATTTATTATCTATATATTTATAATTTGATAAAGTAAGACATAAAATGGTTTTATTCTAACTTTCAAATCGTTTGCCGAAATCAGAATCTAAGACCTTATGAAACACTATAGAAAGCTATATGACTTCTTTTTCCAAATAATCTTCATAATGGATTATAAGGAATGGATTGAGCAAGCTTTAGAAGACCTGGATACCGCTAAAGTACTTCTAGAAAATGGAAAATATTACGCTTCAGCATGGTTTGAATTAATGTATAAAATATCATCTTATGACATAGGAATAATTTATAGCATATCATATTTAGCTACTGCATTGGGCTCATTCTTTGCATCTAATTTATCTAAATGGATAAGCATATTGAATATAGCTTCTTGGACTAGAATATTAAGCGGTGCTTTATTAATTTTAATTCCGTTTTCTCCGTATTTTATAGGAAGTTTTATTTACATACTCAGAAGTCTCATAGCTGGTTTTGGTTCTCCGAGTAGATCTACAGTAAACATGAAAGAGATATCTACTGAAGATTTCGGTGCTGCCTCAAGTATTCAAGGTATAGCTTCAAGAACTTCTCAAGCTACTGCAGGTGCTAGTGGATATTTAATGGAAATCTATTTACCTATGCCCCTCATTATTGGAGGATTATTACAAGCAATAAGTGGATGGGTATACTTAAGAATGCTAAGACAGTAATCATACAGCAATTTTTATCTGCAATAAACAATGACAATGGCTCCTATTGAAAATTCACCTGGCTTAATCTTATGTTAAAATTTTTGAAAGTTATATTAATAAATTTTAATATTTAAAAATAAGTTCTATACGATATTTAGTTTTTATTTCCTGATAATATTAAATGGTATTTATAAATGTTTAGAAGATATTATTTAACATGAAATATACAATTATAGGTTTGGGATTCCTTTCTACGCATATAGCCGAATACTTATCAAATTATGGAGAAGTAGTAGTTACATACAGGAATCTAGAAAGAGTAAAGAAAACTTACTCAGAAATACTTCAGAATAAAGTAAAGTTAGTAAAACTTAATCCTTTAAGTGACATAGATAATTTAAGACAACTCATATCTTCTTCTGACGTTGTCATAAATACTGTAGGAGTTATAGGAAATAATGAAAGTGAACTAAAGATAGCTCATGTAGAAATTCCAAGAAAAATTTCAGAAATTGTTTCAGAAACTTCAAAACCTGCATTAATTCATATAAGCGCTGCATCCGCTACCGGATTAACGGGTAACGTAAAGGAAGAAGATAAGCATTGTGAAGGAGTATCTCCAAAATTGCCTTATGAAATTACAAAATGTGAGGGAGAAAAAATAGTTTTCTCTAAAGCTAGAGAAAATAATTTCCCTTTAGCAATAATAAGACCAACTTTCATATATGGCAAATATTCCGCACACATACACTTCGTTTTAATGTACTGGTTAGCAAAATTTGGAATAATACCTTCTTTTGACCTATCTATGTCTACAATAAGTGCAAAACATATTGCAATGTTTGTGAAAGTGCTGTCAGAGTCTAAACCTAAGGAATTCTATATGTACGCAAGTGAATGTAAACTTGTGAAATTAGATAAATTCTTTGAATTAATGGCTGAAGCTTTAGGTAGAAAGTCTATAAAAATTCCAATAAAAGGGACGGAATTGATTCCTTCAAGCCTTAAATGCGCATTAAAATATGCTGGAACAACGTATGATTGTTCTAAAGGAAAAGAACTAATAAAAGATTTAGATTTTGATGAAAACGAAGTTAAGGAAAACGCATTGTTTATGGACGAATTAAGGAAGAAGGCGATGTTATTTGCTACTTAACTATTAGTGGGATTATAAATATAGCCAACAATAAATTAAAAAGTACTATTATTGTGATGACTGTATATATTTTATTTTTTTCTAGAGTGAATTGAATTACTCCTAAGATAACTCGTAAAACTGGAGTTGCTATTAATACCATTAAGCCGAGAAGTATCAAATCTAATCCGTTACCTTTAAATGATCCATAAAGGACTTGTTCAGGTTTAATTACTGAAGTGTTAAAGCGAGAATGGGGAGATTCTAATTCCGAAAATTTAGGATTAGGGATTAATAAGATAAATCCTATTATTATGAGAATAACACTAATTATTACCCCTATCCTTAAGGCATATCCTATAACATCGTTTAAATCCATAAAGTAACACCTCTTATTATCATATCTATTCCAAGGAATAACAAAATTGCAATAAATATGAGTCTAAGTCTAACATTTCTTATTCTGACTAACGCTTTACTTCCTAAATATGAACCAATTAGAACTCCTATTGCGGTAACCCCTGCTAAAACGGGTTCTATATATCCAAATATCCAGTATAAAGAACTACTAGTTGCCGCCGTAACTCCTATCATAAAGTTACTTGTCGTAGTACTAACTTTCAGCGGGAGATTCATTGCCCAATCCATTCCTACAACTTTCAAAGCGCCAGAACCTATACCTAAAAGTCCAGATACCATTCCCGCAAAAAACATTACTATTTCCCCTAACCACCATCTAACTCCTTGATATTCTACAATTTGACGTAAAGTAGCATCATAATATTTACCATACAATTGAAATAATCTTGTACTCCAATCTGGTTTCATATTACGCGGTAATTCAAGAGAAGCTTTTTCTATTTGAGGATATAAAGACGATAAAATGACTATTCCAAATATTATGAAAAGAATAAATTCTAAATGATCTTCATATACTATATGTGCTATTAAAGATCCTATTATTGCACCTGCAGTTGTAGCTATTTCTAAAGACATACCAATTCTAACGTTAGTTATACGATCTTTTATGTAAGCGCTAGCTGCGCCACTTGAAGTAGCTATTGTAGAGATTAAGCTGGCTCCTGTAGCGTAAGCTATAGGAATTGCTAGAAATAATGTATATATAGGAACAAGTACAGTCGCTCCTCCTAGACCGGTCAAAGCTCCTATAAAACCTGCTATTATACTTGCAATAAGTAGTTCAAGTAAAAATGTGGGATCTATCATAGGACAACACTTTTACTTTAACATTTAAAAATTTGAGGATTCTAAATATTCCATTAAATTAGTTATAGACTGTTAAAATTGTACTAATAACGTTATTAATATTTATGAGTTCTATATGAGAACTCGTATGATTCCGTTTTTAGAATCTATAAGATAATAATGGAAGACTACGTTATTAATAGTTATGTTTATTTAGTTTCCTTTTTATACATATTACTCATAAATGATTATGGAAAAATATTTATACTTTAGGTATACCCTAAATAATAGATATGGTGAATTAAATGATTGACTGGTTAGTTATAAATTTATGGAATCCGCAAAACGTTGACGTTATTAGCGCTTTAGTAATAGCTTATCTCCTTGGAATAGTTCACGGTGTAACTCCAGACGAGCATACATGGCCAATAACTTTTTCCTATTCTGTAGGAACTTTTAGCAGTAAAGGTGGAGCTAAAACAGGATTAATATTTTCATCAGGTTTTACAATTCAAAGATCAATTTTGTCAGAATTAGCTTATTTAGCACTAGCAGGAATTTTCATGACTACTGCAGCGTTCGGAATAACGTACATTTTTGTAGGCATAGCAATGTTTGGTGCTGGTATATACATTTCTAGAAAAGGCGGATATTTACATTGGCATTATTTAGAGAAAAAAATAGGAGAAGCTACAGGGATCCATAAGAAAGGAAGTCAACTACAACAGGAAGAGCTTGAGCATAAAATAAACCCTGCTTATGTTAATGAACAAGATCTCACTAAGCCAGTTCCAGTAAAACTTGCGTTTTTGCATGGATTCATTGCCGGATTTGGATTTGGAGCATTCGCTCTAATAGTCTATACTGTATTAGCACCTACGATGCCTAATATGTACATCGGATGGTTACCTGGAGCTCTATTTGGACTTGGAACTATGACTGCACAGGTAATGTTTGGTACAATATTTGCAACTTGGTTAACTAGGATGAAGAATTTAACATACCAAGGAATAGCAGTAGTAGGAAAAACCATAACTAAGACTGTATTAGAATATGGAGGATTAGCGTTTATAATTGGTGGAATTGCTATATTACTTTATCCACCGTTATTGACTTATAATATAATAACGCCTATAAAAGTTCATAACCTTCATTCGTTAGGTATAGGATTTTTCCTAGTTATAATTAGCGTCATAATATTCGGAATCTATGGATATAAAGACGGAATAAAAACTGCAATAAAACTGGGCTATACAAATAAAACAGTTCAAAAAGAATAATTTTTAAAATTTTTAGATTATATAGTTAAACCCTTATACTTACTTACCAAAAAAATAAAAATTATTGATATGACATATAAATTATGTGTCTACTTAAGACTGTTGACGTTGAAAGACCTATAATTTCCAATGACGTTGTTATGGTTAAGCACGATGATTTTGCGCATCTAGGTGAAGATACTTATCTAAGAATATTAGCTTCTGACAAAAGAGGAAAGGATATAAGTAAAAGTTACTACTATTTTATAGTAAATAAGCTTAGAGCTATAGGATTATTACTAGATAATGCAATAAGTTTTAAAGCAGTATTTCCTTTTACGATTTCTTCTCAACATATCTCCATATCAGATAGCATAATGTTTATAACTGATGATAAGAAACTCATTTACTATAACTCAGATAATGATACTTATACTTGCGGAGGTTGTCCAGTAAATTCAGAGTGTTTAAAAGGATTAAAATCTGTCGTAAAAGAGGTTGATATAAAAGTAAGAAATGAATATCTGGATGATGCATGGTTATCGGTTATAGATGGAATAAAATCCGAATTTCTTTCCAATATAAGATACGTTAGAGCTAAAGCAGAAATAGGGAAAATAGACATAAAAGAAAGAATCAAGGTGAGAAACAATGAATGGATTAAATAAAACATTTAAGGCATCTCTGCTAACTTTCTTCCTTTTATTTGGAACGTTCACATTAGGATTAGTGAGAGCTATGATAGATTCTGGAAAAATAAAATTACATATGCCAATAGACTTCCTTTATCTTCATATAGCATTCGCATTATCAACCGGAGCTCTTTCATTATTTTTATTTTATTTAGCTAAAAATACTGGGCTTATATTTCCAAAGATTCTTGCAAGTATAAATCTAGCTGTAATATCGACGGCAGGTATAGCCGGAATTTCGTACTTACTAACAGATAATGACACATTTACTATGGTAATGCTTTATTCTTTTGAAATAGCTTTTGGAGTATCTTCAATGCTAATAGGATATCTTTACTGTTTTTATAGGACATGCTTCAGATAAAAATTAATCGTTCACTTTTGCCATTTTTTTAACTGTTTTAAAAATATCATTTATACTTATTATTCCGTTTACTATGCCTTTATCATTTACAACAACTAAATAATCTAGATTGTTCCTTATCATTAGATTTAGTAATTCTAATGGATCTTCTTTTCCAGTTATTGTTATTATTGTTTTTCTCATTATTGAATCTATATGTTCACTCATGGAAATTCCGTTACTTCTTGCTTTTATTATATCTTCCTTAGTAACTAAACCAATAGGTTTTCCATGTTTATTCGTAACTATTAAAACATTGATTCCAGAGTTATTCATTTCATTTAGAGCATCATTTAATGTCAAATTCTCATTTAAAGTAATAACGTCCTTATAGTCCATTTTTGATTTAAGTGACATAGTTTAATTAAATATATTATCGAATAAAACCTTTTTCACACTTATTAGTATAAGGAACTCTTCGCAATCTCTATCTAAGAACATGTATTTATTTAAAAAGATGAATCAAGTTTAATTATAGTAAATCTTTTATAGAAAATAAAAGAGAGAAGAAAGAAAGATTTTATTATTTACAACTGTAAAATATAAATATGAAAGTACTCGTAATCCACGAATGGGAAAATGATCAAAAAGATACAGTAAATAATTTTCTGAAACAAATAGTTAGTATGGCAAAGGAAAAGAAATTACCTAAAGGTATGAAATTAGAAAAAGTGAGCGTATCTCAAGATGCTAATACTGCTGTATGTGAATGGGATGTAGAAAATATGGATATGTTAATGCAGGCTGCAAAACAATTTAATGTAACATGGAAAGTTAAGCCTATAGCAGAAGAAGTTCTCTATCAGCATAAAAGTATAATCTAAATTTTTTTCTTAGACTCATGCTTTGTGGGCTAGTTGAATTTTCTTAGGCTCTAAACTCACTTCTTCAGTATAAATTCTAAATCTGCAGTAGAATTAAAAGTAAGTTTAATGTAGTCTCTTAGAAAAATTGAACAGATCCACAAAGCATTAGACTCGGATATGTTTAAATATAGAAATATTTCTAATATGAAATATGAATGACAAACTAAAGATAGCTTTAAGAAGTATTCTCGTTATAGTAGGTATTCTTTTAATTTACTCTGGAATAATATTAATATTATCGAGTAAACTTGAAATTAAGGATATAATGATGCTTGCCAAAGTTAAACCTCTAATACCTTTACCTTTTTGGTTAATGGAATTTGCTTTCTTATTTAATGGATTAATTATCCTTATAGTAGGCCTAAGACCTCTTTTTACGTTATACCTTTCGAAAAAGGAAATATTACCCATAATTATAAGACTCCTGGCAATATTCTCATCAATAGTAATGATAAATCCTATGTTAATAGAAATAAGCTTTATTTTACAAGGGAAAGTTGATTTCTTAGCTATTGCTACTGCACCGGGACTTTACTTCCCTGGAGGGCTTTTTATCCATGTATTTTTTGAACATTGGCTTGGAGGAATTTTAGGATTCTCGTTAGGTGTATATCCAAAAATATTCTCTAACCTAGGGAAAGTTATAAGAAAAATATCTCATTTATAAGGTTTTTAATTTCATTTTTGGTTCGAAATTCCACATTATTCCACCATTTCCAAGTTCAGCTATTTCCCTTATAGTTGGAATTCTTCCAGTCATTAACCTAGTGAACATAACATCTATGGAATTATAGTCTTTATAATAAATCCCACCAGCAGATACTGCAAAAATTGGAATATTCTCTAAAATGGCTATTATTGACATTGTGGTAGGCTTCATCGGTATCCCGTATGAAATAACATTTGCGTTAAGTTTTCTAATTGCAAAAAGCGTTCTATCTGTAGGATCTACAGAAGTTCCGCCAGTTACTATGATAGCTTCTGCACCATTATCTCTTACCTTCAATATTGCTTTTGAGATCATATCCTCATTGTCTGGTGCAAATTCTGTCTGGACTATGTCCCATCCATATTTTTTAGTTTTTTCCTCTATAATTGGAAGATATAGATCTTTTTTCCTACCTTCAAAAATTTCAGTTCCAGTTATTACTACTCCTACTTTTTTGTATTTAAAAGGAATTACACTAACTAACTTCTTTCCTGGAATTATACTTTCTACTTCGTCTTTTCTCATTGAGAATGGGATTACTTCAACACTGCCTAAAAAATCTCCTTTACCTAATGCTTCATTATTCCTTTTTGTGATAAGTAAAACACGTTGGTTTTGATTGAAGTTAATTAATCCTTCAACATCTACTTTAAGTAAACCTGGAATTTTTGAGTAAAGTAAAGTTATTCCTTGTTTTCCGGAAACTATGTCAATATTTTCATCAACTATTTTAGAAGCTAAATAAGGAGTTATTTCCCATTCATACATTATATTCTCTTCATGTGTCCCATCATCTATCCATACATAATAAACTCCAGAATCCATTAATTTATTTACATCGTCTTCTTGAATTATATGCCCTCTTTCAAATAGAGTTGTAGCTCCGTTAAGGCCTACGTATGTTGTATCGTAACCTAGTTTTTTGCCTATTGCGTCTTTAGTTGCAACATACTTCATAGGAAATATGTTAATATATACATATATAAAAATGATGCTAACTTCCTTAGTAAAATAAGCATTTTACAGAAAAATATATTTATATATCTTGCTATAAAAGTGAAAAGTAACTGTAAGATTCTTCCAAATAAATTATCATGATTTATGTTCAAATATGTTTCTTCATTATATAATGTGGAATATTATAGACATTAAAATAAGTATAATGATCGAAAATATAGATAGTAAATTATTAATGATTATTAAAATGAAATTAGTTTAACATAATACTTATATTCTCTAAAAATAAAGATATTCTGAATGGGACTAATATTTCCTGACGATATGGAAAGAGTATTTATATTGAGCAATATTGATTCTTCAGAAAAAATGATAATGGATATTTTAGTATTTGGTGATTTTCAACCAGAAGATCCAGTCTACTCTTCTACTTTTCCTAGAATTGAGCATACTGACGAATACCTAGGTATAGTTCATGATTACACATTTAAAATTAAAGAAATAATAGATTTCTACGGAATTCCGTATAAGAAATGCGGTGAAATAATCTTCTCTAGCTTAGAGAATGTGTTAAAGGAAATTTTTGATGAGAGTGAAAAATATGTAAAAAATGTTTATGAAAAAATCTCACAAGAAAGAGAACTTAAGGAGGAAATTATAAAAACCTACGAAGAATTGGAAGAAAACAGAGTAGAAGAAAAACTAGTTTATTTAGATAAAATTTTATCAGAAGAAAAGGAAATTAGTAATTATCTAAAAAATATAAGAAAAGATGTAGAGATTAGCATAATAAGTCTTTATAATAAATTGCTTACAATGGAAAACTATTTTAAAATAATGAGTAAAGCTAGACGTAGTGAATATTTCTTCTTTCTAGAAGGATATATACGAAGTAAATCTATACCTAAATTAATTGAAATATTTAACAAAAAATATCCACATAAGGTGTTAATCGAAAGAGAAAAGCCTAGTAAATATGAAATGAAGGAAGAACCACCTACGGCTTTCTCACTTCCAAGAGTACTAAAGCCCTTTGAAATAATAGCAGGAATTTATGGTACACCGTCTTATTGGGAAATAAATCCTACTGTCCTTTTTGCTTTTACTTTTCCAATATTTTTCGCATTAATGTTTCCCGATTCTGGAGACGGCATTATTGTTCTCATATTCTCTATATTTTTATACAGATATTCTAAAAGGAAAAATAATGATCAATTAGCTCAGATTTCAGAAGTTCTTGGTATATCGAGCTTTCTTTCAATTATTATAGGTATGTTCATAAGAGAATTCTTTGGCCCGTTACTAATTGAAGGTACAAGAGAACTTTTACCATCAGTCCCTCAGACTACAGTAGGTCCTCTGTATTATGTATGGCCTATTTCTCCTAGCATAGCTAGTAAATTATCTTTCATTATACCGTTTGGAAATTATTCTGAACCAGTGTTTGGCTTAATTGACACTATGATAATAGCAATTTTAATAGGAATACTTTTTATGTTAACAGGCAACAGCTTAGGCATATATAATACTCTACATAAAAGCGGAATAAGAGCCGTATTATTGGAAAATATACCAATTTTTATTATATATTCTTCAATTGTGATTTTATTTTTATACGGTTTTACAGATCCAAGAAATTACTTTGGTGAAACGATATCAATCTTATCTTCTCTTCTTTATGTAATTCTTCATTTCCCAAATAATCCGTTTCAATCTCCTCAAAATTTTATTTCGTTTATATCAGTACTTTTAGTAATTTTCGGACTGTTATATTCGGGGTATGCGCATTTCCATATATTAACAAGAACTAAGAGAAAACGAAGTTCTGCATCTGAAGCATTTATGGAAGGAGTCTTTGAACCTTTATTACTCTTAATGTCTAACACAATATCATTTATAAGGTTGCTAGTATTAGGTATGGCACATTATTTCTTATTATATGCCTTTTCATATTTTGCGCTTATGTCCGCAAATACATTAAATACCAATGCAATTCTTGTAAATCCTTCATCATTAACAATTATCATTGTTGGTAATTTACTTGCAATAGGTTTAGAGGGATCTATGGCATTTATTCAATCACTTAGGTTAAATCTATACGAATTAGGAGGAAAATTCTGTTTATGCAATGGAAGGCCATTTAGCCCCTCAGTATCATATGTTAAAGTTTCATTTAATTAAAGAGAATCTTTATAATCTTCCAAGAGAATTTATAATTATGAAAGTAAAGGTAAGAGTAAAGGATAGTAGGTTAGAAATAAGTAATCTTTCGGATACACCGTTAAAATTATTGGATGTTATCATTAAGTATAGAGTGCATGTATCAACGATAGAAGATGGCAGTGCAGTAAAATATGTAACACAGAAAATTCCAATAAATCAAGAAATTATAGGATTTTATGAAATGCCTATACATTTTCCTGACGTATCTGAGGTTACAGTAATCTACAAGGTTGGTAATGAAAAAGTTCAAGAAACAGTATCGTTATAAAAAGTAGTTCTTTTCAGAAATTCTTAAATTTAGTTTTAGTATTTTATATTTATGTATTGTGAAGCTAAGAAGGGAGAAGATAACTTATTATCGAGAATCTTTCTACGTGCCATAAGAAAAAATAAAAAATATAATTTAAAAGTCAAAGAGATCGTCTTAGGAAGAAAATTTACTTACGTAATGACAGAAGAAAGTTTAGGAATAGCTTTTAATCCATTACTTGAACCTCCAGATTCTTCCTTAATTCTAGAAGATAAGACTATTGAAGACCTAGTATGTTTAGTTTGGTCTCACCCTACTTTAAGCAGTATAGCATTAGCTGCAATCAATGCGGCTTCTTCTTTATGGCTTGAAGATAATAAGGATAAAGTTCTATGGAACGCGGATATAACTAAGCTAATACCTTCTGGGAATATTGCTGTTATTGGATACTTAGAGAAAGAAGTTAAAAAACTGATAGACAAGGGATCTGAGGTAACGGTTTATGAATTTGATAGAGATCATTTACGTGATGCTATGAAAGAAGGTATTAAGGTTAAATATGGATATCAATTACCTATAGATGTCAATAAATACGACGCATTTGTAATAACAGGAGCGTCATTAGTCTATCCTGAGATTTTACCTATATTAAAAAATAATTCATATAAAGTTATGATAGGACCTACAAGTAGCTTTTTCCCTTGTATAGCAGACGAGCTTAACATAAATGTTCTAGGAGGATCAAAAATAGTGGATATAGAAAAAGTCTCCAAGTTAATTAAGGCAGGATTTGGTTTTAAGGCTCTTACACGTTATGTTCAAAAATGGACGTGGTTAGGAAAAAGCGTAATCTCAGACTGGAATCATTAATTTTGAATCCTTATATTCTAGATGAACAGCACATGCAGAGCATGGATCAAAACTTCTAACTATCCTTAATGCGTCCAACCCTGTTATTGTTTCTTCAGTTACTTTTTGATGAATTATTGACCTTTCTACTGGTCCGCCTAATGGACTAAAATTCCTATCACTCGGAGTTATTATTTGATATCTCTTTATTTTATTTTCGTCCCTTATCAACCAATGTGCATTAGCGCCTCTTGGAGCATCATGAGCCCCAACAGCCATTACATATGCTTTCTTTCCACTAATTGGATCTAAAGAACCTTGTGGAACTTCTACATTTTCTAGAAATTCCTTTAAAAACGCTACAGTAAAAATTCTTGCAAAAGTTCTTTCAATAACATTATTACCTCTAGGTTCCCACTCATAATTTAATGCGGATATTTTTCCTCTTCTAAGCCTCATAGAGTACAGCCTAGCTATATCTCCAGTTGTAGGCATAAATTCTTCTCCATGAAATTGTTTTACAGTAGGCACAAAGTTGGTATTTATCAATGATTTTATTTTAGTTTCTTTATTCCATGGATGTTTCTCATCTATTTCATTACCTAGTTCGTCTTTATCATATTCTCTATCCCATTTTTCGTACGGTGTCCCTCCTATATATACGCGTACTCCAAGAAGGATCTTGCTCAAATTAGTTTCTATAACTTCACCTTTTCTTATTAAGGCTGGTGGAAAAAGTCTTTCTTCTGCCCAACTATCCATTTCCTCATAATCGGCGTTATATTCTCCCCCTTCTAGTAAGCCATATGTTACGAAATCCTCATCAATATTATTATAATAATCTATAAAATCTCTAAGGTCAGCCATTATGTAAAACAATTTGTCTATAGTTTTATCCTCTTTCATGAATTTTTTTACTTTATCTATAATTGAAGGATCTCTTACTGTTATTGAACCAGCTTTCATACTAAGAGGTTGCGGATATCTTAACCAGATTGCAGTAGCTAAATCTCTTAGGTTTGTTTGAAGTTTGAAAGCTTCCCTGTATATACTCTTACCGAAATATAAGTTATCTAATATATCAGAAATTTTAGAAAAACCATGAACGTCTTTAAATTTACAAGGTGTATTCTTAGCCCTTTCATATTCTTTTGGAGTTTGTTTTCCAACTATTTCAGTAGAGTAATCAATAGACTGGAATAAATATGTGACAGTCACATTATTATACATAATGTCCGCTAAAGAATAAGCCACGTTTCTAAAAGCTATAGCTCTTTCTGAAGGATATAACCCTGAAGCCATTTCCAATGCCTCAGTAGAAACTAAAGTATGAGTTGCTCCGCAAACTCCACAAATTTTAGCCGTTATATTAGGTGCTAAATGCAATTCTTTTCCTTTAAGTAAGTTTTCAAAACCTCTAAACATTGAGACTTCTACTTTAGAATCTGTATATTCTCCATTCTCTACTTTAACGTGAATCCCTAAATGACCTTCTATTCTACTTATAGGATCTAAGGAAAGATCTACCAATTTATTTTCCACCTTGTAGTACAGAATAAAGCATTGCTACCATTGTCTTGTCAGATGCAGGACAACCAGGTACTTCATAAACTTTCTTTTTTAAAACTTCACCTACTCCAAGTCCTCCAACTTCCCTAATTATTCCACCATTTACCGCACAAGAGCCTACTGCAACAATACCTATAGCTTTTTCAGAAAGTTTCTTTAGGATTTCGCTACAGGTCATTCCACCAAAATTACACAGTTTATCGTCTTTAGGTATTGCTCCCTCTACAACAAGAAGATAATTATCTGAATTCAAAATATCTTTCATCATATCTGGACCAGATTTCTCCTCTGAAATCATTGATATCAATTTCACAGGTGAAGAATGGAAAAATAGATCATCAACACCTTCACATCCTTCTTTTAACATCATTATTGTTTCTCCAGAACATGATTGAGCCTCTAACCAAATAATATTATGTTTAAGAACTTCTTTTAGTGCTTGGCAATAATCCATAAACTCATCTATATTCAAATCATAAAAATGTTTTCTAAATAATACCTTATAAATGTTTACTTATATTGAAAAGGAATATTTTTATTCTATAGAACTTTCATTTAATATATGGATCATAAATCCTTTGGAATTTTAGGTTCTTTATTTTTTGCTATAACTCCATTTTTAAATATTTTTGGAATAATAACATCTACTTTAGGAGCGATCTTACTTTATCTTTCTATAAACATTGTATATAAAGAGTATAAGGAGAAAAAATTAATGAAATATTTTGTTCTAGCAGATGGCTTATTTTATGCCTCAATGTTAGTTCTTTCGATAGGCATGTTCATGGCTTTTGGTCTAAAAGTTTTCTTCGTATTAATTCCATCTTTTTCTCTTTATTCATTAGCGTTACTAGTTTACACGTATATTCTATCTGGAATATTCTACATATCATCCGCAGTATATTTTATAAAAACATTCAATTCTATAACAGCTCTAAGCGAAATAAGAACATTTTCCATATCTGCTTATCTTATAGGAATATCTGGTTTGATGCTGTTCACTGTAGTAATAGGATCTGCAGGACTAGTTCTTTCACTAATAGCATGGATTTTAGTAGGAATAAGTTTTACACAAATGAAGTAAATAGAAAATATAGAAGAATAAAGAGTATGGCAAACATTGTTATTACTACTCCTTTAGTGTTTTTTATACCGTAATCGTGTAATGTTCTCCTGACTCCTAAAGTTGCGTGGATAAAGGCGAATATTAGCAAGAGACTAAGAGCGGTATCATAGAAATAATTTCTTAGATAATAATCTACAGTAGTAGTTGAGGTTCTCTCTACAAAATTTAGAGGTGTAATGAAAAGCATACTAAGATGAACTGCCAAGAATATAGCAGTGAGAATTCCAGCAACATAGAACCAGAATCTTAATTTAGCCTCATTCATTTGTAGATCGCCCAAAAGGAAATAAATAAGGACACAGCCAATACTATCATCATTATCATTTCATAATTTCTATGTTTCTTATATCTAAGCCAATTCTCATTAATGTGGCCTCTTGGAGTCAAATATCCATATTCAATCAATAGTATTCTTATACCATTAGAAATATGAAAAGTCAAAACTATACCAAAGATGACTAGAATAGGCATTAGGAAGGTGTCATTAATAGTAACTCCATGAGCTAATCTATTAGCATATATAACATGGAAAATAAGATACGCTAAAATTATCCAACCTGTTATTATTTGCAATAGAGAAAGATATCTTTCAAAATTCCAACCGAATTCAAACCACTCTTTCATTTCTTAACACCAACATTTTTGTTTTTTGAATAGCCAAGGAAGGATCAACTCCTCTAGGGCATACTACAGAGCATGACCCAACAACTCTACATGCCCAAATTCCGTCTAGAGAATTTACGCACTCTATTCTTTTTTCTGTTTCAGTATCTCTTGGATCTGAGATAAATCTATAGGCTTTAGCTAAAGCTGCAGGACCTAAAAAATTCTTATCATATTTAGTAACTGGACATGCGGAGTAACAAAGGCCACACCATATGCACTGTTCAAAACTCCACAGCTCTCTTTGATCCTCTGGTTTTAATCTGTGTTCTTTATCTCCGCTTAAGACGTTTTCCTCAGGTCTTAATCTAGGATCTATTTTTTCCATCTTTACGTAAAACTCATCCATATCCACTATAAGATCTTTAACTACTTTCATATCTAATGGTTCCAATTTTATTTCTCCGTTTTTGGCTTCTTTCAAAACTATTGTCTTGCACGCTAATTTAGGTTTTCCATTTATTTTCATCCCACAGCTTCCGCATACTCCCATATGGCAAGAAGCTCTAAAAGATAAAGTAGGATCTTGTGTTTCCTTTATTTGCCTTAATACTTGAACCACTGTAGTAAATCTGTCTACCTCTGCTTCATATTCCTGCAACCAACTTTTACCATTTAAAAATCTCCTTACCTTAAAGCGTACTTTTACTTTTTCAGACATCACAATTATTTGAATTGATTATTTTTAAAAGATTTCCTATAGATTTTTCATAAAACTGATTATTTTTCATCCATTAACAATAAATTGTCACTATAATATAGATTTTATACCTTCTTTTACTTTTTCTTTAAAAATATATAAGGATAAAATTAGAAGAAAAACGTAAAGATTAGTATTTCAAAAGAATATATAAGATAAGTATGAAACCATTAATTTTAGGTAACATAATAAGTTTGATAGCTGCTTTCTTCATACTTTCAATCTTATTTCTCTTAGGGATATATGGATTGGATTTCGCATTCAATAATATAACTAAAATATTAATGTGGATAGTGTGGATTTTCGCATTTCCAGCATATGTGGAATATAGAAAGTCTTCTCTAAAAGCGTCTTACCTTATAAACTATCTTCCGCCCATAGCTATCTTAATAACATTTATAGGATTAGTTCTACTTATGGAAGGAAAATTCTTAGGATTAGAGACAATAGTTCTAGGTTATATTTTAGAACCAATTTCAGGAATTTCCATTTACTTGAGTATAAAGGATATACAAAAATTTTCCGCATACTTATTCTTCTATGGAGCAGTAATATATACTATAGGACTTCCATTTTACTTGATTAATATTCCTGAAATAGCTATCATTGGCGATTCAATAAAGATAATCGGATTATCATATTTTATAAAATTTATGATAAAAAATAGTTATCAGTAATATTATCGTGAAAATATAAATTAAACGCCGTTAATATAGAATTAGATTAATATATAATAAGAACTTTTTTAAATTAAATTAATAAGTCTTAACCTATTATGAGGAAAGCTACAAACGAGGAACTCAGAGAAATTTATAACGATATCCCAGAATTTTACGATAGAGCAAATGCAATGATATCTTTTTTCCAAGACGTAAAATGGAGGGCTGAGTTAATAGATACAGTTGAGGAATACTGTCCTAAACCTAAGAGAATATTAGACGTTGCCAGCGGTAAAGGTGAATTATCTTACGTAGTGTCAAAATTAATGAACGCAAATATTGTAATGCTTGATTACGCAGAAAACATGCTAAAAACTTGTATGGTCAACGGAGATAAGGTATTAGGATCTTTTTATAATCTTCCGTTTAGAGATAGAGCATTTGATGCTGTAGTAAGCAGCTTTGCTTTACATGCAGCAGATAACATAGAAGAAGTAGTAAAAGAAATGGTAAGAGTCTCAAGAAAAGCTGTTGGAGTTATTGCAATGGGAAAGTCTGATAACTTCCTTTTAAGAAATTATGTAGCATTCTATTTGAGATTCGTTCAGCCTTATCTAGCCGCGCTAGTTGGAGCAAAACCACTTGACTACAAATATATTTATTATATATATAGGAAAATACCTACAAATTCCCAACTAAAAGAAATACTAAGGAGAAATATGGATTTAAAGATATTCAAAGTAAAAGCACTTGGATCGGTATATATATTTATAGGTGTAAAAAAAGAGGAAAATAAGATAATCACTACAACTTAACTTTCTTTTAGCAGGTCGTTTATTTTAGATCCTTTATCGTATTTTATGGCTATGTACCCGACTATTATTAAATATAACCAGGCTATTACTGATCCAGCTCTCCCAAAAGAATATTGTAAAAATTCTATATGCCCAACTAATGGCTGCGGAGTTACCCCTGGAACTGCTGTTATGCCCGAAATAAAAAACAGCGAAATATTTAATACTGAATATAATAATGCTGGCCAATACCACATTCTTAATCCGAAAGTATATATCATTGCTACAAAAATGTAAAGTGCTACCTCGCTATCAAGATACATAGTCGCTATGGGTGTTGCTGCAGGAACTGCATAAAGATGTGCAGCTATGTTCAGCAACGCAGCAAAAGCTAATGAAAATCTTAAAAATTTTATCAGGGAATAAGCTCCCTTATTTTCATTTTTCATATAAACACCGTAATATCTTTCTGGAAAAATGCTATTTATTTTTTTCTAATTATTTCTTTATTTATGATTTATTCAATAATATTAAAATATATTTGTTAGATTACCTTATAATCCTTATATTCCATAAATTTATTATAACTATTCTAATTTAATTTCTTTACATAAATTTAAACAAAATTTTAATGAGGAATCTAGTGTTTAACAATACGGATAGATTTCTTACTACTAAAAAAGTTACTAATAAAGTCTTATCGAGTTCTTATAATAAATGAGATATCACCCTCTAACTTACTTGGATTAACCATTCCACATCCTTGACGTATTTTATTTATAAAGGAATAAGGTCTATTTACTTTCATTCCAGCTAATACGTCAACTCCAAAATCAAACATTAAATCCAACATAGGAGTACTTGGACCAATAAGAATTACGTAAGCTTTCGCTTTTCTTGACAGCTCTAAAATTCTGTCTATCGACTTATTAATGATCGCAGTTGCGGTTATTATCACTACTTGGCTATCCTCTATTACTGTCTCTGCAGCTGTAGATGGCAAGATTCCTTCTGAAGGATTTATCAAAAAAGGATTAAGTTCCAAAACTATAAATTTCTTTGCAACATATTTAAATTTCTGTATTCCTGGAAACTTACCTATCATTACTATTTTCTTTCCTTTTCCGTAGTCTAAAGCTACATCAAGACCATTAGCCTCAGCATTACCTTTAGGCTCTATAATCGAATTTATTGAAGCTAAACCTATACTTGCCTCTAAAAGGTTCCACGATCTAAGATATTCCGAAAGTTCACCTACATTTTTCTCCTCCAAATGACCGAAATCTCTAACATCTAGATCCTCATTATTGATGCTATAAGTCATTGAAACTCCACAATAGCTTGAAAGGACACACGTCCATGTTTTGCCCATTGTTACGTTTTTTACTTCATTATCGTTTTCTTTAGCATAAGAGATTAGAGAATCTATAACTTTATTTTGCATAACAAATTTTACAGTAAGGCTAATTTATGTTTTGATATAAATATTTTTCATTAAACTTATTTATCCCCGTTAATATAAAGAGCGAAGCATGTTTTACAATAATTCTGAAATACCTTAAAGTCCTTTTTACTTGAACATTTGTAAAACGTTTTTGAGTACTCGATAATTATTCTTGGCTGTTCTTTGCTGAGTTTTTTAGTAACTTCAAAAAATGATTTTAAGTTCCATAGAAACTTTAGTTTATTCAATTAATACATCTATATTCCTGTTAATTTTTATCATTTAATTAAATTATTGGATTATTATTACGATAATTGGTTAAAATCTATCGGTATTATTGAAGTTATAGTCCATATATGATTCAGAGTTGTTCTATACACAGAATCCACATAACATGATGACTGATGATACTAATAATAGTTTAATAATCAATTTTGAAATTAAAAAATTCTATGTAATTTCTCGCTCCATTTCGGAATTTTTATGTCTTTTAAACATATGGATAATAGCCTTTGATATCTAAGATTGGTGTACCATCGTATAAATCCAGACCTTCAACATAAAGTAAGCAATCTTTCCTTTCTATTAACTTCACTATTGTTATCCCTATTGGATTTGGCCTTATGGGCGAATGTAACGCAAAAACTCCTAGACTAGGTAATTCGTTAAGCTTAAAACCTAGATCCGTCATTCTTAAAGGTTTTACAATAAGGATTTTCCTTTGATCTTCGGTAATTTTATGTAGCCAAGAGACTACTATTATATGAGAGAAATTTTCTATACCTAATAGACCTTCTTTAAATTCTTCATGAATCTTTATTATTCCTTTTACTCCACCCTTCCACATGTTCTTATTAACTTCGCCTTCTGATGGTCCTATAACTACTCCTATTGGTCTAAGTTCCATATATAGAAATATGTGTAATAATATATAATTCTAACGATGTAAAGCATAAATTCATGTTTCTATCATTAATTCTATGCTAGAAGAATTAATGGGCAAATACGCAGAGGTGAAAGGCATAAAAATATATTATGAAAAAATTGGTAACGGAAAGCCATTAGTTATGATTCATCCTTCTGGCTTTGATGACAGATTTTACCATAAATTATTGAATTTTATAACAAGAGATATAACTACTATAATAGTCGATTTACCTGGTCATGGGAAATCAGATGTAGATCCGATTCAATTAAGTGGAAAAGGAAGTGCGAAAGTGGAATTTTATGGTGATTACATAATTCAATTTATAAAAAACCTTGGATTAACTAAATTTTCCGTGCTAGGTACGTCATTGGGAGGAGATATAGCATTAGATGTCGGAATGAGAGGAAATGCTGAAAACATAATAATGATCAGCAGTTCTATCAATACACGTAGTACTTTTACAGAAAAGGATATAGAAAACGCGAGTAATTCTGATCCTCAAAGGATAATGCGTTTTGCAGGACCTAATGTTGATAGAAAGCTTGTTGAAGAACTAACATGGATTAGGAGCACAAATAGTCTTGAGATGCTAAGATGGGATCTTTATGCCTGGAATAATTTTGATTACACTAAAAAACTGGAAAGAGAAATAAACGTGTTAATTATAAGAGGTGAGTACGATCCTTTGGTTTCAAAAAAGATGATTGAAGATACTTGCAAATATATAAATAAGTGTAAAAGCCTTGAATTTAAGGGCGTTGGGCATTACGTTCCGGCAGAAGATCCTAAGAATACTGCGAAAGAAGTGGAGAAATTCATATTAAGTTGAAATTTATTCTAAGAATCTCGGTACTGCTAAGACGGTACTTTTAAATATATATAATTAGAAATATTTCTCATGGACTATAAATACTTGTTTAGGATATTTAATGGAGCAATAGGTTTAATAACAATATACAGTTTTATTCACACTTTTCTGGTTCCCTTTCCTGCTCCTTTGTTTGTTAGATTTGCAGGTCCAGGAGGTTTATTTTTAGGTGGTACAATTGCATTAACAAGTGCTTTGACACCCGATAAATTATATGCTTTATTTACTAAAGAGAAATACGGTAAGATAATTAGAGGTGCAATAATCCTTTTTGTCATATATATGATCAGCACAGTAGAAATATTCTTTGCTCCAAGAAATTTCGCTGGTGAATTAAGCGGAGTCATCTCTTCTGTTTCGTTCGCGATTTTACTTCCACTAATTGTTTTTTATTATAATAAAATAAACAAAAACATAGTTTATATTATGATATTTTTGTTAATACTAATGTTAGCTTTTTCACTTCCTAAGCTAAATTCGTTGGCACAGTTAATGGGCCCAGCAGGACCTCCAGGACTATATTTTACTGGAGCGTTACTATTTCACATTTATTTTGAGCACACATATACGTTAGTTTTTGCTAACGTTGTTGCGCTCAAGCCCAAAGTATTAGAATCCTTATCAAGACTTAAGGAGAGGTTATTAAAGTGATACTCGACATAATAAAAAGGAATGTAACTGAATATTTACAAAAGAATGAGTTAGCACTAAAAATAGTAGATGCAGTGGTAGGGTATTTTTATACTATAGTAGTTACAGAAGACGAGAACGGAGAGAAATATATAGGGCTTAATATAACGCCTTCTTTTGAAATTTCGGATATCGCTGAAAGAAGAAATAATCCGAAGTTCTATCCTTCTCTTCAAGAAGAAATTGAACTAGTGACGTCTGAGAGTTGGATAGAGAGATCACTTGCTTTGGCAACTATAAATTCTTTAAGTCAAAAACTTTTGCGTTTTCAACAAGTAAATAATACTACTGAATGGATTATTAGGAAATTATACGATATAAGTGCTAGCAAGGTAGCAATAATAGGAAATATGCCTCCTATTGTAAACGAGTTAGATAAATACTTTTTAGCTTACACATTTGATAAGAAATTATGCGGAAAAGTCATGTCTGAATCACTTGAGAAAAGAATTCTTCCTCAAATTGATGCTGTTATAATGAGCGGAGCAGTTATAATAAACGAAAGTATTGATGAGATCCTTAAATATTCGAGTAACTCTAGATTAAACTTGATAATAGGTCCTTCAGCTCAGCTCCATCCTATGTTTGTTAAAGGTTTAAAAATAAACTACTTAGGAAGCACTGCAATTGTAAATAATAAAGAGGAGGCTATACGACTGTTAAAAATAGGTTACACTAGGGGAATATTTTATGACTCTAATTATTCAGTACAATACTTTGTACCAACAGACGGTTCTTTTATTACTAATATTGAGCAATAATCTTTACAAAGTCTCACCGACAATGGTTTTAGGCACATTGCTTCACAAATGTTTAATATTATATCCATATATTCTCTAGGTATATCTATTATTAAATATTCTCCAAAATCTAATTCGTTTGCGTATATAAAAACTATATTTGAGATATCCCTGCAATCGTCTATTCTACAGTCTAACTTCTTCATACAATATTAGATTGTATTTAAGATTATATATTCCTTACGATAAGATTACTTAATTAATTAAACCTTATTTTATATTTGTTCTAAAAATAGAAATCTCATAGCATTAATATTGAACTAATGAGATTAGAATTCGCAAAAAATAATATTATCCAATATTAAACTAAGAATCATAGATAATTAAAAAGTTTAAATAGAAAAGGATACACATTTATAGTGATCTATAATGATAGATGTAAGCTACGAATTCGAATACAACGAGAGCCCAAGTGTGCTAATGGAATATTTAAGCAATCCTGAAAACTGGGTGAAGTATTTTAAACCTGCAAAAAAGATGGAAAAAATAGGACCAGATGAGTGGATACTTTACCTTCATTGGTTTAAAACTGTAAAATCTAAGCTAACTAGAGTGATAAGTAATAATGAGAGTGAGTTCATAATAACCTCATTAGGTTGGCCAAAATTTAAAATGGCTTTAAAGACTTATGTTTTACCATCGGGAAACATGACTAAGGTTAGGACCGAATTCATTTATGATGGTCCATTAGAAGGCACTTCTAAAAAGGAAATGGAGGAGGCGTATAAAACTATTGCTATTAATTTAAATGCTGATATAAAAAAGTACTGTGAAGACAATAAGTGTTACAGTAAAGAGAAGGATCATAATGAGAAAGTATTTAATAACGTATCTATTAAAGGATTAAAAATTTATGAAATGAAAACTGTATTAAAGAAAGAAATCCAAAAATCTGAATTGGATAAAATCTTAGACCAAGCTCTTATAGATAGTATAGATAAGGACGTTGTGGTAATAATAGAGAACGGTAATGGGATCGTAAGGTTTCATTTCTCAAATGGTGATCTAGTTGAAAAAGAAGGTAACTTAGATGCCCTGGGAAATACCTTAAAAGTTCTAGTTAAATCTACTTAGTACCAATGATGATATATACAGAGCCTAATCCTACTTCCTTAAATCTCTTTACTTTGAATTCACTTGATATAATTTTTTCTACATCATTATTATTCGGTACACTCGTATATATATCAAATATTCTAGAATACCCTTTATAATATTTAGCTCCTGTAGATAAGAATGATAAAAATGGAACAAAATACTTCATATAAATGTATAATAAACTCCTTTTAATAATATTCTTAGGTTTACCTATACTTACTATCCCGACGCATCTCGAAATTCTTTTCAATTCCTCTACGGTCATTCTCATATTTGTAGACGCATGAAAGGAAAAACCCATTATTACTGTATCAAAAGAGTTATCCCTAAAAGGCATATATTCAAATGTTCCTATTACTTTATCTACTGGTAATTTAGCCTCTTTTATCATAATTTCTGATTGATCTAGAAGCACTACTTTTGCATTCTTATATTTTAATAACGTCTTAGTCATGTTACCTGGTCCAGATCCTGCATCTAGAACCTTATGCATATTCTTACAATCTTGTAGTAGCATTTTTATCGTTACTTTTCTCCATTTTTCTATGTTACCCAATGTAACGAATTTATTTCCTCTCTCATATACCGGGGCTATTATGTCGTAAGCCTCAATTATCTTCTTCCATTTATTTTCTTTCATTCGAAATCTTAACGTTAATCTTTATCTAAATTATTTTCTTCTCTCTTAGCTCTAATATCCCTGTAAAATTACGTTAAATTTAACAATATTTAACGTATTGGCATTGCGTTTCCTTATTAGAAATGCTTAAAAATTTACGTTGGTATGAATTAGTAAGGTGAAAGGTATGAAAAGCAATAATAATCCTTTAAAATCTATAGGTAATAAAAATCTGTTCTTCATAGCTTTATTCTACATAATAAATATAGCTCTTTCAGTTTATTTTATTTTCTATTTAACTTACCTAAGACGAGCATAAAAGTACAAACTGATAACGGAGAAATTGTAGGTACGTTTATAACGTTAGGAGTTTTGGCCTACACATTTGGGCTAAGACATGCCGTAGATGCAGACCATCTTGCGGCAATAGATAATACTACTAGAAAGCTATTGCAAGAAGGTAAAAATCCATTTTTCATAGGTACTTTCTTCTCTCTTGGGCACTCGACAGTCGTAATCCTTTTAAGTGTTATGCTAATGGTTGCCACAAGATATGTGGTAAGCAATTTGAGTAATATAGAAAATATAGGCAGCATAATCGGTACGTTGATAAGTGGAGGTTTTCTCTATATAATAGGATTCTTGAATTTATTAGTTGTATTAGAACTTTATAATATATATAAGACTGTAAAAAAGGAAAGAACAATTGACGATCAGAAGCTTAATGAGATATTATTAAAGAGAGGCTTTATGAACAGATTTTTTTGGCAAACTTTTTAAAATAGTCACTAAACAGTGGCAAATGTACATAATAGGGTTTCTATTTGGCTTAGGCTTCGATACTGCTACCGAGGTCGCTATCTTGGCGATTTCCGCTACCTTGGCAGGAGCTTTTGCCAGCATACCGCTAACTACTATTTTGGTTTTGCCAATATTGTTCACGCTTGGTATGACGCTAGTAGATACAGCGGATGGGATATTCATGAGGATGGCCTACGGTTGGGTGTTTAGGAACACGTTAGGAAAGATATGGTATAACTTAACCATGACCTTAATTTCTATAATCATAGCTTATGGTATAGGCACTATAGAACTGCTGGGATTGATAGCTTGTGAATTCGGCTTCAGTGGATTCTTCTGGGACCAAATTATTGCCTTAAATAACGTATATTGGGAAACCATAGGATATTATATAATAGGAACTTTTGCCATTACTTGGATTATATCTGGGATTCTATATAAATATAAAATTAAAAGACAACAGTTCTAGGACATTAATAGTAGAAGATAACTATTTTCTTATTTTTATCTACTTCTGTATCAATTTCGTATACAAGTTTTATTATATCTGCATTGAACACTTCGTCCGTCCTGCCTATCGCTACAATTTTTCCATCCTTAAGAAAAATTGAAATATCAGAGTATCTATAAGCCAAACTTAGATCATGTATAGAAATAATAATTGTTTTATTTGAGAGCAGACTTATTCTCTTTAATAATCTCATTGCTTCAGATGAAGCCTTTGGATCTAAATTTGAGGTAGGTTCATCGAAAAGCAGAACATTTGCCCCAGAAGCTAAAGCTCTCGCAATGTATATTTTTTGCAACTGTCCCCCGCTAAGCTCGGTCAGCAATCTGTCCTTAAATTGTAACATCCCAACCTCTTTTAATGCATCGAGAGCAATTCTCTTATCCTCTTTAGAATAATCAAAATCCACATAAGGCCTTCTAGCAGTAAGCACAAACTCAAACGCTGCAAGTTCTGAAACTTCCAACTTTTGTGGCACATAACCCAAGACCTTCGCAACATCTTTTCTACTAAGCTTATGTACTAACTTACAATTGACATATACAGACCCGTTATTAGGTCTTAAGAGCCCATCAATAGTCTTTAGCAGTGTAGTTTTCCCGGACCCGTTAGGACCTAATAAAGATACTACAGAGTTCTCTTCAAGAGAAAAAGTTATATTGTTGAGAACTTTTACACTCGAGTAACTTAAGCTAACGTTGGAGACTTTTAGCGTTACCACCCATCCTCACCACCGCTAAGATTATAAGAATAGGTGTTCCTATGAATGATAAAATTATACCAACAGGTATGGTAATTGGCATTATTATAATCCTTCCTAGCAAATCTGCTACGAGGAGCAATTCCGAACCAACTAGAGCGGATGTAGGTATCAGATATTTATGACTTCCACCTACTATTAATCTTCCTAAATGCGGAGCCACTAATCCTAGAAATGGTATTACGCCTATGAAAGACGTTGGCACTGCCTCTGCTAACGCAACCAGCAAAGTGCTAATTAGCCTGAATTTCTTGGCGTTTAACCCAGAGGATTCAGCTATCTCGTCGCCTAAAATGATAAGATCTAGATCTATTGAAAAATAATAGAATAAAGGTAATAGGATTAGTGCAGAAATGCCTATTATATAAGCTTGTTGCCATCCTGCCCTACTAAGATCTCCGAAAGTCCAGAAAACAATTATATCTACTTGTAGATCGTTAAGGAATAAATACTCACTCAGAGATAGGATAGCTTGATAAACAAAGCTCAAAGCTATGGCAGATAATATTAATGCTCCAGAAGACATTCCAAGAGCTCTAGATAGTAATATTATAAAGAAAACTTGAAGCAATGCCATTAAAAACGCAAATAAAGGCAAGATAAATGGGGATTGCAATAAGAAGAAAGAGAGATTGGATGAAATTATAAGTACTAATGCAACACCTAATGCAGAAGCTTGAGGTATACCTAAAGTGAATGGTGAAGCTAAAGGATTTCTCATTGTCCCTTGTAATACTGCTCCTCCAACTCCCATGAGCGCACCAGCAAATATTGCTAGAAGTGATCTTCTGAGCCTTAAACTTAGAACAGCAGATAAAGGGCTACCATATGGGATCTTGTTAGTTAAGTAGTCTGATACTTCAGAAAGTGTTGTAGGATAATAACCTAAATTAAGGTAAGCAAAAAATGTGATAATAAGCAAGAAAACTAGAACAAAAATTAACTTCTTTCTATGTTTTAATATAATTTCAGTTTTTAACATTGGAAATTCCCTGAAATATTAACATATCCAGGAGCATATTTTAAATAATTAGAGTAAATGTTAATTCCTAGGAACTTTATATAAATTTCATTAGCTAATGAAAAAATATCTACATCGGTGAAATTATCTGGGTACAGATTTTTGCCAATGTAATATGCGGATAGGAATTGGTTAGTTACATTAACCTGGTACCATCTATACGGTAAAAGCCCATATACGTTCCCGTTTTTAAAAGCATTTAACGAGCAAAACTGTTGTTTATTTTGAGAAAATTCTGAAATGACTGTCTCAAGATTTCCTTCGTCTATAAATACAAATTCAGGTTGTGTTCGTAATAAGTAACTAAAATCTATATTATAAAAGCCTGGAGACCATCCTAAGTTATCGACTACGCTCTTCGTATTAATTAAGTTTAGTACTTCAAAATCGACGTCAGTGCCTAGGAATCCTTCGGATCCAGTTTTATAAGGCAATCCTCCTACATAGACCGAAGGCCTATAGGAAATATTACTTGTTCTGCTATTAAGGTCATTCACTAAGCTATTAACGTATTCGTTCAATTCGTTTGTCCTATCTGTTGTTCCTAGTAATTCTCCGAGCAATGACATTGAAGATTTAAACGTGTTAGGGCCAAGTTCTCCAATACGTTTAGGAGAAAAAGTGTATACGACTATAACTGGAATTTTTGTTTCTTCTTGTAGTTGATTAGGATCCATAACTTGGGCATAAAGTTGATCTTCTATTATCACTTGTGGTTTAGCTGTCAGTATTGCAGAAGGATCAGGAGTTGCGTTTGGTCCTCCTTGTCCTACTATAGGTAATCCTTTAAACTTATCATGGTATGCTAACCAGCAATCTTGCCCCCACATGTTCCTAAGCTCTATTTGTTCTATTCCAGAAATTTTATCTAAGCCTCCTGCATAAATTATCATCCCTAACGTACCTGGTCCTAATGCTACTACTTTATTGATTTCTTTAGGAACGTATACAGTCCTTCCCATAGAGTCGATTATTTTAACCTCTCCACAGTACTTGTTGCCTTCATTATCAAAATATATAACCCCACCTGCAATAGATGCTAAGGCTAACGAAGTTATAGCTATAATAAAATCCCGTCTTTTCATAGAAAATATGAATAGATAGATATATTTAAAAATGTTCATAATAATAGCTACTTATCTAACGTTAAACATTGTTAATTAGTTAAGTAAATCTATGAAATTATGTGCTAAGGATAGTTTTTCTGGGTTTTTTGATACTTCTTCTACCCATTCTTTTACCTTTGGATGTCTCCATCCTTTCTTGTACCTCTCCCATATTTCCTCCATTGAATGCTTCCTAACGTCAGCAACAACATACGGAATTGACGTTGTTAGAATTACTTTGCCATTAGACATCATAAGAGGGCTTGCTGGAGGATATTGAATATAGTGCTGTAATTCCTCAATTGAATCATACGGATAAAAAAGGATCTTCATGTTTTTATATTCCTTTATTTTTTTATTAATGACAGTGGAAATATATGCATAATCTTCATTATTTAGTCCTATATTTTTCCAATTACTAATTGCTCTGCCTAAGTACATAGTTTTTTGTGTCAAAAACGCTTTAGCTCCTAAAGAGTAGGCTAAATCTATAGTTTTTTCAATTTCGTTTATATTTAATTGTGTGGGGACAAATACTATTTCAACATCAACTCCTTCTTCTACCAAGTATTTGACAGCGCTAACTGCCTTTTCAAAACTACCACCTTGTCTAACTAATGAAAACGTCCTTGACGAGGCACCGTCTATGCTTATTTGTACAGATTTAAGATTTAATTTAGACAATCTGACTGCATTTTTTTTATCTATGAATTGTCCATTGCTTTCTATTTTTAGTTGCATAGCATTATCTGAAATACACCTGCTTACCTCCCAAAAACTAGGATAAAGAAGAGGTTCTCCTCCTGATAGTGCCACATAAGGAATTCCAAAATCCGCTATCTTCTTGCATAAATCTAGGGACTCTGCAGTTGATAATTCTTCTTGGAACTTCATCCTTGGCCCGGATGGCCAGAGACAGTGTATACATAGCATATTACACTCATTTGTTAGATGCCATGCCCACATTAACGGAGAATCTAATTCGAATATATTCATGAATATAAGTTATCTTAGGTGTAAAATAAATATGCTTTGTTATATCAATATGAGCATAGTTATAGGATATATGATACAATGAATATTACGTTGACAAGGGTGTACGTTACGGCTAACGTTTTTATTAGCGGAATGTATTGCATTGTCTCTTCATAATTTCTCTTCGGGACTGATTTAATAATAATAGGGAGTAATGCTAAGTATAGTAAACTGAATTCCGGCATAGAGAATAGTATTACTCCCAGCACTAAAAATATGAAGGAAAGCAAAATAAGGTAGAAAATGAGTTTTCTGCTATTATTTACTCCTATTCTTACAGTAATTGTATTTTTACCAGAAAGTTTATCCTGATAGTAGTCTGGAATTTCATTGGCTAGATCTAGAGAAACTATAACTATACCAGTTATAATTGAAGGAATTATTGGAGTGAAGCTTATTGAGTACGTTTGTAATAGAAAAGCACCAAGAGTCATAAAAGGTCCGTAAGCTAAAAATATAGCTAATTCACCAAATCCTCTAAACGCTAACCTTAGAGGTGGTCCTACATAGAACACGGCTAATATGACCCCCAAAAGTGAGATCAAAAGTACAATATAACCTATTGTTAATGTAAAGTAAAGAGCAATTAAGCTTGCGATAACTAGACTGACTATACCAAAGAGTAGCCATTTTAAAGGTGGCTTACTTTTTTCATTATCAAGCATGAATACTCTATCTGCAGGATCAAAATATTCATTGAATGATTCTACGGTACCCAGTAACATGAAAATACCTAGAATACCTAGAATAAAATTACTTGCATTAAAACTGCGCATTACATGATATCCTATTGCAGAGCCTAGCAAATACGGAAGAAGTCCGGAAGTGAGAAAAAATCTATATCTTAATAATTGTATGACTTTCCTAAACATTTTATTCACACCACAAATCTATGAATTTACTGCGTTGAGTAGTTATTTTCACTTTTTCTGGGTTTTTTGATACTTCTTCTACCCATTCTTTTACCTTTGGATGTCTCCATCCTTTCTTGTACCTCTCCCATATTTCCTCCATTGAATGCTTCCTAACGTCAGCAACAACATACGGAATTGGTCCAAGTAGTTTCACTTTACCGTTGGATAGAAGTAGCGGACTGGCTGGAGGATTTTCAAGTCTGAATTTTAACTCTTCTATAAGTCCAAAAGGATAAAATACGATATTCATGTCTTTATATTCCTTTGCTTTACTTCTTGCAATATCTATCACATACTTGTACTCTTCGCTAGTAGGATTCACAATATTCCAGTTCTTAACGGCTCTACCCAAATACATAGTAATTCCAGTATAAAGAGTCTTAACTCCTAAAGAATGTAAGATCTCGACAACCTCTTCGAACTCCTTATAATTAAATCTTGTTGGTACAAATACCGCCTCCATATATATTCCTCTCTCGTTAAGGTATTTTATTGCGTTTAGTGCTTTTTCTAGTACTCCTCTTGGTCTCATTGTTGAGTAAGTTTTTTGTGTAGCACCGTCAATACTTATTTGTACCGATCTAGGTTCTAATCTTGCAATCCTATCTGCTACACTCTCTGAAATTAAATTACCATTAGTTTCAATCTTAACCTCAATATCATTATTCCTAAAACAAGTAAAAAGATCCCAAAAACCAGGATAAAGAAGAGGTTCGCCACCAGAAAGGGTAGTATAAGGTATTTGTATATTAACGATTTTTTTGCATAGTTCTAAGGATTCTTTAGGAGATAGTTCATCAGGATAGGCGGCATTAGGTCCTGATTCCCATAAACAATGGATGCATTCTAAGTTACATCTATTAGTTAACTGCCAAATCCAATAAGTAGGAACATTTAGGTCATCTATAGAAAAATTAGAAATTGACTTCATTTTTTGTCATCTATTAGAATTCCTGCCTCTCTTAAATTATTTATAAAATTCATTACATCTTCTTCAATTTTATTTTCTGGATCTTGGTATTCTTCTTTCAAATCCTTTATTATCTCTTCTGCGGATTTACCTTCTTTAATCTTATTTATTATTTTTTCTGCAGTTGGATTTAATGTATAAACCTTTTCGTTCTCGATGTCGAACATTACAGTTCCATTTTTTTCTTTTCTTAATTTAACTTTGTTTTTAATATTAAAAAATAACATAGCTTTATCCCTTTACGTGAATCTAATAAAGGGTTGTGCCATAACTTTTTGTGACACGTCTATCATTTCTGGTTTTTCCCATGTTTTCTTTGATTTAGAGATTTCTTGCATTTACATTCACTTAGATAAATATCCGCATTTAGTATAATATAAGCCTTTTGGAATTTACTCTATGTTAAGTTTGTTTAATATCATTTTTAATAAAGTATATAATTTTTTAGATATTAGAATAGGAAGATAATATATCTATTTTTATGTACTTCATTAATCTCTTCTTATTTGCTCATTCTCTCGTTAGATGAACAGTAAAGTATTCTTCATTATCCAGTTATATTTCCCTTTTCTCTTGACATTATTATTGCTGAAATTACAAGAAGGACATTTTAGCTCTTAACTTATTCTTATCTCTAGCTTTTTAAATATCAATATAAGAAACTATAGTATTTCCAAGATCATAACTTACACTTCAAATATGTAGCTATTACGATTTAAATAATGCTCAAGATGTACTTTCTTGACGTGAAGTCAATTTTTTTGAATAAAAAATAATTGTGTAAGATTTACTGGCTTTATTTGAATATCTAGAAAATATTTTGTGACACATCTAAGAAGATTTCTTTAAAAAATCTTCACTTCTTTCTGCTTTGTGGATCTCTTCAGTTTATTTCATAAACATAATATGATACACTGAGGGTTTTTCAGTAATTAATATTTATTTCAACGTTATTCTCAGGCTCAAACCTTAATACCCGGAGCCCTACCGACTAAAGAATTAGCCAAGTAAGCCATCCAAGCATAAGCCCAGAACTTGAGCTTAGCCTCAACCACTTGTCCTAGAAAACTTGTAGCCCTAACAGATTCACCAAAGGTGCGCTTCACGGCAGAGAACAGGGACTCAACCCTCCACCTAACACCGTAACCCCTCTCCTCCCTCCAACGATCGTAACTCCTTGAACTCCCTCACAGCCTAGCGGGATGACCGCATCTAGTGGAGGCGTTCTCCCTAGGTGGGACGACGACCTCAACCCCAGTATTGTAAACCTCGTTGGCGTCATAAGCTTTATCTCCGTAAAACCTCTTGACCTTCTTTCCCCTATCTTGTAAATCCTTAACAGTCTTGACTGCAGTCTCGACCTCGTTGCTGGTTACTTCAGCGTTTATCACGTTGAGCTCGTCCTTGTCAATTACTATCTTGAGGAATTTTGAGTCCCTCCTTTTGCCCCACTTTGCAATGATGTATTGTCCTCCCCTTGTTGTGCTTATCCCCGTCGCGTCTGCTATTACTTCAAGTTGGTCACCCGCTTCAGGGAACGTTATGTCCATGTTCCTCACCCTTTCCCATATTGTCGAGTAGTCTAGGCTTGTCGGGACGATCTTCAGTCCCTCCAGTGCTCTCAATACTCCTTCCATTGCCCTGTAGGGTAAGAACAAGTGGAGGAATGCTAGGAACTCGTTGAACTCCTTCGGTGCCTTGTAGGTTTTCTTTGCTATTCTCCTCTGCTAGTATATCCCACCAGTGTTCGAAGACGTAGAAGGGGAACATTAGCTTGTATCTCGTTATAACGTTCTCGTCGTACTTGCTCCAATCCCTCTTGTACTCACTCTTTCCCATGGGTAATACTCGGTATAATTATTTATAAATTTTTGTATAATACTGAAGTAGCCCACAATACACTAAAATACTAAAATTTACGAAAGATATGACTGTCCTTAATTAAGACTGTAAAATGTTTAAATGCAGTAGATTGGCCTATTACTGGAAAGATTTATTAATTTCGATATCGAATTAGATATCGGTGAAAAAATGTTTGGCGGATTAAAAAAATTCGGTGGATACCAAGTGCTTGAAGCCCTAAAGAACGGCCCAGTAAAGATATCTCAGCTAAGGAGTATTCATAAAAAGATTTATATATTATGTAACAAAGTTACCCATAAGAAGTTAGGCTCAGAATGGTTCTCCGTGGTTATAGGAACCTTCGCATTAACTATGGTAAGTTGGATGAATTCTATATTCTTTAAGTCACAAGTTCTATTTGATGTAGGAAAAGTAATATACTTTCTAGATCTGGTAATTTTTGCCATAATATTTTTTGGCTGGATATCTAGGATAATGACTAACTGGAGAGAAGACATGGAGAACTTGAATAGGATAAGCTTTACTGCCTTCTTAGGAGTAATATTATTCGTTGCAGGCTTCTTTTTCATGACCTATGTCGAAATAAATTATGAAATAGCTTACGCATTACTAGTTCTTTACTTCTTGGGTTATTCCATTGTGTTTTTAGTTAACGTGTTTTTAGGATACAAATTATTTACAAAGGGCGTTAGACAGAACGAAATATCTTACGCACTATTAGTTCCAGGATTAGCACTTTCTGCTAACGTTTTTTTAAGTTCTGCGCTATTACCTCCTTCCCTCCCTTTCATATCAACTTACTTTGCTAAAATCGTGTACTTCATTATGTTATTCTCAGTTGGGATATCTTTCTTTCAACTGATATTTATAGGTAGTATAGCCTTCCTATCTCACATAATAAATAAGGAAAGTTCAGCCATTATAATGCTTCCCGTTGGTGCAGCAAGCGTATTAGCTATCAACGTGTTAGTATTTCCGAGTTATAATTACCTTCACCTCTTTTATTTCCCTCCAAAGTCTGCCTTAACACTAGCAATAATGCTCTGGGGCTTCGAAATATGGAATTCACTAGTTGCACTCATAATTGCAGTGAAGCACATAAAAGATAAAGATAAACCTTCGCTAACTAGCTGGGCCTACGTATTTCCTTTAGGAATATCTTCCTTCTTAGACCTTATGCTTTACCAAGAAACGTCGCTTCCGGTGTTTGAAGCTATAGCAGTCGCCTTCTCCTTGGCTATCGTCTTACTTTATGCTTACTCTTTAAGGAATACTATCCTTGTTTTAAAGAATAAGGTCTAAAGCCTTACAGAAATCTTGAAAGTAAAAGTTGCAGTTTCTCCTTCCTTCAGAGTTATTAGCCCTATGCCGTTATGAAATGCATCTGGAGCACCGCTCATAGGCTCTACGGCTACTGCAGAAGGTTGCCCGGTGTATATTTGAATAAAATCCATATTTTCCTTTTCTATCGTTACTTTTGAATAATCAGAAATTAAAGTTACATTTCCTTTAAGTAGAAAACAATCGTCGTATTCTCCTTGAGTTATTGTAAAATCTTCCATTTCTCCGGTAGGTATTTTATCCTTCATTATGAGCCTTTTAGCTTTCTCAGGAAAGATCCTCCAATTGCCCTTAACTATGAAGTAAGGATGAGCTCCTACGACTAAGGGAGCTTCTTCGCCCTCGTTTTTCACACTGATCGCGGTGGTCAATGAAGAATTTAACCTAAAGTTTATATAGAAGCTTTAACACTGTTAATAAATTATATTTAAATTCATATATATTATTCCTTTTTAATCAGTTCTACCTATTTCATTTATAGGTGTTGATTTTAGAATTTTAAATGTCGTGCTCTCTAAATCTAAGTTTGATGTGACACTTTACGGTATTGAGGCCAACGTTACTTTGAGGTCAATAGATTTACTCGATTTAAGTAAGATACTTTCCAAATTACTAAAGAAATATGATATAATAAACGTTCAGCTCGACTTACAGCATATTAACTTGGCGTTAGCCAGAGGGGATAAGAGAGTATATATTTCAATTAATTTGTATTAATTACAAGATACGTTTAACGAACTTTGAAGCATGTTCTTAAAAAGAAGAATATAACTTTTAATCGTTTAAGAGAATATAGTATAGCATGAGTTTCACTTTAGACTTTTTAACGGCTCCCACGTATTGGTCTTGGCAGTTAACAAATAGGTGTAACCTTGAGTGCATACATTGTCTAGAGATGTCAGGTCCTAATGCTGCTTATCCTTATGAATTGTCTCCTAAAGAGTCAATGAATTTATGCAAAAAGATAGCCGATTTCGGAATACCTTATGCAGCATTATCTGGTGGGGAGCCTCTTCTTTATCCTGGTTTTTGGGATCTTTTTACTTGTTTTAGGAATAATGATATTGAGGTTAAGATTGAAACTAATGGTAATTTAATTTCAGAGAGTGTAGCAGATAGGATTGCAAGATTAGAACCTAGATCGGTACAAATAAGTATTGACGGTGCTACACAAAAAACTTACTCAACAATGAGACCAAGAGGAGTACTAGAAAAAGCACTAAACGCAATAAAATACCTTAACGAGAGAGGAATATATGTTGAAGTTGAATTTGTACCAACAAGAATTAATTACAAAGAATTAGGAGATGCTATAGATAATATAGTCAAATTTGGTGCAAAAGCAATATACACTGGAAAAATAATGTATCTAGGAAATGCGGTAACTTATTGGAATATTTTATCGCTTAATGATGAAGACTATGAGTATATTAAAGGAGTCATAAAAAGTAAAAGTATTAAATATAACGATATTAAAATAGTATTTTATCCTTCAGATTTAATTGAAGAATTGAGAATGAGATTAGAAGATCCACCTTCGTCAATACTTATGATGGCTAATGGAAAAATCAGATTATTAAATTCTGTTCCTTATGTTGTTGCTGACGTTAGGAAGCATTCAATGGAGGAAATATGGGAGAGGTACAAGAAAGGATGGAGACATCCAAAGGTAAAAGAATGGGTAGAAGAAGTATCAAAAAATCCTAGATTGATTTCTAGAGCAATTCTTTTAGAGGATCTAAGTCTTTAGTCAGAAACTTACCTACTTATTTCCTTTCTTGCTACGGCTATTATCCAATACGTATCTCCTTTATATTCATTGGATATTTCTTCATCTTTATTGCAACAATTTTTAACGAAAGTTATGTCATATGAATGTTCCTTTAGCTTATCAAATATTTTTAAGTGATCTTTATGTATATTAACTATCACGAATAGATCGCATTTATCTATCAAGCTTTCTAATAGTTCTTCTTCTTCACTCCCCAACATGCAGAAGTGTCTTACATGAGTTCCCAATTTACTAAATACTGCCGTAATTGAACTTACGCCTGGTACGGTTTCTATTTCAAAATCCTTATATCCGCCTAAAATGTGGTAAAACAATGGATTCCTTATACTTGGATCTCCTATCTCCAAAAATACGCCCCATTCTTCCTCTAATGATTTCAAAACTCTTATATTTTCCTCTATAACGTCAGGTTCATTGAAGCTAGGCTTGAGTTTAACTATCTTTTTATCCTTTAATATTTCCTCCATGGAAAATGGAAAGTCACTATCATAAGTTAGTACTACTGGTGCTTTCTTTATTAGCTCTAGTGCTTTAAGTGTGATTAATTCAATGGAAGGGGATATTCCAACTGCGTATATTTTTCTCATAAGTAAAAGAGATATAGATAAGAAATATTTTTTTCTATTCATATATAGTCTTGAGCAAAGAGTCGTCTTATGAATTACTTCAGTTTTCTTAGAGATTATGTTTAAGTGCTAGAAATTCATGTTTAAAAAATTATAAACATAGTGATAAAAACAACTTACTCATAAGATATTGAAAGTATGTTCTTATACGACTATGCTATACCTAGATGTATAATTATTAGAAATATATAAAAAATTACTTACTTTATGAAAACCTTCTTAGGTAAAGATTATCAAATTTCTTGCAAAACAAAATTAGGATGATTGGGTATAGTTAATCTACTAAAATCTCAAAAGTTTCCATTTCCATGAAGGATAATTCAGTCGAAAAGAACACATACTTAAGAGTGTACATAAATAACAAAAGTTCTTATCTCCTTAATTTTATTTATATATTCTAACTGTTAACAATACTTATTTTTATATACCTTAATTTTCTGAGTAGGTAACTATAGCAGTTTTCTTTATTATTCTTCTTTTTGTTTTTATAAAAAAATTAACTCGGTTAAAGTGAATAACGAAAAATTTTACATAAAAAAGAACTTATATGCGAAAAAGGTAGATAACTACATGCAGAGTAAGAATAGCCATGGAGTGAGAATTTCAAGAAGAGATTTTATAAAGATATCAGCAGCTGTTGCTGTAGCGGCAGGTGCTGCGTACGCAGCGTCAAAGAATTTTGTATTTAATATATTTTCACAAGATTCAATCGATGACGAAATACTTCAACCGGGATGGCAGTATTCTTATGTTCCTAATGTATGCGCATTTTGCTCATCAACATGCGATGTTCTAGTCACAACAGAGAGTAAAAATGGGTACATCAGAGCGATGGAAATAGATGGAAATCCTCTCTCTCCACTGAATAAAGGAAAAATATGCCCAAGAGGAAGATCTGGAATATTTAGGACATATAACGTAGATAGAATAAAGACACCGTTAATAAGAACAGGACCTAAAGGAACATGGGCTTTTAAGGAAGCCACATGGGAAGAGGCATTTAACTATATTATGCAAAAGCTTCAAGAGCTTAACGTACAGCCTTGGGAATTTTTATTAGTTGGTGGAGCATTACCATGTGCTAACTATAAAAGGTATTTTATACCATTTACTCTAGGAACTCAAATTCCCAATATTAATGGAACGCCTATGCAATCTTGCATGTTTTCTGAACAACAACCTATCGGAACTGTAATTGGAGGATTTGATCTTCACGCCTCAGATCTTATGGATGATATGAGTCATTCTTCACTTATAACAGTCTGGGGAAATAACGGATTCCCTACTGGGATTTTCGTCAATAGAGCTGTAAGATTAGGCGAAGGATTGGCTAATGGCGCATATATGATAACTATTGATCCTAGAATGAGTGAATCTGCTTCTAAATCTGATTTATGGGTTCCAGTCAAGCCCGGTTCAGATCTTACATTAGCTATGGCAATAATTAATTATATAATTCAGAATGGATATTATGATGATAACTTTGTAAGATACTATACTAATGCATCGTTCTTAGCATATGAAGAAAACGGAGTTCTCAAACTTCTTGAAGATGATTGGCCCGACGGAACAGTAAGAGGTTTTTATGTATACGATGAAATAAGTGGCCAGGTAAGAGAGATTCCTCCATTTTCTAACACAAATCAATTTGATGTAAACGGAAATCAGATAAGACCTGCACTAAAATTATCTCAAATCAAATATAATGATAAACAAGTTACTACAGTGTTTCAACACTTAGCTAATCGAGTTAGCAATTATACACTAGAATATGCGTCTCAAATAACTGACGTCCCCTTGGATTTAATCAAAGAAGTAGCATATAGAATAGCAACAATTAAACCCATGGATATAGTTAGTGGTCTAAAAGGATTCTGGTCTGATTTATCTCCACAGTTTAGAAGAGCTACAGCCATAATAATGGCACTAACAGGAAACATAGATATAAGAGGAGGATGGGTATATTCTGGGCAATACCGAGAAGGAGTAAAAGAGGTTATAAATGCATATAACTCTGCCATACAATCTGGAACATCTAAACCTGGAATACTTTTGCAGAGACCTGAAATCTTGGGATCCGTACCATTAGTGGATTTGCCAGGAGAATTACTTACAATATTTGCAATAATTTATGCTTATAATAATCCGCAGTTCTGGAAGACTGGTTATCCTGCATTATCATACGCATATGCTCAAACACTTATGCAACAAGGAAAAACACCGGTAGCTACTTTTGGGATGTATTTAGATACTGGTGCTTATGAGGCATTGAAAGGACAAGTAATGTGGAACGGCAAGCCTTATACGCCAAAGGCTGTAATGTCATGGGGAGGTACACCTTTCAATTTTCTCTGGAAACAATACAGGAACATTCTTGAAAATACATTCTATATAGATATTAATATTTTGCCAACCGAAGATACACTTTATGCTGATGTAATATTACCTGATGTGACATATCTAGAAAGAGATGAAGATTTCAGAGCAGACGGTCCAGCTATGGATTACGCTTTGAGAGGAAGATGGCAAGCTATACCAGTGGTCTATCCAAATACCGCTAACGGATTAGATTTATTTGTTATGTTTGCATACATGCTAGGGAAAGAAGCTGGGGATGGCTATGTGGAATGGATGGCCAACTCAAAATCCATCGATAAAGAAGTTTTCAAGCAAATTATAGCATCCGAAATGCCAGAATATCAGAATTATCTAATTAAAAATAATGGTTATCCACCATGGGGTAGCTTTACAGCTAAGGCTTGGAGAGAAGCTAAAGTAAACTATTTGTCAAAGAAATTAAATATTCCATCAGAACAGATTACTGAAACTTTAAGAAATAATGGAGTATTCATTGTAACTACTGTAGACGAATATTTTAATAATAACGAAAGAATACCTTGGAATTTACCTGTAGCCTCTCCTACTGGAAGAATAGAAATTTATTCTACAACACTGTATTATTACGTTATCAAAACATTTGGTTATAATCCTATATGGGATCCATTAATAGCATATATTCCGCCATATTGGAATGGTGGTTATGCGGTAACGCCTGGAATATTTGTAGAACCTACACCACCATATAATGATCCTGCATTTAAACCGACACCTCCAGAGATGTTCTTTATAGAATATAAAGTACCTCAATTTGCATATACATCAAGTACAGATAATCCGCTCCTAATGGCAATATCAAGTAGTAGCTACCATAAAAATATTTCACAGATGGCATGGATTAATCCTATTACAGCGTCTCAATTAGGTATAAATGAAGGGGATTGGATAACTATAGTTAGATGGAAATTACCTGATTCCGATGGGAAATATCCACAGTTAACTATAAGGGCACATATTACGCAATGGATAAGGCCAGATACTATAGGAGTACCAGAACCTTATGGTCAAAGAAATCCAGCATTAACTACTGCAATAAATGCAATAGAAAATACAGGAAATAAACCGGTAAGCGAGCTGTGGCCAGAAAGTTATAATCCGTTAGGAGGATTTAGACAAGCAGAACAATATACAGTATATGTTAGGAAAGCAACTCCTGATGAAATACAAGAAGCTACTACAATAGCCACCGCGCAAACTCCTAATACTTTACCTTCAGAAGTTGTAGTTACACCAAATACGAAAATTAATTCTACAGATTGGGATAAATATGAACAAAGTTAATTGTTTTTATTCAATTTTTAATACATGGTGATAAAAATGTCCAATTCAAATATACTTGAAAAAAATCAATTAATAAATCCATATTCTAAATTCGGAAATACAAGATCGTGTGAACATTGGGGATTCGTAGTTAGAGTAGATCAATGTCTAGGATGTGATGCTTGTGTGGCAGCATGCACTATAGAAAACGAAACACCGTTTTGGGAAGATCTATGGAGAACTCATGTAGAGGATTTAGAAATAGGAGAGTATCCAAACTCACAAAGAATGTTTGTACCAAGATTATGTATGCAATGTGAAAATCCTCCTTGTTATTATGTATGTCCTACTGGAGCTACACAAATAGTAGATGGAGGAATAGTTGTTGTAGACGAGTACAAATGTATGGGCTGCCTATATTGTGTTGAAGCTTGTCCATATGGAGCTAGATATTTCTATACATATGAGGATATTCAAAAAGCAAAGGAAGTATATGGAGACAATGAAATTCATGTAGTTCCTCATGTCGATAAATGTACATTTTGTTATGGTACTGCTCCAGATAACACACATACGCCAGCTTGTGTAAGAACTTGCCCAGGAGGAGCTAGAGTATTTGGATGCCTTGATGATCCTAATAGTGAGGTTAGTATCCTTGTAAATACAGGACAAGCGGTTGTACTTAATCCACAACTTAATGTACAACCAAAGGTATTTTATGTATTTAATAAGCAGACTCAAAGATATGTGTCTCAAAATGGTGGTGATAATTCATGAATAAGATTTTAATTACATGGACTATAATATTTATACTAATAGGTGGAGGAATACTATTATATGGAACTAGTATGAACCCAATGGCATGGTTTAACGGTAATGTAACGTTTACAGAACCAAATAACGCTCCGATACCGTGGGGATTACTAGTAATAGGATATATGTTCTTTGGAGTAATTGGAACAGGAGTTAGTACATATAACTCGCTTTACGAATTATTTAATAAGAATCACCAGGAAAGAAACCCTTTCAATAAAATTAAATTAAGAACTGAATGGCTAGCGTTGGCGGTACTAATTCCTGGCTGGATAATGGTATTTTCATCAACATACAAGCCTGCAGCTGCTATGTTCATATATCTAAGCTTTAGAGATACATCAAGAATAGCATGGAACGGTGTATTATATGCGTTAGTAGGTATAGGAATTATAGCTGAGATATTAGCACTCATTGGAGAAAAGATTAAAGAAGAAAACAAGGGAGGTCCGATAAATCGGTTTCTAGAATGGTTGTCTGGTAAAACACAGTTTGAAATACCTGGAATGTTAAAAATAGTGGTAGATATAGATGCATTAATAGTTGGATATGCTATCTTAGCTGAATTAATTTTAGATGCTAATTTAGGTTCTGTATTTGGCTATTTATCTACATGGGTAGAAGAATTTGGAGCATTTACACCAATTCTGTTTGTAGTTCTATCGTTTTATGGAGGAATTGCTATGATATCATTCATGACCATACTTTATGATTGGATAAAAAGACCGACCTCTATTGTTATGCCTACGCCAGTACCTCAATCAACAAAGGCTTACGGCAAAAATTATATAGATCCAAGCGATGATAAAGATTCTATATATAAAGTTTTAGCTAGGGATGGACTTCTTTCTGTAATATCTATAGGTTTCTTAATGTTATGGTGGATATGGTTAACAGCTACAAATCAAGAAAGTAGCCCATGGGCTTCACTACTAATTACTGGCACATATGCTCCACAATTCTGGATAGGGTTAGTTCTGATAGGCATACTTTTACCTATTACTCTATATTCCATAGCGTATAAGACAGAAAGCAAAAAGCTTCTCTTTACATCAGCTATCATAACACTAATTGGCATGTTTGTCATTATTACTTTAGTAACAATAATACCGCAGTCAATAACATGGTACTATAGCGTAAGTCCTATAACAGCTTCTGGTTCTAACTGGGTTTACGAACTAAGGAGTATATTCAATAATGGGCCATTATGGACGTTATTGCCATTCGAAATAAG